>CAYTPS010000368.1:0-5003 GCA_964439245.1 uncultured Pirellulaceae bacterium | reverse complement strand
GTGCTGATTTGCAGGAATTGCTTCAAAGTCCGGTAGTTTAACAGGTTGTCCTTAGAGTTCGGAGGGGGAAATTCTCCTAGCCGATCTCGCTCAAGAAGGATCTGCAAGAGCTGGAACCTCCAGAGACTTGCGACTTCGGGCTACGGCCAGCTGACGGCTCGGACGCCCGAGAAACGCCGCCTTGTCGACTGCTTCCAGGTTCTTCAAGACCTGTTCATGTGGGTTATTCTACGATTTGCTGGGCGAGATCGCCAAAATTCCTTTTTTTGGGTCGACGGAATAGCCGACGTTGTCTAAAATTCGCGGCTCGAAATGGCCGAAAGGTCAGCCAGAACCCCCAACATTTACAGCTTAAAATCCGGTAAACCAAGTATGTACGCGATTATCTCTGACGGCGGTCACCAATACAAAGTCGAAGAGGGCCAGTTCCTTGAGATTGACTACCGCACCCTTGAAGCGGGATCTGAACTGACTTTTGACAAGGTTTTGGCCGTCTCCAAAGGCGAAGGCGACTTCAAATTGGGCACGCCGACCGTTGACGGTGCCAAAGTAACCGCCAAGGTCATCGGCGAAACCAAAGGCGATAAGATCTTCGTTCAGAAGTTTCGACGACGTAAAAACAGCAAGCGTCGCACTGGGCATCGTCAAAAGTACGTTAAAGTCCAAATCAGCTCTATCGCCTAATTGGCGATTTAGCTCAATCACGCCCGCCGTACTGCGTGTCGTCTGGCGTTGAATCGTCGAAAGAACAAACACCCGCTTCTAGCTCCAGAAGCGGGTTTTCTGTTGCGCAAACCTCTTAGTCCGCCTATTTTTCTGGCGGCTGTTGGAATGTTCGCAAACCTTAACACCAAATAAGGGAAAACGCGATAGATTGGCGTTCACTGCCATCAAAAACGAGCATTTTGCGATTGTAATCAACGCCGATGCTAATAAATTATGCACGTGTGATTCGATGCGGCAACGGATTGTATCGAAATCGAAATCACTTAGGTATCTGAGTTGATCAGCGACCTTAAAATGCCAAACATATTGGCAATCATTGAACCACCTTTTGGACCTATATGGCTGGCAAATCACCTTTTGAGGCGGTCGACGGAACGCCGTTGCCGGGACTTATCGGAAATTCTCCCGCGATGACAGAAGTCTATCGCATGACGCGCATGGCGGCCCGCAGTCAAGCATCCGTTTTGTTGTTGGGGGAAACGGGAACCGGAAAAGAGCTGATCGCGGGTGCACTTCACCAATTGAGCGAACGTGAGAGCGGCCCGTTTGTTCGTGTGAACTGTGGAGCGCTGACTGAAAGCTTGCTTGCCAGCGAACTGTTCGGGCATGTCAAAGGCTCGTTTACGGACGCTGTCAAAGATCGCACCGGTCGATTTGAAGCGGCTCACGGCGGTACGATCTTTCTGGACGAAATCAATTCGACGTCTTCCACGCTTCAAGTAAAACTACTGCGCGTGCTTCAGGAGCGCGAGTTTGAGCGCGTCGGTGACACAAAAACGGTCTCTGTGGATGTACGTGTTATCGCCGCCAGCAATTGTGATCTGTCAAAAACAGTCGCCGATGGAGATTTTCGTGAAGACCTTTTGTGGCGCCTGAATGTGCTGCCGATCAATTTGCCACCTTTACGAAAACGCACCGGCGACGTGGAATTGTTGGCCAAACATTTTTTGCAAATCTACAGTGAGAAGAACCTCAGCCCGGTAACCTCTATTGCTCCCGACGCCATGGCTGCCCTCAACGAGTATAACTGGCCAGGGAATGTACGCGAGCTTCAGAACTATATTGAAAGAGCCGTCGTGTTGGCTCAAGGCAATGTGCTTGAATCGTATTTGCTGCCCAATGCAGTCACGGGTGATCGGGCAGCTGCAGCAAGCGCCGTATTTCGTCCTTCGGATGAGGAATCATTGGTTAGCGAGTTTGTCTATAACCGCATCTCAAAAGCGGAAGAGAACACTGACGATTTGTACAAACAGATCGTCGCACCAGTCGAGCGCGAGTTGCTGGTCCAAGTGATGGAGAACTGCAATAATACCCAAACCAAAGCGGCTCAGTTATTGGGTATTAACCGAAATACGTTGTACAAAAAACTCCAAGAGTGCGGTTTGAGCAAAGCAAGCAAGGGAGATCAGGGTTAGATTACAGTGCTGTTCTGATGGCCTTGAAATGCTGCAACAGTCTTGCGATCTAGGCTACGGAAATGAGCTGTTTTGGTAGCCAATCTATCGCGGGATTGGACAGCTTCCTAAAAACTCTCCGAAAGTCTTGCAACTTCGGCTACGGGATCCTCAATTGGATTGGTTACAAAAAATCTCGATCACCTGTTTCGCCGCCAGCTATATGGTGGTGTTTGCGCTAGAGGTGTCGCGGATGTTCTTCCAAACCAAACTCCGGACCGTCTTGAGATTGGGCCTAACGGCCGCCGGATTGTTTGCCCATACGGTTTATATCGTCTACCACACTCAGTCGACCGTCGGCAGTGACGGGATCTGGTTGGGCAGCTGGTTAGGCTGGGGACTGGCAGTGGCTTGGGTGTTGGCCGCGTCCTATTTGTGGCTGACAGTACAAAAGCCTAACTCCTTGATTGGACTGTTTCTCCTTCCAGTCACACTATTGTTAATTTTGGTGAGTACTTCCTTCGGAGACTCCAGTTCATTTTCGCCTAGTCGTGCAAAAACAGTCTGGAACCTTATCCACGGCAGCGCTCTCCTATTAGGAACTGTCACCGTCGCATTAGGGTTCGTCTTCAGTGTGATGTATCTGATCAACGCGCGGAGACTGAAACAGAAACTGACCGGATGGTTCAAACTGCCCTCGCTTGAGTGGCTTCAGACGTCCGCCGAACGATCATTGGCAATCTCGACAGTGCTCTTCGGATGCGGACTTGCCTCAGGGATCGCGCTGGTGATGGTCAAACAATCAACCGAAACCAGAACACTATCAAATCCATGGAGCGATCCGGTAATCTGGTCCTCGGCGATTCTTTTCCTGTGGCTATTGGCAACAACAGTGTTCAGCGTCGTTTATAAACCTGCCAGACAAGGCAAAAAGATTGCTTGGTTGGTTTCAATTAGCTTTTTGTTTCTATTGGTCGAGCTTTTGATTGTTCTCCAGTTCGGACACGCTACGCCGAAAGAGGAAGTCGGTTTTAGCAAACCAGTTTCCGTAACCGACCTCCCGATAGATTGGAACGATTCTTTATTTGACGTCCAATCTATTGCGAATTCGCCCGCCAAGATTTTTGGAGGCACTGCATGAACCTTCACGTTATTGGATGCAGCCATCATCAATCGAGCGTTTCAGTGCGAGAGAAGCTCTCCTTTACGCCAGACCAAGTGAAAACGTTTCTGAATAAGTTTCACACGACGTTTCCGCAATCCGAAGCTGTTTTGATTTCGACTTGCAACCGCACCGAGTTGTATGCCGCTGGAAAAACCCTGGAAGGCATTCCGACTTCGGAGCAGATGATTGATTTCCTGGCTTCGGAACGGGGTTTGAAAAGTGGTGATATCTCCTCCAATTTGTTCGCCCACCGAAATCAAGAAGCAATTAGCCATCTGTTTCGCGTGGCAGCCTCTCTGGACAGCATGGTTGTTGGCGAGGCTCAGATCCTCTCTCAAGTGAAGCAAGCCTACCAGTTGGCTGTTGATACGGGGCACCAAATCCCGCTGACCCATCAGGTTTTTCAGACCGCGATGAAGGTCGCCAAACGAGTGGCTACCGAGACTGATATTCACGCCAACCGCATCAGCGTACCGAGCGTGGCGGTAAACGTGCTGGCCGGCGAGATCTTTGAACGGCTGGACAACAAACGGATATTGATCCTCGGTGCTGGTGAAATGGGTGAGGAGACGCTGACGTATTTGACTGCCAAAAATGGAAAAGACATTGTCGTTGTCAATCGAACGCGCTCCAAAGCCGAATCGCTGGCCGA
Source organism: uncultured Pirellulaceae bacterium (assembly GCA_964439245.1). Taxonomy (GTDB): domain Bacteria; phylum Planctomycetota; class Planctomycetia; order Pirellulales; family Pirellulaceae; genus Mariniblastus. Next base: position 1,066 of record CAYTPS010000368.1, on the reverse strand, counting down.
GAAATTTAATGGCCAAGTCGCCGATTGGGATGATCTTGGCCAGCAAATCGCCGCCGCTGATTTGATTGTCAGCACGACCAGCGCTAAGGAACCAGTCGTAACCGCTGCCATGTTCAAGGAACTCTCTGGTAGCGGTCGGCAACAGCCTTTGCTGATACTAGACCTGGCGATTCCACGTGACTTTGATTCGAAGATTGGTGAGCTTCCCAACGTGTTTTTATATACGTTGGACGACTTGCAAAAGCAGTGTGAAAAGAATCGCAAAAGCCGCCAAAGCCAGTGGCCCAAAGCGGAAACGATCATTCAGCAGGAGACAGCCAATTTCTTTCAGGACATTCACCGCCGCAACAGCGGTCAGACCATCGCCCTGCTAAAACAACAGGCCAATACAGCCAAGGACGCCGAACTAGAGCGGTTGTTGAACCGGCTTGATCTATCTCCGGAAGAGGAAGCAGTGGTTGAACAGTCTTTTCACCGCCTGGTAAACAAGATCTTGCACCCTCCGCTAAAATCGATCAACTCGAACAAGAGCGATGATTCCGGTGGGTTGCTAGAAGCGATGAAGCGGTTGTTCCAATTGGGCGACTGACTAATGGGAAATTAAAACTTATCCTAGCCCGATGTGTGGGCCAGGATATTTTCCCGATTACTCCTCGCTCACGCGTCGGTTTAGCACGTTGTGAAATGGGCTATTGTCAGTCCCAATCATCGTCGTCGTCTTCCCAATCTTCGTCGTCTAGGCCGTCATCGTCGTCGACTTCTTCCCACTCATCTTCTTCTAGATCGTCGAGGTCGTCCTCGGAATCTTCGTCGTCGATTTCATTTCCGTCTTCGTCTTCGTAGGTGTACTCGTACTCATACTCGTCGTCTTCGCCATCTGGGTCATCGACTTCGACGTACTCATACTCCTCATCGTCTTCTTCCTCTTCGCCGTCTTCTACTTCTTCTCCATCCTCATACTCGTATTCGTACTCTTCTTCGTCGCCTTCATCTTCTTCAGCGTACTCATACTCTTCATCTTCATCTTCATCTTCATCTTCATCTTCATCTTCATCTTCATCTTCAT
>CAYTPS010000367.1:0-5015 GCA_964439245.1 uncultured Pirellulaceae bacterium | reverse complement strand
CGATGAAGTCGTCGCCACCACCGCCGTCGATGGAGTCGTCTTGGGTGTTGGCAAATAGACGGTGTGCGCCGGATCCTCCGATCAATGTGTCGTTTCCAACCTGACCGTAGGCGATACTTGGTATAGAAGTTCGATTTTCAAAATAGTCATCACCGCGTAGTCCAACGAACAGAATGGACTGTACTTCGGAGGCGTCAAATTGCTGAGTCGCAAATCCTTGTTGCGTCACTGTCACCGTATCGTTGATTTGCCAAACAATGGATCGATCGGCTTCATTGGTTCCGCCAATCAAAACTTGTCCCGTGTCAGCCAAGAACTCAATTCCCGCCAGTAGGTTGCGGGGCTCGCAGGTTTGATAGCCGGGTTGCACTAAACGTCGAGCTTTCCGCGGAGCCGAGCGCGGCAACGGGTTGTTTGACGTTGCAAAAGACGTAAGAAAAGCGGGCAGGTTCATCACTGGCTCCAATGACTGAATTTGTGGTGGTAGCACAAAAGACCGACTGAAAAGTCAGCGGGTCGGTAGGGGGAGCACTGGAAAGTAGGGGAAGCCGTGTTGCGTTTTCCAAACACATTTCCAGCAGATCACAGTCGGTGCAATCGATGGACCAATTCGATTCTCAGGGGAAACAGCACATAAGCGTTGGGATTATCCCGATTGTCGCGCGTATATGTTTCGCAAACGCAACATGGGAGCAAAAGTGCGTTTGCAACAGCCAACCGTGGCGAAAAGAGAGCGCTGTTTTGCTGATTCCGCAGATAAGAAAAAAGGGGACCGACAATTGGGAATCGTGGTCGCCTGTGGGGATTGAATTGGAAGGTGTTGGAGTGACGGTGATGACTGCTCACCGGTTCTAATACCTACCTATTGCACAACGCCGGGTTTGAGTTCTTCGAACATCTTTCTGAAGATGGGGCCGAAGGTTTCCCATTTTGAAGCGGGGCAGAAAGCGTGAAAGCTGACGCTGCGATCTCGGGCCATGATGGCAGCGCGCATGCCCTTGATTTTGAGCCAATTTCTTTGACCGGAGAAATTATTCACGAAGGCGTTACCCAACGGGATGCGGATCAATTCGCCTTCGTCTTCTTCGTAAGCTTTAAATTGTTCTTCAAACCATGAAAGATTCTTTTTCTGAATCATCTCCTCAGGAGGCAATAGCTCTGGTGCATCGACACCGCCCATTTTTCCAATCATCGCCTGGGCCGCGCCTCCTCCTGATGCCAGCGAATCGGCGAAGCTCGCGTCCAACCGGATCTCATAATCGCCTTGGCGAAAAGTGGCGTAAGCTCTTCCGCGACTGCGGCTGCCGGTTCCTTCGGCTTCCCAGCCGGTAGGATAATTGATCGCGGCAGTGCCGTCCTTCAAGTTGTACTCTGTGAATTCAGTGGGAACCTCAACCTTGGCGGCTGGTGCGCAACCGACAATTGGCAAAATGACCAATGAAACGAACAACAAACAGAATGTCCCGCTTGGGGACACAGTGCGACAAGCCATCAGTACAGACTCCAGAAAGTAAAAGAGACCAAAACGGTAGAGTCGATTGTAGAGTTCCCATTTTGGCCATGCAACAAAATGATTGCATCCAAGGACTAGTCGACCTTGGACCTGCAAACGTAGTGCTCAATTGCCGTTTTCGTTAACGCGAGCCAGAGTTCAAACGATGGAGTGGGGTGAACGCGACGAAGACAATCTAAAGGGCTGAGGGTCGAAAGTGCTTCGGCCCTGCTGGAGGTTGGTTGCAGCAATTGGGTACGAAAAAAGCACGGGACAAAACCCGTGCTAATGAAGCTGTTCAAATTGGTGCCTGTTTAGGCGGAGAGTTTAAACGAATTCAGTTTGCTTCTTAGCGAGAAGCTCTTTAAACTTTTTGGTCTTTTTGAATGACTTAAACTTTTTCACAACCCAGTCCCGATCAATCGTTTCATTTTCTCTTGCGAGGTAGGCCATTGCAAACGCTTCATTGTCGCCGAATTGATCGGCTGAGAAGCTAACGCCACCCTTTAGTGGGCATTCTGGCCAACGGGCGTACCAGCGGCAGTAATATTTCTTTTTCTTGCCCTTCCCGTAGGTGGTCATCCGAGGCCACACGCCAACGACGCCGGATGAGTTACGCTTGCTCATACGGCCTTTAGCGGGCAAAACTGGAGGCAGCTTGGCTTTCATTTTCTTGACCCAAACATCCGCTGCCGCTTGAGCCTTTGTCCACGTTTTATATTCTCTAAGTGTAAAATTCTTCTGGACCGTTTTTCCCTGGCGCATGATACGAGCCATCACGCACTTGGAGACTTTGTTCTTCGTAGTATTCATTTTAGGATTGCTTTGCCATAGTATCGAAAAGAGGTTCAACCTCATCATTGGAAGTGAGAGGGAGGCAAAGGAGGGAACCGCATTGTACTTGCAATAGTAAACTTGACCACGAATATTGGTTAGGATTGTGTCTAACCCCGCAATTACTTTTGATTGCAAGCGGTGATAACATGCATGAATTTGCTGGATTAACGTGCCCCTCAATCTTGGGGGTTGCCTTTAGGGTTTTTTTCGAGCTGACGAACTCGCACGAGACTTTTGGTTGGAGTCCAGGTGGAAATCGCTCTGGTATGATCGACTTAACAAATACTTCTTTTTCCTAGGATTCTTGCCATGTCTCTTTTTGAATCTGCTGAACAGGCAAATCTGGATTCAGGGAAACCGTTAGCCGCCCGAATGCGGCCTCAAACCCTTGATCAATTCATTGGTCAGGAACACATCATGGGCGAGGGCAAGCTACTGAGACGTTTGGTCGCAGCTGATCGGATCGGTAGTTTGATCTTCTTCGGGCCGCCTGGCACCGGAAAAACCACGCTTGCCAGACTATTGGCCGGGGCAACTCAACGAAAGTTTTACCAGCTCAACGCCGTGCTTCATGGGGTCAAAGACCTGCGTGAGACCCTGCAAGCGGCGAGAGACGAGCTTGCCACCGGCGGGCAGGCATCTTTGCTATTTATCGATGAAATCCATCGTTTTAACCGCGCACAGCAAGACGCGATGTTGGCAGATATCGAGGACGGTGTCGTTTCTTTGATTGGGGCGACGACTTCCAATCCTTTTTTCGCCGTCAACGGTGCTCTGATCAGTCGCAGCCAGATCTTCCAGTTTGAACCGCTGTCCGAGGACCATATTCGCACTGTGATTGAGACAGCTCTCGGTGACAAATCTAACGGCCTTGGCCGTGAGAGAATATCTTTGACCGAAGAAGGGCTCAAATTTCTGACCGAAATCTGTGACGGGGACGCGCGTAAGGCGCTCTCGATTCTGGAAACGGCATCGATCGCCGCTGGATTGGGCATCGAGCCGGTCACGTTGGAAAAAGAAGATCTGGTCGAAGCGATGGGGCAGCGCGCGATTCAGTATGACGCCACCGGCCAAGAACACTATGACTGCGCCAGCGCTTTGATCAAAAGTATTCGCGGTAGCGACGTTGATGCGGGGCTTTATTGGCTAGCTCGAATGCTTGAGGGAGGCGAGGACGTGCGGTTTCTCTGTCGCCGTTTGGTAATTTTGGCCAGTGAAGACATTGGCAACGCTGATCCACACGCGCTGCCGTTGGCGGTGGCGTGCTCGCAAGCGTGCGAACAAATTGGTTTGCCCGAGTGTCAGCTGACGCTTTCTCAAACGGTCGCCTATCTGGCGTGTGCCCCCAAATCCAATGCTGCCACCGTGGCGATCGGACTGGCGCGGCGAGACATTCGAGAGCAGAGTGTGATCCCTGTTCCAAAAGCGATGCGGTGCACACACTATGACGCGGCGAAAGAACTTGGCAGTGGCGTGGGGTACGAAAATTCGCATCGCGCCGATGGAGGCGTCAATGCGCAGGATTACTTGGGCGTTGAGAAAGAGTACTACTTTCCGGTAGATCGCGGTTTCGAAAAAGAACTGCAAATTCGTTTGGAAAAGATACGGGCGATTCTCAAGGGACAGTGATCCAGCTCGAAGTGCAAGCAACGTTGACAGCATGCTGCTACTGTTGAATTGACGTGCTGATGACGCTTCACATCGATTCTTCTAGGCTTCTCGTTTTAGAAACAGGGAGTTTGATTGTGGGTTCCAGAAAGATCGACCGTCGTCAGTCGCTGAAAATGGCAGGGCTTTGGACGTTGGGAGGCTGCATGGGCTTGGGGGCCTGCGGATGTCGCTCCACGCCAATTACTAAACGCCCCCAATTGATGTTGGTACCCGAAGCACAAGAGATATCACTGGGTCTGCAGGCCTATCAAGAGACGATTGCTGGACAGGCGTCATCAACGAATATCGCTTTGGTTCAAATGGTCCAGCGTGTGGGTAAGCGTATTGCCGCTGTGTCAAACAGAAGCGATTTTGATTGGGAGTTCAATCTAATCTCCGATGCCCAGCAGAACGCTTTTTGTCTTCCGGGCGGAAAAGTGGCTATTTACGAAGGCATTTTGCCGGTTTGCCAAGACGAAGCTGGGCTGGCGGTCGTGATGTCTCACGAAATTGCTCATGCGCTTGCCCGGCACGGTGGTGAACGAATGAGCCACAACATGGCGGTCGATGGTGCCAAGATTTTGGTTGACAAAGTCGCCGGCAAATACGCACCGGCCAAGAAAGATCTACTGATGCAGGCTTACGGCGTTGGGTCCAAATACGCTGTGCTGTTACCCTATAATCGGCGGCAGGAATCCGAAGCCGACCACATCGGATTGAAATTGATGGCCCAAGCAGGATACGATCCAGCGGTTGCCCCCGGATTTTGGACGCGCTTCGGAGTAATGAAGGGCGGTGGGCAGTCCGCCGAATTCCTTTCTACTCATCCATCGGACCAGCGTCGGGCGTCGGATCTTCAGGCGTTGATGCCCGAAGCAATGGCGATTTATCAGTCATCATCAGTCAAATACGGTAGCGGGCAGGCACTTACGCCCGACCTGTCTTCTTGACTGCGCCCGGTCTGAAAAAAGAGCCACTTATGGGCCGACTCGACCATTTAGCAGTCATTGCTCTTGATATAGTGCCGACTATATTG
>CAYTPS010000366.1:0-5032 GCA_964439245.1 uncultured Pirellulaceae bacterium | reverse complement strand
TAGGGCATAGAGTTTGGGCTTCGACAATCGCGAAGGCAAGGGCTCGCTCGAAACCTCGTCGATTTCGCTAGGCAGCAGGTTGAGCCTTGCAGCCACTTTGCTCAAAACAATCTGTTTTGCCTCGTATGCCGCATTAGGGAACCTGTCAGGCCGACGCCGCTCTGGAGATTGAGGAAGAGCGACGAGCAAAGAAATCTCATTGAGCGTGAGAACCGCAGGACCTTTTTGAAACCATGCCTCCGTGGCTGCCTTAATACCCTCAATGTTGCCCCCATAAGGCGCCAGAGTAAAATAGGCCTCGAGTATTTCTTCTTTGGTCCAATGCCTCTCAAGCCGGATGGCCTCTACCATCTGACGCATCTTGGTGATCAGCGTTTGACGCCCTAAACTCGTGTCCAGCAACCGCACGGTTTGCATTGTGATGGTTGATGCGCCTGATGTGACACGCCCGAGTTTAATGAGATTGAAGGCAGCGCGGGCTACGGCTTTTACGTCCACACCATTGTGCTTCCAGAAGCGTTGGTCTTCATAAGCGATCAGGACCTCCACCAGCCTAGGATCGATTTCCTCGATTTGCACAGGCTCGCGCCAAAACCCTTTATCGGTCAGCCTCAGATTTAAAATGCGTCCGTCGTTCGATCTTAGGACGCTGGCGACATCAGACAGGCGCCCAAGCTCGGGTGGCAGGGAAATATACCGAGCCAGAGCGCCTGTAATGAGTGCCGCAGCGATAAAGACAGTCGCCATAAAGAACCGAACGCGCATCATCTCCCTTGAACAACAGCCCGCGCAATCCCGGATCTCCCGTTGATTTCAGGAGCGTACATCTCTTCAACAGTTGCGTCTGGAATTTGGGCTTTCCCTTGATACGCGGCGCGGACAGTGTACCGAACAAAAGCATGGTCACTTCGATACCAACGACCGTCAAAGTGCGCGATGAAACGGTCGTCCATTGCAGCTGTGAAAGATGGGGTTTCACCGCCGCTCAGATCAACCTCCTTACCTTTTACTTGGGGGTCCGCCAGAGTTGCGTCTTCAATCTCAAAACCAGTTGGCAATAGGTCTGTCAAAAGAAGATCTGACCCCTGCCCTGCTTGCGTCCGATCGATTCTAATGACCACGGTGAATAGGTCACCTTGATTGGCATCTAGTCGTCCCGATTCAAGGTCGACAGCGTTTCCAGAACGATCATACCAGCGCTTTGTAACCCTGTAGCCATTATTTAGCGGATCAGTGAAGCTCCGCTGGCCTGTCGTCTTAACATTTAGAAACAGCGATGTGCTCGCATCATGCCCTATGTCAAAACCAGTTTTAAGTTGATGCTCTGTTAACGGGATGCTTCCTGTTTCATCGAGAACAAATCTCATGCCGTCTATCGAAACTTTTGTGCCTTCCATAGATTGTTCTTGGTACTTTTGCAGCGCGACGAGCTTCGCACTAGATTGGGTCGAGCGGTAGCGGCGCTGGCTCAGGTATTTATGCGTGTTCGCGACAACTTCTGCTAAGGCAGGCGCTAGGCTATCTCGGTCAATTTCTGTCAAAAGGTGAGCATACTCCGGCGCAGGAACGGAGAGTCTCGCTCCAAAGCCTTCTGTTCGGTCACCGGAGAACCAAACTCCTGAGGATTGACTGGAAAGCGTTTCAATGACTGGTGATTGATCCAGAACAAAACGAACTTTCTCAGAAATTTGCATCATTCTCTTGGTGTCGCTCAGGTTGGCTGCAGTCCAATAGGCAAGTGCAAAGTCATCGAGCGCGTTTGCCAACAGCCTGGGAGAGGCGTTGGCTGGTAGCAACTCCGATCGCTGCTGAGACAATATTCGGTCAATCGTATACCGTGCACGAGATGTGACCTCGTACCCAGATCGCGCCAGAATACCATATGCATACAACTTGGTGCGTTGGTCAGCGAAGTTCGACCGATACATGTATTCAAGACCGTTGTTGATCGCGGTTATAACTTGGTCTGGATTGTCCGCGTAGGGCAGTAGTTTTTGCAAAGTGTCCACGGCGTAGGGTTGATACACCTCGTAGACCCTTGAGTTTGCACTCCAATATCCAAAGGCCCCAGAGATTTTTTGCTTCGCGAGCAAGTTATCAATACCAAGCTGGATCTTCTTCGCCGTTTCTTCGCTCAATCCGCGAACTTCGGTCAAAGCAAGTAACCCACGGGCTTTAGATGAGACCTGCTCAACACAGCCATAAGGATATCTATTGAGCTCCGAGACTGCCTGGCTCAAGTTGATGCCGGCAATATTGGTCAAACTTGCGCTGTAGATGCTACCCGGAGCATCAAGTTCTACAAGATCAGCACTGTAAGGTTGGACCAATGACCCACCGAACCCAAGCCAGTTTCTTTTTTGTAACTCCACAGATTGGATTTCCGTGATTGGGTAGGACGCGTTGCGTGACACAATTTCATATGTACGCCGATAAACGCGCTCACCAGCGGTGACTTCAATATGTACCGGAAGGGTACCTACTGCCGGAGTTTTAATCGGCAAATCCAACGCGAATTGATTTGAGGTAGGCACCTCAATATTCTGAATGTTCGTTGACGTGCCAATCGTAGTTCGCAACTCTACTGGGCCGCTAAACTCGTTCCATCTCACGTTCATTTTGGCATTCACTCTGTCGTTTGGAGCGACAAATCTTGGCACCGAGACATCTATGCTGACAGGATCCTGAACAGTGATTTCCGTTTCGGAGAAACCAAACCCAGTCGCGCCTACTGCAACCACAACAACGCGGAGACGGCCTTCCCATTCGTTCGTTCGATCGAAGCTAAAACTAGCCTCACCATCAATGATGCTGAGGAGTGGACTGGCCGCGACAAACGTTTTGAAAAATTCAGATTTGGGTGCTTGAGCCGCCGAGGACAACATATCGCCATCGCCGCCAACACGTATCGACCGCAAGGTTTCGTCCTGTGAGACCAGTTTCCCAAAATTTGTGAAGATACCATAATTCAAGGCGCGTTCACTCAGGAAGTGCTCTGTAATATCGTCGTTTGTGTAGCCAGATATCGCATGAATGCCTTCGTCTACCACAAAGATCATGGCGCTACCGTCGGGCGCATCTGTGTTGATGGTAACATCTAAAGGGGTCTGACTATCAGCTTTTGTCGGAGCACTTACTACAACTTCAAGTGTACGGTTTGCCTTGACGTTAGAGACCCACGTTTTGCCAAGAGCGATTTGCGGCAAATGTTCAGAGCCTGTCTCGATCGGTCGAACAAGTGATGCAAGAAGGTGGACGCCTGGCTCTCCTTCATCGGCAAGACCAAAAGGCAGCTCAAACTCGCCCTGCTGCACCTCTGTCCGCACCACCTTTTGAATATCTTCGTTAGCAACCAAGATCGAAAGCACCCCACTAAAGGGCGCTGTGCCACGTACGAAGGTACCATCAAACGAAAAGCTTAGCTGTTCGGGTTCGTTCGAAGGTTTCGTGTCACTGCCCCAACCAACGTAGAATTCGTATGTAGTTTCAAATCCATGGTTATTTTTAACTACGATTTCATGGCGCCCCCATGAAAGTGGGGTTCGCAGTGTAAGCGTATCCCCTGTTACTTCCCCGGCTTCTACGGTGTCGCTTGAAACGCGTACTGCATTCCAACGCCATCCCCGGCTATAATACCAATTATACCTATATTTGACCTTGTTAACTGTGTAAGAAACACCTTCGAAAGCAACTGGAGTGCCCTGTCGATCTACTGACGCGATTGTAAACGACGGCGGGAAGTCTCGGCTTGCATAGTCACCGAACTCTGAGCGGACGCCAACATAGCTTGGCAGAGTGTCAAGGCCGACGCGTTTTTTGACGATATTTGCGCGTCCGCCGACATCATACACCGTTCCCTCAACGATGACATCGTAAAGCCGATCCTTTTCGAATTCGTAATCTGCAATCACCTTAGTCGTGAATTCACCATTGTCATCGAGCACTCCGGTGAGGCTATCCACATCGCTTGTCAGCGAGTTAGCCTCATTGCCAAAGATAAACCCTGACAAATGCCCTTCATCATGAGAACTGACTTCTTGCAAGGATGTCGTAATCTCTGCAGGCAGACCAGAGGCTGCTCCACCAGAGAAGTAAGAACCTGTGAGAGTAATATCTTGCTCAGCTCCAACCGGCCAAGCGTCATCTTTCATCTCCAGACCAGCCTCAATCGTCAGGGGTACAAAGTCACTGATGTTTACGGCATGTTCTGCGAGGATCACCTCATCCACCGTTGTCACCCGGATGGAGTAGCGGCCTAGTGGGATAGTTGATTTGAGGGGAATTTGAGCAGCAAAGGCTCCAAAGTCATTGCTCGACAAATCCAGTGAATAGACTTGGTTATTTTGGCGGTTAACCAGTTTTACGATCAACTCTTCTGCTGGCATCGGCGTTAAATCCAGCCGCCGCGCGACCCCCACAAGCTCAATAGTTTCTCCGGGTCGGTAGATACCTCTGTCTGAGGTTAGGTAAACATCCGTTTGCTCCCGCTTCACTGCGCCACCATCAAGAAAGCGAGGCTTTTGGTCTATGCCGTCAACTTGAATAATACTTGTGCCGTATGATGCGCCAGAAACTAGGATGAATTTCGGTGCAAAGCCGTTACTACCGCTCAGGAAGTTATTAGGAATTTCAACGCGACCAGATTGATCCGAACGCCCCTCAAACAAAGTACGGTTATTTGCCGCAATAACCCTCACATCCGCATCAGCGACCGCAGTCGCATCGCTGAAGGTTGTCAGAAAAATGTCTGATTGATTGAGACCTTTATAGAACTGCATCGCGATATTTGAAATTGAGAACCATTGAGTTGGCCGTTTTTTGTAGCGGCCACTGTCAATCTGCGGCGATGTGAATGTAGCAACAAACAGCCCCTTAGCGTCACGCTGCAACAACTCACTGAAGTTCAGGTTGAGATTTTGTGTTTGGTCTAACGGGGCTTCTAGCTGCACCGTTTTTTTGACGACCTCATTAGCCCAGAAATTCCCAAGCTGATCGATTTCAGCGCCATTCAGAAGTGCAAAGACATCGCTGT
>CAYTPS010000365.1:0-5033 GCA_964439245.1 uncultured Pirellulaceae bacterium | reverse complement strand
ACGCGCGCCGAGGCAGAAATGATTCGCCTTACCGTTCCAACGCTCAAAGGCGTCGTGCCGATTCGAGAGCTGCCGCAGAGCTTCGTTTACAACGGCAATAAGAACGCCAAACCTGTCGATGGACGCTTGGTCGGATGTACGCCAGAGTACATGGAAATCACAAGGCTGATCGTAGATCGTGGGCACTTTTTGACGCATCGTGAGTTGGACGGCAAACTTTCGGTGTGCGTAATTTCGGCCGTGTTGGCGAACCGACTGTTTCCTTCTGAGGATCCCATTGGCAAGCAAATGTACTTGCCGGAAAAGCAAGAGTATTTCTCGATTGTGGGTGTGCTAAAGGAACGCAATGCGACGGCCGCGATTGGCGGTTCGTTGGCTGCTCAGGATTTTTCTTTGGACGTGTACATTCCAATTACGACCATGTATCAGCGCATGGGGGATCGAGAGGTCAAACGAACGGGCGGTTCGTTTTCGATCAACAGTTTTCAGCTGTCGCAGATTACGCTACAGGTGGCTGATGTGGCTGATGTTCCACGCACGGCGAAACTGATCGAGGCGACACTGAAGGTCAACAGTGGTGGAAAGGAGCGGCAGGATATCGCAGTCGTTGTGCCGTTTGAATTGCTGGAGCAAGCCAGAACAACGCGTTTGATGTTCATGATGTTCATGGGGTTGATCGCCGCCATTTCTTTGATCGTCGGTGGTATTGGCATTATGAACATTATGCTGGCCACAGTGACTGAGCGCACACGTGAGATTGGAATCCGGCGTGCACTAGGAGGGAAGCAATCCGATATCACGTGGCAGTTCTTGGTCGAAACAATTTCGCTGTCAGTGGTGGGCGGGCTGACAGGCGTATTGGGTGGGCTGCTGTGTCCATGGGCCGTTTCGGCAGCACGTTGGAGCGTGGCAGAATTTGCTCCAGCCTTTTATCAAAACTTACCCGAAGTGGCCAAAATTATGCGGCCCCAAATCGTTCCTGAATCGATCCCCATCGCGTTCTTTATTTCGGTGATTGTCGGCGTGGTGTTTGGGATTTACCCTGCAATTCGCGCGGCAAAAATGGACCCGATTGAAGCGTTGCGGCACGAGTAAGATCTGGCCCGGTGATCGACGCCGCTATTTACGCCGGAGATCGGCGGACTTGCGGACGCTGTCGCTAGAGAGAAAGTGCCATGTCTTGGAACGTCCAAATCCTGTATTTATGTGGGAATGGAAACCACTCTTCATCGACAATTAAAAGAGCATTTTTGTGAGCCTGGCGCACGGATCGAAGTGCCGCTTGGCCGTTACCGAATTGATGTGGTTAATGGAGATCGATTGGTCGAGATCCAGCGCAGCGGTCTGGCTGCGATTCGCGACAAGGTGAACAAGCTAGTTTGTGATGGATATCAGGTCGATGTCGTCAAACCGTTGGTAGCCCGAAAGCGGTTGATTAAACTGACCAGCATCGACGGGATTGTGACCAGCCGTCGTTGGAGTCCGCTCAAGGGTACCATGCTCAATGTGTTCGACGAGCTGCTGTATTTTACGCGTGTGTTTCCGCATCCCAATTTACGGATGCTGATACCGTTGGTCGATATCGAAGAGATACGCTATCCGGGGCATGGAAGGCGGCGTAGAAAGAGAAAAGGCGATTTCGAAGTTAAAGATCGCTTGATGTTGGACGTTCATGAAACGCGCATCTTTGAAAGCGTAATGGATTTGCAGCAGTTGTTGCCGGACGATCTACCTAAGACGTTTGACACCAAGGAGCTTGCTGCGGGTTTGGGAGTGCCGCGCCATCAAGCACAACGCATCGGTTACGTCTTGCGAAAGACGGGTGTGGCCAAGGAAGCAGGTAAACGTGGCAACGCAATTTTGTATCGTCTGGTTACCAAGCGTCAGGCGGACGCAGCACTGAGAAAGAAACGGCCAAAGGTAAGTCGAACGATCGATTTTGAGAATCAAAAATCGGGTCCCTCAAAACCAGTCGCTGCCGCGAAAAAGCCCGTCAAGAAACGCAAGACTACAATCGCCAAGCCCCAGCGTAAGCCGAAAGCACCGGCAGCGAATCGGAAAAAGACCAATAAACGGCGCAAGAAAGCCGCCTGACAGCGAACAATATGTTGCTCGATTCTACGAATCGAAAGCGCTTCGTTCCTCAGGGTTCGCAATTAACATCGAAAGTTGAGCGACATTGAACTACAACGCCCGTCGGTAACGCTTCTTCGATTTGCCGCGCGACGTTAGTGGGCCGCGAATTTCGTCGATCTCTTCCTGCATCGGATCAAGCTGAAGTTCCGCGTTGATCTTGCGTTCGATTTTCGTCAGTTCAACGCCTTGCTGAGGCGTTACGAAAGAAAACGCGACGCCTTGCTTGCCCATTCGGCCGGTTCGACCGACACGATGCACGTAGTCGTCACTCAACCCGGGAAGATCGAAATTGATAATGTGCGAAACGTTAGTAATGTCAATTCCTCGGCCAACAACATCCGTCGCCACCAGGTAACGGACTTTTCCCGAACGGAAATCACGCATCATCCGATCGCGTGCTCCTTGGTTCATGTCCCCGTGTAAGGTGCCCACGTCGCTAAAGACACCCGCCTTGAACATTTTTCGATAGAGGCGCTCGGTACCCAGTTTCGTCCGGCAGAAAATGATCGATTGTTCGGGCTGTTCGCGCTCTAGTAATCGGTTCAGGATGTCGTATTTCAGATCTTCGGGAACCGTCATGTAGAACTGCTCGATGGTTTCCGCCGCGACACTGTTCTTGGAGAAATTGATCACCTTCGGGCGATACATGTATCGTTTGGCCAATTGCAAAATGGCATATGGCAATGTCGCGCTCAGCAGCAACGTCTGGCGTTCCTTGGGACAGCGGCGGAGGATTTTTTCGATGTCAGGGCGGAAGCCAATGTCCAGCATCCTGTCGGCTTCGTCCAACACAACGAACCACAGTTGGTCAACATTTAGCGTACCGCGATTGAGGTGATCAATCACGCGTCCTGGCGTACCAACGACAACATGACAGCCACGCGCCAGTTGGTTGATTTGCTGTTTGATTGGACGGCCACCGTACAGGCAACAACATTTGACCTGTTCCGGATTGGACATGCGCTTGAATTCATTTTCAACTTGCACGGCCAATTCGCGCGTCGGTGCCAGAATCAATGCTTGAGGTTTTGGCTTTCTAACGTCCAGATCCAGCATCTCAAGAATCGGAATCGCAAACGCGGCGGTCTTACCGGTTCCAGTGCGGGCTTGGCCGATGACGTCGAAGTCGTCTAGCACTAAAGGGATGACACCTGCTTGAACCGGCGACGGTTTTTCGTAGCCGATGTGCTCAAGCGTAGAGAGCATTTCTTCGGAGAGTCCGAGATGCTCGAAGGAGAGTTTTTGTTTCCGTTTTTCGATCTGTCGTTGAGCTTGTTTGGCCACAGCATTCAATACGTTGAAGTCGCCAAATTTCGCGTTTGGGGACGGGTTGAGGTTTTCACCTATTAAATTGTTTTTGGGCACGCATTAAGCTATCTGGTGTGGGAAAAATGGTCAACGCTGGAAGGGGCGTTTTCCCCTTGATTGCCAGCATTACAACGAAAAAACGAGCCCAACGAGCAGCCATGAACCGGTCAAACGGTCGTTTCAACAAACTTGTTCTCATGGGGCCGTCGATTGGTCCAACTGGCAGTTCTCAAACAGGCGTCCGCTCATCAGACAGAAACGAAACATGATTGAAAAAATACTCGGTGCAGTTCATGTTGCCCAATCGCAAGCCGAGGGACTCAAACGGATGGCCCAATTGGTGACCGGCATCACCAAGATCAGCGACCAAGACGTCGAGCAGTTGCTGACTGGAGCGGCCGCCATGTCGACTGCCTCGGATCTAAGTCCGATTCCTGACGAAGATGGCAACTGGAAGACGCGACTGGATCTGCTAATCCCTGTCGTGCAGGCGCTGTTGGTGCGCGAGGTGAAACTGGCCAAGGAAGCTCAAAAGAAAAACACTGGCGACGAATTGGAAACTCCGCTGAAAACGGAAGCGACTCCAGCCTGGTCCGAAGGCTTGCATCAAGCTGTCGATACACTCTATTTTGCGACGCCACCCGATAGTGAGTTGCGTAGCCACCTGTTGCAATGGCTGGCGTTGGGGTGTGCAGAAGAACGACTGAAGCACTGGGTGCAGTTGATCACCGACGAGCCTCCCGAGCACCGTTCGAGTATCGCGTTAGCATTCGCACCTTTGATGGATGCGTCGATTGTTCCCCCAGAATGGTTATTGGATGACTTGATCGCTGGGGCGACAGGTTATTCTCAAATTGCGTCAGCCGTTTACGACTTGAGTAATTTTTATTTTCGCCATGAGGTCGTTGACTACCATCCGGCTGAGGACAAACTAGAAGATCTAAATTTATTACTAGGGCAGCTATACCAGAATCTGAATAAGATCGAATCTGGTCAGGTCAACCCAAGAATCGATCGTCAGGTGTTGAATCGTCAAGTCTCAGATTCGGTCGCACTGATGGTGGCTCTGTGCGATACGTTTGCCCTGACAAGATACGAACAGGCATCGGAGTACATTGCTCAGGCGATGTCGCTGCGTCACAGACGCGTGCAGACCGAAGCGGCAGCGGCACTGGCTCGCTTGGGGCATCAAGAAGGCAAAGAGGCCCTAATTGCATTGGTGCAGGATCCAGTTTCTCGTTTGCGCGTGTTGGCGTATGCGGAGGAACAGGGTTTCCTTGATCAAATTTCGCTCGAGTATCAAGGAGAGATTGCGATTGCTGAGAGTCGCCTTGCGATTTGGCTGGCAGAGCCCGACCAAATGGGGCTCGCACCTAGCCGAATGGAGCTAATTGATAGTCGTGAGATGTATTGGCCCAGTTATGAACACCCGGTGGTTTGTTATCTGTTTCGGTTTTGGTACGGCGTCAAAGAAAATGCGTACAGCAACATCGGAATTTGTGGCCCAATGACACACGCGTTGTCGGCCGATATGAATCATCTCAGCCATGACGATTTGTACGCGGCGTTCGCGGGCTGGCAAACCACGC
>CAYTPS010000364.1:0-5053 GCA_964439245.1 uncultured Pirellulaceae bacterium | reverse complement strand
AGAAGCGCGCTACGACCGAAGCCTGTCCATCGGCCGACGCGTTGCTGTTCTTTGGTAGCAGCAGTATCCGAAGATGGGACACGATGAGCACCGACATGATGCCGTACCCTTCGATCAATTGTGGCTACGGCGGCGCAAAGTACGTTGACATGGTGCTATTCGCGGACCGCATTTGTCAGCTATACCAGTATCGAGCCCTAGTTCTATTCGCCGCCAACGATGTAAAGGCTTCCGGATCCTCAGGCCAACAAAATGGAAACTCGTCCCCCGAGGAAGTTAAGGCTTCCGTTGAAGAGATCATTCGCATTTCGAAATCTCATCGCCCAAATGCACCAATCTTCATCATCGAAGTCACTCCGACCGAGTCGCGTTTCGCCGCATGGGACCAGACTCTAAAAATAAACGCGACACTACGCGAGATTGCTTTAACAACCGCCAACACGTGGCTAATTACTACAGCAGAACACTACCTCCACACAGACGGGACGCCCAATAGTGCTTACTTCGTCGATGACAAACTGCACCTGAACGAAAAGGGTTACACCAAGTGGGCCAAGTTAATCAAAAATCAATTGGACAATTTCTTGGAAGATGCCGGCGAATAAAATTGGGCCAGCTAGAGAGTCTGCAGGATTACAACAAAGCAACCAATATCGAAAAAGGTTACGACGCCGTCTAGATTGCAATCGGCTTCCTCGGAAAAACCACCAAGAACAAGCAGTGTGACGAACGGACCGATGTCTGCAAACGTCACTTCACCATCGCGATCAACATCTCCCAAAATGGAGGGCGTCGTGACGATGCTAGAATTGGCTAAAGCATCAAAACCAGATTGGCTGTCGCCAGTGGTGAACCCTCTTACCTCGTTGTTTAGGTTGTACAGACTTTGGTCATAGAGGAAAATCCTGTCCAATAGAAATCCTCTCGATCGCGCGCTGATTTGAAGCGCGTAAGTGGTATTGTCTGCCAACTGCCATGAAATCGATCGGCCAACATTGTCCAAATTTGAGGCCTGATAGTTCCAGATACCAATGGAATTCTGATAAGCCTTCATCCATTGGCCTGTTTTAATATCGTTGTCGTTTGAGCGCGGGACCACAGGCACTCCTTGTGCATCGACGATGCGTACCCAAGTGTCGTTGGCGTCAGTCGTCGAATTGCCCTCGCCGACCTGAGAACGCATCGCAAACTGAAACGCACCGCCAGCATCAACATGAAATTCGTAGTTCAGAATTCCGAACCCCGGTGTGCCAAAAGAGTTCTGAGTAGTTCGAAGATATTCTCCCCCAGACGCGCCAGCGAATGACGTTTCAGACAGCCATCTGGCAGGAAGCGGTGTCGGATGCGATTCGGCTTCCACAGCCAGATACCCCATGGTCACCTGATAAACGGGCCCTTGAGCATGAACTAGACCGCACGCAACCAACGTGACTCCTAGCCCAGCCAGAAAGATACAAATAAGAGACTTCTCTTTAAAGGACGACATGGTTCTAACCTCTTGTGAGGTAGTAGTAAGACAATGATATGGAGTGCTGGCTGTTAATTATACATGGCCGTTGTAGTTTTCGAACTCGAGTGTGTTTGACCATCGATTCGGTCCATCGATTCTTCTTTGCCTGAACAACCGGCCAGTCGCGTTGGAAGGAACGTCAAAACACGCTACAATTCCAGCAACACACGAGATAGTCGATTCGCAAACCGTTTTGTACACCAGTCCTGTGAGCAGCAAGATTTCCAATTCCATCAGAATGTCTTTATCTAGATTGGTCGCGACCAAGCGTCTTGTCACTTCGCCTTGGGCGCTTGAGTCCTAGCTGCGTTTCTCGCTTTTTCCGACGCAAGACGACCGGTTAAATGATCTTGCCTAAGGCGCTCAACCAGTCGCAGACCAAACCAACCCCTAATTTACGAGACGACCGATGCGCGAAATGCTTGATGAGAAACTGAACCAGTTTGTTAAACTTGAAGAACAACTCTCTGACCCAGAGGTTCAGGCGAATTCATCCCTGATGGCTTCTGTCGCCCGCCAACATGGGTCACTAGCGAAACTGGCCAACAAGTACCGGCGGTTTAAGGAACTGCTGGCCGAATTGAAAGAACTCGAGGAGATGGCCAACAGCAAGGACGCCGAAGAGCGTGAGATGGCCGAAGCGGAAATCGAATCACTCACCGAAGAACGAGAAACGCTATGGGCGGAATTGCTTGACATGACCATTGGTGGCGAAGACGCTAACCGGACCCGGTGCGTCATGGAAATTCGCGCCGGAACCGGCGGGGACGAAGCCGCGTTATTTGCAGGCAACCTTTTTGAGATGTACACAAAACACTGTGAATCGAAGAAGTGGAAAGTCGAAGTAATTGAATCACGCCCCAATGAAGTCGGCGGGTTCAAAGAAATCACACTCGCGATCGAAGGCGAAGGTTCATTCCGGGAACTTCAATATGAAAGCGGCGGTCACCGTGTGCAACGCGTTCCAGAAACCGAAACGAAAGGGCGCGTACATACGTCAGCTGCTACGGTCGCGGTGCTGCCCGAACCCGAGGATGTTGAAGTCGATCTCAAACCGGACGACTATCGACGCGACAATTATCGCGCCAGCGGTCCCGGCGGTCAGAAGGTAAACAAAACGGATTCAGCCGTTAGACTAACGCATCACGAAACGGGCATCGTCGTGGCCATCCAAGACGAAAAAAGCCAGCACAAGAATCTCGCCAAAGCATTGCGGATTCTCAAGTCACGGATCTACGATTTCAAGCAGGCCGAAATCAACAAGGACCGAGCTGACACCCGCAAGTCTCTGGTGGGATCGGGTGACCGCAGCCAGCGCATTCGCACCTACAACTACCCGGACAATCGCGTCACTGATCATCGCATTGGTCTCACCATTTATAAACTGGACCAGATTATTGCCGGAAACGTCAGTTACCTGACCGACGGGTTGATCGACCATGAGCGGCAAGCGCTACGTGATTCGATGACCGAATAATTTCCGGAGTGCAACAATAACTTGAGAGAAACATTCTGCCGAATCAATCGATCAGGAGATTCTCCAACTTCTTCAATTTTGCCAACGGACCGATCTGTCGCCGTTCAAGTGGCGTGTTGGACAAATCAAGTGCCTCCAGGTGCGGACACCAGGAAAGCTCTTCGACGGTCCGGCGTCCTACTGCCGTGTTGCTAAGTTGAACCTTGGTCAGAAACGGAATGGCGCGAAAGGATGGACAATGTGCATCTGAGATATCACTGTCTGACAAATCTACAACGAAGCTTGAGAATACATAGCCAAGGAAAGGGATGTCGCATGCAGGCTTGCCGATAACCCGCCCGCCAAGTTGCTTGACCGCTGCGCAGGCCTTTTGAAAACGCTGAAAGCGGATGACTTCAAAAGCAACGTAAAACGTCAGCGCTGTTCCAACCCCATACAGCAACGCCATCAGCGGCTTACCCGTCCAATCAATCGGAACTTTGCTTTCGGGTTCGACAGAGGCGCTCTTGAAAGAATCAATGGTGGTGGCCGAATTGACTTCCGCCAAACCTACTTCAATTTTGCTACTGACAGGCCGGACCACTGACCAAGCAACCCATCCAACGAGGGCGATCAGAAACATTCGAACAGGTAATGTCAAAAGAGTTTGAATTTTCATTCCCCTTAAAAACTGGGCGTTGAAGGATGCGCAACCCAGCTGTCAAACTGGACGAGACAAACCTACGACGTTTTCAGCTTCGCTGGGAACAAGCAATCGAGTTGGGGAGAATTTCGCGAAGTTCTCTTGGAAAACATCGTTCGTGACGTTTATTCCGGCAAAAAGCAATCGCACCAACTAGTTGCCGGAGAGGAATTCTATGAACACGGGAATATCTTGGAAGTCCACGAAGCCGTTTTGGTCGCAATCCGCTTCTTCGAGGAAGCTGCCGGATGTTAAGAGTTGGATAAAGGCAGGAATATCGGAGAAGCTCACAACACCGTCTAGATTGCAGTCGCCGAGCAGAATCGAGGGCGCGGCCACCTGCCAAGTCCTTATGTAGTCAATCTCGTAGTCCTCGCTGAAACTGGCGTCCTCCGGCGGCGTTCCCATCCATTCGAAGACCTCGTTATCGAGCCAGATCCGAGCTGGATCATCAACCGCGTAGACGCCGCCGTTGAGTCCTCCATCTTCGACCTCTTGCCGTGTCGCCTTCCGCAGCAGTGTCCCATCGACATGAAAGATCAAGCTATCTTCACTCCACAGAATGCCGTAGACGTGAAATCCCTGAGTCGGGTCAAAGGAAAGATAAGTAGAAGTGTCTGTCCATGTTGTCGGCCCACCTTGCTGAGACCAATCATGAATCGACGACCAGTATCGCCGCTGCCTGTCAGGGTCTCTGCCGGGTATGGGCTTGCCATAAATCTCGAACACGTCTAGTTCGGAACACGTGGTGGACCCATTGAAACATGAACCTGAGCCGCTTTTGCCCGTTGTCCAAAATGCACTGGCAACCTCGGCGGCGGTGAGGCGTGCTCGAATCTCCATGTAGCCATATAGGAACGTGTCTTTCGTGATCACGGCCCCAGTTGACCACTTGGCTTCCGGCTGGTTGACATCGGTAGGATCTGGGTCGTACTTGGTCTCAATTTTTAGTCGGCCGTTTTCAACACGCACATTGCCGGTTTCATACCTCCATGTAGTGCGACCAGTAAAGTTCGAATAGTAGAAGTCGCCAGTTCCCTGAATGTGCCATTTGTCTGTATCAATCTGAGCCGACTGAAACTCGTCGCTCATACTTTGAACCAACTCCCAGTTCCCAGTATTGCCAGGATCGTAAAATGGAGATTGGCAACGACATTCAGAACCGAATCCACAAGCCAAAGGTCCAGCCAACAAAACGATGCGAGCGGGAACCAATTTGGAAATTTGAAATCGGTGGGACATCAGATCGGTCAAGCGGAAAGACAAACCTTAGGGAAACAGAAGAAAAGGACGTTACGACAGCCATCGCAAACTGCGGAGAACTGCAAGATCGGCCATCGCAAAGCTAGTTCAAAATTCCAACAGTTGCAAGCTTTGCCAATAC
>CAYTPS010000363.1:0-5057 GCA_964439245.1 uncultured Pirellulaceae bacterium | reverse complement strand
AAGGAGCCAGCCATGCTGGTCTTGTCGCGACACCGAGACGAAAGCATCATGATCGGCGACGACGTGATGATCACGATCGTTGACATTCGTGGGGATAAAGTACGTTTGGGCATCGACGCACCGCAGGAAATCCCTGTACACCGTCAGGAGGTCTACGACGCAATCAAGCGCGAAAATGAGAAAGCCAGTCGTCTAGGCCCATCCGAGACCAAAGATATCGGCTAGAGAAATGGGACGTTGGGGGATGCCCCCCGCGTTCGAGACTGTTCCTGCGGGCTGGCTAGAAAAACTCTCACGGGAAACCATTGCCTGTTGTCAGGCAATTTTGCTGCGCTTTCTGAATAGGGCCAGAGTCTTTTTTGCAAGTTTTTCCGCGTCGAGCCGTCTGCTCCGCCATAGTGAATCCATTTAGCGCCCTCAAGGCACGGTACGCACAAGATCGCTACCACCGTCACAGGCTGACCACCGTCGTGCCCAAACAAAGCACTTCTAATTTCACCGAGGTCCCGGTAGCAAATTTGAAGCTACCTATTGGTTCATGCTGGGCGAACTGCCCACGCCTTAGCTTTCCACCACTCCACCGAAAATCAATCTCAGAGACCAGTCATGCCCTCAGCGCAGACCACAGAAAAAAAATCAACCGCGCACATCTTCTTGATCTGCGCGCTATTGTTTGGCATTCCAGCTGGCGCTTGCATCCTCGAAGACGACCTTGTGACTGGAATCGCGTTAGTTGCGGTGGGGCTCAGTTGCTATGTGGGATACAGAACCGGAGCGATCCGGGCATTGGCTTCTGTCGTAGGCATAGTTGCCGCGATTTACTTTGCTCCGCAATGGGCGTCTTCGGTCGAAACCTTCCTGGCTGAAAAACTATCTTTATCAGGATTGCTGAACCGAGGCGTTTCTCTGGGCCTTGTTGGATTGGCAATCATCGTTGCCGTTTTCCTATTGGGAAGGTTGCTCTGCCGACTGTTGCTGGCAAAAAACGGCCGTGGCCCCATCAATGGGCTAAACCAATGGGGCGGTTTTCTGATGATGGGCGGCGAGGCGGTCGTTGCAATCGCACTGCTGCTCGGCGGTCTACTAATTATCTCGCCGGAAAGAGAAGAATTGCCAGCTCCAACGGTTTCGGCGACACTTCGGGAAAAGTTGGACTATCAGATAAAGGTCGTCGCCAACGAGACTCGAACTGGAAAAATTGGTCAGTTGTTGAAGAAGCACAACCCATTTGTAAAGTTTCCTCAGCTAAACAAGTTCAAGGAAATTCAACAAACAGTGCGCACGGTCAGCGATCCGGCGGCAATGAAGCAAGTAATTACCCACCCACGCATCAAAGAACTTGCGGACAAGCCATCCGTTCAGACAGCCATCGACAAACTCAAATCCGATGAAACGATTCGAGAGATTATTGGATCCGGTGAACCGCTAGACAGAGAAAAAATGATGAGACTTTTAAAAAGCCAAGTCGTCTTGGACTTACTTGATGAACCAGAGTTCATCAAAGTAGCGTCGAAAATCATCGCTGAGCTAGATCTAGTCGATACACAATCTGCTTCTTCTCAACGCAGTAATCTGTAGCATCGCGCAGCGAAGGGTAGGGCAGTCACAAGCAACCGAGAAGCCACTGTTTATACGTGACAGAATTCGAGCACGGACTCCGCAGTCGCTTTGTAACTTGTGTAGAACGGGCCAAATTCCGCATACTTTGCACTGGCCTCGTCAAACCTCATGTCGTAAACGATCTGCTTGAGATGCTTGGGGTTGGTTGCCCATAGCGTAACTCCCCACTCCCAATCATCTAAACCGACGCCGACAGTAATTAGTTGAGACACTTTTCCGGCGAACTTCATTCCACTTCGGGCGTGCTCCGACATCAATTTCTTGCGCAATGAAGAAGATTGCATATACCAGTTAGCTCCAGGATACCGCCACTTGTTCATTGGGTAGAAGCAGCTGACGGGGTAATCTGGAAAATCGGGAGTCAGCCGTTGGTAATTCATTTTTCCCAACCGGCCCTCGTAAGCAGCCACTTTTTTTTCGACGGACGATGCATCCTCGCCTTCTGACTCAAGGCGCTTGCGGTAGTCGTCTAGTGACAACACATATTCAGAGATTTCTGAAATCGAGACATACGACCAAGTGGTCTTAATTGCAGGACCTAATTTACCGGAGAGAATTTGTTGGTGGATCGATTGGATTTTCAGCGGATCCGGATCCATCATCATCAATGAAAAATCAGCTTTATGGCCAGAAGCGATACCGAGTTGAATGCGGTGAGGAGCCAAAGTTTTTTCAGGTTCCAATGCCGCAATAAAGTCTTGACGACCTTGTTGAATTTCCTGTTCGGAAAGCGTCGCCAAGACTTGCCGGTCAAATTGATAAAAAAAGTGTGAGCAATGCCAGCCTTCTTCAGGAGTCAATTGCTCTACAGTAAATCCGAGATCGGGAGCTTGAAATGTCATGCTTGTTCTGGATCCAAAATCTTGGAAACGGCCTGTAGTAAACGGTCCATCGTGAACGGTTTTTGAATGTAATCGTTTACACCTAACAGTTCAGCGTATTTTCGATGTCGCATGCCTTCATTTCCTGTGATCATAATGATCGGCATTTGCGTCTCACTGTTCTGTCTCAACCGCTCAAGAACCAGAAACCCGCTCCGGCGCGGCATCATCAAATCAAGAATCACCAAATCTGGAGCTTTGGTCTCAGCATAGGCAATTCCCTGATTCCCATCGCTGGCGGTAGAAACTTGTATACCGCGTGAGCGCAACGTTGCTGCAATCGTTTCAACGATCTCGGAGTCGTCATCTACAACAAGAACATGTTTAGTGCTTAAAGCTTTTGATTGTGTCATCATAAGATGTTGATTGGCGTTTAGGTTTACTTAAAGTTGCTAACTGCTCGGAGAATCGGGAAGGCACGTTACCGAACCGTGTGAGTTCCCCGAATCACTCTGGGCATCCTTTCGATAGAAATGGTCCGATACGCCAACATCGAAAATTCAGCGCGGCATTCTCAAAAGAATGATGAGAAGAATCTTAGCGATTTATCCTAAGAAATTTTAGGGGGCAGCTCTGACATTGCTCACTAATGTCGGCAAAATCCTCCAATGCCCGTTGTTCCGTTAACCTTCGCACTCTCAGCCCGTTCTGATAGCAGTAGTAGTCCTTTTCTTCATGAGAATGATCAGATCGATCAAATCCTCGCCGTTCGACACAATCTTCACTTGAACTACGTTTTTCACGAACATGATTGCGATTGCCCTTTTATACGTGCAATCTGGATGGCGATGAATACATCATGTGTTGATGCGAAGGATCGCAAAGGAGTTAATTTCAATCGGGGCGATTCTATGTGGCGATCATTCTTTTATGCTCTGGGCGTCGGGCTAATGGTACTCGGAGGCGAGGCTCTCATATTCGAACGTGTCACGCTCAATCCAGATACCAAACTCCCGTCTTTTGCTCAAAGGATACTTGACTCAAATGAAACTGAGCCGAATCTCCTTCAGAAGAGCAAAGATCAATACGCTTTTGGGGAAGGGCGACAGGCGAATGGAATGCCCAACCTTAGGAACTCAAATGGTGGTCATTTTCCAAAGATGATTCCGGCGTCTTCAACCAACGGCATTGGATACTCTAGCCAATCACGTTTTGGTCCATCACGATTTGCAGGCCCCGCTAACGGCGGCTACGGCGGAGGTAGAATTGGATTCGGCCAAAATACTGCATCGGGAAATTCTTACGAAGGAAGCGGGAGGACTCCGGCGCAAGTGGTATCGACTTCAAATACAATTGGAGTAGGAGTTAGCGAGGGAAGGAAAAGGCCTAGAAAGCAGATCATCACGAAGGACTGGATGCCCTGGAGCCTAATCGCCGTGGGTGCGGTTATATTTCTCTACACGCACACATCTCGAGGACGCTACTCGGACTGAGTGTTCTTCCACGCTTCGTCGAGCACTCTCGAAAGCTCCCCGTAGCAATCCGCAATACCTTTTGGATTGCAGTCCATGATCTAGAACTGCGTTCCTGCAGTAGTCCCCCCAAAACACCAAGCTTACGTGAGATCTAGCTTTACGTTCTGTTGGATGCAGGCATTCAACTCGAACCAACGTTTTGAAGGGGAAAAGCAGGCCGATACCATAAGTTTACCGCGAGTTCTGTGGGATCCTCGCGCCTCGATCTATCTTTACATTTCCAAGCTTCAAGCTTAAAGTTTATGCGACTTTCAGTCTGCTTTGGCGCTACGGACGGTGCTCGCAAACGGGTGGTTTCTTCAATTTCGAGGGACTGCGTCGTTGCTCAGGCAAACACGCCCCTGGTTGGTGTACTTCGACGTACTAAAATGCTTCATGAATACCCCTCAAAACCTAACTCTTGAAGCCACGCTCGCCCAATCGCAAGCACCAACCAGCGTAGACAAAGCTGAGGTATGGCTGGATAAGCTCACTTGGCTGGGACGAATACTGCTCCTCTTTATTCTCGTTATCACCCCTTGGGAATTTGGAGCAGTCGATCCTTGGGCTCAGCGGCAGATTGCCGTCGTGATTGGAATCTGCCTCGCGATATGGTGGTTTGAAACGGCACTGCGACGCTCAAGGACTCAAGTCCTACCTTATTTGTTTGTGCCGATTGGCATCGGAGTTTTATTGGCAATGCTCCAACTTTGGGAGCTGCCCTCTTGGCTCTCCCCACTTCTAGGAAGACAGAAAGAACTCTACCAGCAATTGGGCACTGACCTGAAGCTTTCGCCAACCATTTCAATGTCGCATGAAGGAACACGCTACTACATTGGTTTGGTAATATTGGCGATCTCGGCTCTGGTTTTGGGCTGCCGTTATTTTCGGACCCGTTTTGAAGTGACCCTTCTTTTGGCCACGATGACAATCAACGGCGCTTTGATTTCATTCTTTGGAATTGTTCAATCGCTCACTAGTGAAGTTGGTTTCATCTACTGGACTATTGAGTTGGTCAATGGAGGCGCGCCGTTCGGACCTTATGTCAATCGCAACAATGGAGCTGGCTTTCTTTTGATTTGTATGGCGTGTTCAATTGGCC
>CAYTPS010000362.1:0-5078 GCA_964439245.1 uncultured Pirellulaceae bacterium | reverse complement strand
GGCCTGCATCATGATCGTTGCGATTCTTCATTGGGCCCGGGTAAAGGGTAAAGCTGCTCGAACGGACCTACCTGTCGAGCAATACTGTGCCGCCGAACTAACGCGTGTGGATAGACAAATTTGGTTGCTACGAAACGTTCATTGGTGGTACATCGGCCCACTTTTTGTCGCTATCACTTTAGGGTTGGCTTCTGCGGTGACAGACACCGTTGGATTGATTGTCGTTTCGACCATGTTCGCGATCTTTATTGTGCCCATATCCGGCTTCATTTATTGGATGAATCAGAAAGCAGTACAAAACGAATTGTTGCCGCTGCGGCGGGAGCTGACCGATGCAATGGATGCCGATGGGCAAATCATTGACGCGGAAACTTCTTTGCATCAGCCAATCGTTTTTAGACGCAGATACGCGGTAGTCGCCATTGGTTCTTTTTTGGCCGTTTGCCTCTTAGGAATATATTTGTTGGGACACGCCATCGTTGATCCCAATGCGCCAAAAGTATCGCCGTTTACAGAAATGCGTTTTGAAAGCGGGCAGGTACTTGTTGCCTTCCAAGGCGACCAATACCAGTGGCTTGAACTCGACGGAATCAAAGTTGACGATATCACTTCGGCGGCCAAAAGACGTTTTTGGGGACGCTGGCAAAAACGGGTCAGTGAAGACCTTGTTGACGTGCTGTGGGGAATGGGGCACCGCCCAAATGAAACCGTCTCGCTGCGTCTGCTCAACATTAAGACGAACGAGGAACGATTCGTCGAAGAAGCCGCCATGACCAAGGAGAACCGCTCTGATATATACTGGAACCGAATTCTGACCGAACGTGAAACAGCAAACCAACCCTCTAATGAACTGAGGGACGATCAAGTTCGCGAACTAGCCATCGACGGGAAACTTCGCGCTCGGCTAGAAGGACGCTACCAAATCTTCCCAGACTTCGTCTTCGATGTCCGAGACCGCGACGGGCATCTTATGATCGGCATTACCAACCAGCGAACGCAAGAAGTTTTCCCGGATTCGGCAACGCGCTGGTCCTATCGAAGCGTTGACGCGATGCTGGAGTTCAAACTCGGACCTGATGGTCCGGCGAAACGGCTGATCCTACATCAAAATGACATGCAACAGTCAGCGGCTCGGATCGGTGACTAATTCACCGCAAATACTCACCGGAAAAAAAGTTTACGGTTTTGTAACAACAACCTGTCATCGGCAACTAATACCATGAGAACCAATCCTTAGGCCAGTAAGAAAGGTATTTGAGATGAAGCGAAATCTACTAAAGCTACCCCTCTGTGGGGCAATTTGCTTCTTGTCATCGATCTCGAGCCTATCAGCACAGAAACTGTCGGATGATATGGTACATAAGGCTGCCGCCCCTCTGATCGACAACAAAGTCGTTGACGGAATTTCGATTGGCTACATTCAAGGCGATAGGTATGGCACCGTTCATCTGGGGCACACAGCAATTGGCGGAGAAGAAGCGAACAACAATACGCTCTACGAGATAGGATCGATCAGCAAGGTCTTCACCGGTCTCCTATTGGCCGACGCCGTGGTTCGAGGTGAGATCACGCTCGGCACGGCCGCAAATGTGGACAACAGTGCCAAACTGAAACTCCCTTCGCACGATGACCGTTCGATTACATGGTTGAACCTAAGCACACATCGTTCAGGACTTCCACGTCTGCCCAGCAACATGGACGCCACCTCACTGACTAACCCATATGCACTTTATGACTCCCAAAAAGCGGCCGAAGCGCAGGCCGATTTAAAACTTACTTATTCCCCAGGGCAATCGCAGGAGTATTCCAACTTTGCCGTTTCGGTGCTGGGATACTTGATCAGAGAGAACGCTGGAAAGAGCTACCAAGAGTTATTACAGGAACGAATCGCCGAACCACTTGGCATGTCCGATTGCACAGTGTCTCCTTCCGATGAGCAGAAGCAAAGACACGCCACGCCGCACGACTCTGTTGGATCGCCGACATCAGATTGGACCTTTGCAGACCTGCCCGGCGCAGGCGGGGTTCGAGCGTCGATGAAAGACATGATGAGATTTGCGAGAGCACAACTCAAACCACCAAAAGGGAAATTTGGGGAGGCAATAAAGCTTGCATGGAAACAGCACACCGAAGCAGATGACTCGGGGGCGGCAATGGGATTGGGATGGATGATAATGGACGATGTTGAGACGCGCTGGCACAATGGCCAAACAGGCGGCTCACACTCGATGCTGTTGGTCAATCGCCAAAAAAGCTTGGCCATAATTGTGTTGTGCAACACGGCCAGCCTACACGTGGATCCATTTGCGTTCCAACTAATGCAAGAGGCGACCGGTAACGAACTTGCAGAGGCATCAGGGGAAGAACTTGGAAGCGATACGGTTGCTCCCAAGATTTCACCGTTCACCTCCGTTGGCTTCTTCAAGAACATGGTATTCGTTGGCTACAAAGGGAAAACATTTCTTTGGCAGGAAATAGACGGGATCCCGGTCGCGCAAGTCGTCGCTGCCTCAAAGAAGCATTACGGCGAGCGTTGGAAAAAACGAATCAGGGAAGATCTCGTCGAGGTCTTGTGGAAACTCGACCACCGGCCGAGCAAAACTGTAGAACTGCGATTGCAAGACTTCAAAACCAAAAAAGAGACTGTCGTCGCCAAAGCACCAATGACCAAAGCGAACCGAGATCTTCTTAGGCGCGAACAACGACAGGTCGAGAAAGCTGCCGCCGTAGAGAAAAAGAACGCCAAGCCCAACCTGCCGATAGACGCCGAACATCGCGCAAGGCTCGTAGGTAAGTATAAACTGAATCCAAACTTCATCTTCGATGTGCAAGACCACGACGGGCACTTGATGGTTGGCATCACCAATCAACCAACGCAAGAAGTCTTTCCCGATTCGGCAACCCACTGGTCCTACAGGAGCGTCAAAGCGACACTCGAATTCAAACTGGCCAAGAAGGGCCCCGCAAAGAGCCTCGTGCTACATCAGAATGGCATCAAACAAACCGCCAAACGGATGAAGAAATGATTGCTCGGTGATTCAAGCCTGAGTTGAACAAAGTTCAATCAAATGGCCATCTGGATCACGAATGTAGACTTGCGCGGCGCCATCTGGACGTTTCTTAGGGCCGGCGGCAATCGGAATTTCGTGTTGGCGTATGAGCTCAACGGTCTCATTGAAATCGCTTACACCAAAAGCAAGATGGTTTCCTCGGGTCACGCTTTTAACGGCGCGTTCGCCTGGGCCGGGCAAGCCTGAATCATCATTAGCCAATATAACATGGATTAAGGTGTTTTCGATTTCGTACCAATTTCCCTTGAAGTCAAAAGAAGGCCGAGTTGTCTTTTCCAGCCCCAAAACGTTAACGTAAAAGTGCTCGGTTTTTTTCAAATCACTAACGACAATCGTCGCGTGATCAAAGCTACGTAAATTGATGGGAGGTACAGGCATTCTTAAATTGGATCGCACAAGGGAGTTTCGGGACCTAGAATTACAAGACTATAGTAAAAGATCGCACCAAAAACTCAACGATGATTTTTGGGTTCGCCCAGTAGATTTATGCACAGGGACGCGTGCGTGGCCGACACAATCCCGATTGCATCTTTGGGAGCACTAATTCCCGACCAGCTCAAACACTGCGAACGTCACGCGTGCCGAAACATCTTCAGGATAAACCTGTCGAAATTTTGTTGGCTCCGAAAGCAACTCGGCCGACTGCTGAAGGGCAAGCAAATGCGTTGCTCCGAACCGCTCTGCCATCTCTAGAATTTGTTCATCCGAGTAAACAAATACACCCAAATCAGACTCACGTTGTGGCTCGACCAACAACCGAATCCTTTTTCGCCATTTTGCCATCGTGCTAGGATCTTGAGGGATATCCTTCCAGCAGCACACCTCCGACCTACCAGCATACCACTTAAATGTTTGTTGCTGTGCGGGTGTGATAAATACGGCACTCCGATCGGTATTCTTTGAAATCCAATCACAAGCCTTGCGCCAGTTCCGGTAGATATGGCCTGTGCGCTGTTCGTTTTCCGGGTCAGACAACAACGTTCTAACATCAGCGTTGGGGCGTCCATCAGCGTGGTTCTCTTGAACCATTGTTGCGCCGGCGACCAAGATGCATCCCATAAAGATGCTGCTGCAAACATGATGGGGGAAGTCACCGCGATCTGCGATCCAGCGCGACAGAATACAGCCTGTAACTAAAGCTAAAGACGCTGGCACTGCAAAATCGCTCAAGCGAAAAAAGTAAAACCGCAGGAACCGGTTGGCAACTGCAGCGCTCTCACCACCTTGCTCGGCGATACCACTCAACAAAAGCCCTGCAAATGAAAACACTAGAGTCATTAGCGCGAAAACCTCCAGCATCTTCACGCGATAATACAGCGTTCGATCCAAATAACCAGATTTGCGAAACCAACGAACAAAAACCTGCCACAACAAAATCAAAACCGCGAACCGAGCAACGTAGGCGACCGGAAACATTGCGAAGTTAACGTGATGTGCGACGCGCTCGTTCACATAAACCGCGTTGGCAATATCCCGGTGAGGACTAAATGATTCCGCCATCAGCGGTGGAAGGATGCCCAACAAAGCAATCAACAACCCGACCAACAATGGTACGGCCTGTATTTTGACGGTCTGTGTAAAACCAGTCGAACCGCCGGGCTCGCGGACCGAAGGGGCCGCCATGCTGTAAAGCAAACAGGCTCCAGCGGCAATGGTTGCCCAACCACCAACCAGAACATGAAACGCTGACGCGCACCCAAGTAACGGCCAAACCCAACGCCAGTTGCGTTTCAACAAAGACGCAATGGCGAACAGCACAAACCCATACGCAATCCCCTTGGCCTCAAATCCTCCTACGACCCACTCGCCGGCCAAGTGCAGACGCGTGTTGAGAATCACAAAGAAGATGCCAGTCACAACGGAAATTAGCGGTAGAGAAAACAGTTGCTTACAGATCGCTCGCCAACCGGCCGCCAGAAAAAGCCACGTCACAATCCGTCCAATCCACGCATACGTGGACAACGGCATGAATTTCGTCAGCCATCCCGTCGAAACATAGAAAACCAG
>CAYTPS010000361.1:0-5086 GCA_964439245.1 uncultured Pirellulaceae bacterium | reverse complement strand
CCGCCAATGAAGTTCTCCCAACCAGTCATGATCGCAGGCTCCGCTCTGTTCTGCGTCATTTCCATGTTGATGCCAACTGATCGTGAGTCGGTCGGCGGGAATTCAACCGCGGCGAAGCGCATCCAAACCTTTATTGCAGACGCTTCAGATCCAGAGACCCCGCCCAAATTTGGTGGCTCAGCATCTCTCCTTCCACCGCCGAGCGGAACTCAGATGCAGACCTCGCCACGTGACGTTTCCAGTCGTCTGGTCAACGAGCAAATCCGACAACGCTTGTCTGGTGAAACCGAATCGCTTCCGTCGCCCGTCTTCGAAGATGGCAGCATACCAGCGCGTACGCTAGGTACCTCGGGGCCTTCGTTTTTTCTTCCTGAAAGCCCCGCGAGCCAAACAAGTTTGCGCGCGGGCCCGACCCGACGTTCCTTCTATCGCGGTCAAGCTTCCAACGGACAGTCATTCGAGCGCCGCGACCAGCGCACGTCAACGCCGTTTGCGCGTCCGCCGGTCGATTCCGATCCTCCTCCATACCCCGATGACAGAGAGTTCGGCCGGCAGCCCAACCCGAATGACCGTGGACAATTTGATTCAAATCGACGACTTGACTCACGCCGGCAATTGGAACCCGAAAACCAATTCAACCAAGATCGCGACAGATGGCGAGACGATAGTGGCCCTGAAGGTTCTCAAGACTACTATCCGGAGGAATCACGTGGCAACGCCGGGACGCGCCGTGGAAAAGATCCGTTTCTTCCGCCCAGTGATCAGCGCGACGTCCGCGCGAATGAAAACGAGCGGTACGATGCTTCGCAGCCCAACGACACTCCCGTCACTCCCCCCGTCAGCGCGTACGAAAATCCCAAGCTTAATTTAGACGGCAGTGCTTCCGATCAATCGGACGCACCCCGGATTAATTCAGGAATCCTGCCCTCGCAAATCATCACCACCGATACACTGCCGGCTCCATCTATCGGATCTGGCCCGACTCCCTTGCCGATGCCAATGATCACGCGCTCACGCAATCCGCTTGGGCTGTTTTCGCATCACGGGGATCTTTTCCAAGCAGAGCCGCTGCTTTCCGGTGGCGTAGCCAATCTGCATTCGGCTGAATGCGCTTGCGGAAATTGTTCGACATGCACAACATGCAAAACCACCTGCCAGCCACTTTGTTTGACGAAAACCATTCTGGTCCCAGAGTGGTACACGGTTTATTCGACGGTCAATGAGACTCACTACCGGCCCCGCGTCAAAGAACAACCTTACTTTGTCGAGCAAAAAATCACTCACCAAGTCCCTGTAATTGAAACCTTTCCCGTTATTGTCAAAGAGCCACGCGTTAGAAGCGTGAAAACCTATCGCAAGGAGGAATATCAGGTTCCGCGTGAGGTCGAATATACGGTTATGGTTCCCAAACCAAAAACGCGGCAGGTGACGTCCGAGCGGAAAGAGTCGTACGAGGTTCCCGAAGAAGAACAGTACACCGTGATGGTGCCCAAAGAAAAGGAAGTTCGCAAAACGCAGTACAAAACGGTCAAGGAAAAAGAGCCAGTCCACAAAGAATATGTGGTGATGGTGCCCCAGACTAGAACGCGTGTAAAAATCGACTACGAAACACGCAAACGCACTTTTGTTCGCAAAATCCCATTCACGAAAACAGTTGAACGCCAACTGGTGCGTAAAGTCGTCAAGTATCGATCGGCCGTACGCCAGGTACGCGTCAACGAAGAATACTACGAGTATGAACCCGAGGAACGTAGCCGTAACGTACAAAAGCTGGACGTGCTGCAGGGAACAATCGACGGCTCGGAAGATTACCTTGATTACATTGATCGCCCAGACGAGGTCATCGAGCGCATCCAAGTTCAGCGGCGGCAGAAGAAGACCGTTCAGCAGACTTATACCGTAACGGTTCCCTACAAAGAAGAAATTGAAGAAGTTTTTTGGGAGAACGAGGCTTACGAAGAAACGGCCGATCGACCTTACAAAGTAAAAACCATCGTAGGTCGAGACGTCACTCGTCCTTACGTCGTGAAATTGCCATACGTCGAACACGTGCCGCAGGTCTACTCGATTCGCGTTCCCTACGAAACCAAAGAAACGCGTTACCGAGAGGTGCCTCGTCAGATGCCGGTCACCAAATACCAAATGGTAAAACGAGACATGGGCCGCTGGGTTACCGATACGGTATCCCTACAGACTTTTGAAGAGGGACAAGACCTCTGCGGCTGCCCCACCTGCTGCCCGAAAGCACGCACGATCCGCAAGACCAAGTGGGTCCCCAACATTGTGTCGCGTAAGCTACCCTACACGACCTACAAAACGGTTAAGCAGAAAGTACCGTATCAAGTCCCCGTGATGAAGTACCGCCAAGAGCAGCGCCAGCGCATGATCGAGGTCACGAAATATCGCACGGAAGTTCGTCAGGCAGTGGAAAAGGTCTACAGTTTCGAAACCTCCGAAAAACAAAAATCCTACCCGGTTACCAAGTTCCGACTCGTCCGCAAGACGCGTGCCAAATCGGTCACGAACTACCGTGAAGAAACACGCACCAAGAACGTTTCGGTAAATGAGTACGTTAACGAGCCCGAAGAGCGTAAGACACCGTTTGCGATTCGTGAAGTCGTCAAAAAAACGCGTCCAATCAAGATCCCAGCCACCAAAGTAGCACCGCGCGTTGAAGAGGAAAAATTCACCGTAATGATACCTAAGGTCAAGACGCGACAGGTTACCAAGAACGTAACGGTACGAGTTCCAGAAATGGTGGACGAAACCTACACCGTCAAAGTGCCCGTGATTGATTACCGCGAGGTCAACGAGACCGAAGAGTACGAGGTCGAGGTTCCTCGCAAAGTCAAATACACGGTTAACGTTCCCGAGATTCGAACCAAAACGGAGTATATCGAAGTCGAACGGCGTGTTCCCTATGTGGAAGTCACCAAGGTCACCGAAATGGTGCCCGAAATCAGAACTCGTCGTGTCTACAAAACACGCTCCCGTACCGTTTCCGATGTGCGTGTTGAAACTTATATGACGGCCGAGCCAGAAGTGATGACCAAAACGGTCTATGACACGATGTACAAAGACGTACCGGTCTTTAAGTCCGAGCTATATTGGGAGAATGTGACCAAGATGCTCAAGAAAACGGTACTAAAACCAGTGACGCGGACAATCAAGCGGCCGGCGATTCGCCGACACAAGGTAATGGAACCCTACAGCGTCAAAGTCAAGGTTCCTCAACGCGCTGTCCGAATGGTTCCCCGGCAAATCACGATTCCCATCGAGGCCTGTTGCCAAGAATGCTGTACAGAGTTCACCGATTTGACCGATGCTTGCGGCGCTTACATCAGTTACGGGCTGCACCACGTCCGCCGCTGGATCAACGGTCTGTAACGTCACATAGGTTTGAAGCCTGTGATGGAAAACTGAATTCCAACTCAACGACACGCTAAAGGCCTATCCCACAAACACCGGGGCCGCGGTCTACTCGATCAACATCGTATCGCCGTAGCTGAAGAAGCGATACTTTTCCTCGACCGCCTCCAAGTAAGCCCGTGTCATCAAATCGTCACCACCAAAGGTGCGGATCATGACCAGCAACGTGCTGCGCGGCAGATGAAAATTGGTCATCATGCCGTCGATTTGTTTGAACTGGTACGGTGGCTTGATGAACAGATTCGTTTCGCCCGACCAAGGCTCTAACGTGCCACTGGCACCGGCAGTCTCCAAGACGCGCACACTTGTAGTGCCGACAGCAATAATCCTTCCGCCGGCTTGGCGACTGGCTTCAATCGTATCAACAGCCGCTTGATCAATCTGCCCCCATTCGAAATGCATCTCGTGATCGTCAAGACACTCTGCCTTGACCGGTCGAAAAGTTCCAATTCCAACGTGCAATGTGATTTGAGCCAAGGAAACGTTGCGATTGACAATCCGGTCCATCAGGCGTTTGGTCAAATGCAGACCGGCCGTCGGTGCGGCAACATCACCGGTATGTTTTGCAAAGAGTGTCTGGTAGTCAGACAAATCGCTGTCGACCATATCACCGCCGCGGATGTAGTTTGGCAATGGCACACGCCCGATCTGTTGCAAAATCTCTTCGGCCGTTCCATCGATCGACGGACGCATCACCCAGGCCCCATCATCGAGGCGCGTTACCAAGGTTAGTTCGGATCGTTCGACGCCGTCCCGATCACGTACCGTGACCGTTTCCCCGGGCTCCATGCGACCGCGCGTTTTGCAGAGCATTTTCCAGTTGCCGGCGTCATCCGATTTCAAAAACAACCCCTCCCACCGTCCGCCGGTGGCAGTGCGTTTACCGACCAGTTTCGCCGGAATAACTTTCGTGTTGTTCAGCACCAGACAGTCGTTGGGACGCAGCAATTCGTCGAGATCCCGCACATGATGATGCTCGAATGTCCCCTTGGCCCGAGAGATGTGCAGCAACCGCGCGTCTTCCCGGTTGGGCAGTGGAAATTGAGCGATCAGCTCTTTAGGGAGGTCGAAATCGTAGTGATCGGTATTCAGCCGGTTTTGGTTGTCGACAGTCATTGATAATGAATCAGGTTTGTGGGGCTGTGGACCGCAATCGCGGAGTTTGAGATCAGTAATTTAGCGTAGGTTCGCCCGATTG
This sequence comes from uncultured Pirellulaceae bacterium, assembly GCA_964439245.1. Taxonomy (GTDB): domain Bacteria; phylum Planctomycetota; class Planctomycetia; order Pirellulales; family Pirellulaceae; genus Mariniblastus. The sequence continues at coordinate 459 of CAYTPS010000361.1, read as the reverse complement.
GAGAGCGGGGCAAAATCGCTCAATCGGGGACGAGGGACACTGCGTCGCAGGCGGATTTACAAGCGGCATTAAACTACATCTAGTGCTTGTGAAAAAATAGCTACCATTGAGGACCGCCAGCAAGCTCGACAGAGAATCAATTCGGTAAAACTTGTCTCTTTTTCCAGAGTAAATCTCTCGATGTTTTCTGCAAAAATGCGTGTTTTCCCCGCAAAAACGGGCCATTTACCAAGCATTGACGGAGAATCGTGATTGACTATGGTTGAACACCCCAAGCAGCCGAAGCCTAGAACAGAGTCTTTTCGTCACGGCCATTCAAAGGCCAACAGCGCTGCTTAAACAGCCTCGAATTTCCACCACAAATCAAACAGCAGTGTCGCCAGCGGTTGAGTGACCGGCACTGCCAACAATACGTCCTCGAGTTTGTTAGTTTGGCGGCAGGTGTAATGTGATCTTGGT
>CAYTPS010000360.1:2949-5130 GCA_964439245.1 uncultured Pirellulaceae bacterium | reverse complement strand
GATACTGATCTGGCCTACGCGGTTTCTTGGGCCATCAGTTTCTACCTTAATGAGAATCGTCAGGCCGATTATATGAATTACTTGAGCAAAGATGCGCTTCGGGGAGACTTTCGCAAGCATACGAAATTGGATCGGGTCGCGTTCTTCGTGGGCCACTTTGGCAAAAATATTGCCGATCTTGAGAGACGAATGAACATATTCATCGATTCGATCAATTGAGCAGCAATACTTCTCAATCGAGGTTCATTTGGGTTGCCATGCTTCAAGCAATGCGTGAGCAAGTGAAAATCGAAGGTTTTCGATTGAATTCGATGGGCTGATTGAAACGCTGACTTCATATGGTCGTGCTTCGCGTGACCAAGGCCCCCGGTGCCCTCTGGCGGCAAAAAACTTTACTTTGCCCAAAACAGTGACATAATATGGGTAATGCGTTGCTTCTAAGTGTTAATGGCCGCAAAAATGTGGCGAAATTTGCAGAAATGAAGTGATGCTCAAGATGGAATTGCCACTGACTGTTGAATGTTTTTAATCCCGGAACTTGATTCCGGGCTCTGGCCGTAGATTGTTGATTGATAATCGCGTTACCTTAGGTAGAGAGATTACCAAAGCAATCGTCTGAAGGCTGTGAAACAGCAAACCGTCAACATTACTTCAAACAATATGGGTGTCTTGTATGAGCGATTCAGCTGATGCAATCGGGCTTTCAGATCCCGATATCGATGCTCGTCTCGACTTCCTCAATCCGACCGATTTCTCGATTCAACTTTCGCAGTCGCGTTCAAATCTGCGCCGGGTGGCTGATGAAGCTGCGAGTCAGAAGCAACGGCTTGAATTTCCGACTGCTAAGCTTGGTCGGATGCGAACTGCTGATCCGGAGTCGCCGGAAAGCCACGCGAAGGCGAAAGCGAAAAAAGAGTCTCTTGCACTGCGACGTAAACGCCGTCTTGAAAAACGACGGGAGCTTGCGGCGGCAAGAAAAGCCGAACGACTGGCCAGAAGACAGTTGGCGATTGAAGAGGGCGAAGAGCTGGAGATAGACTGGCGGAAGCAATTCAGAGCCTTGGTCATGGCTTGGGCTGTTGGTCTGTTGGTCAACATTCTGATTTTAGTTTACCTTTGGTGCTATGTCGCTTCTTGGGGGCGCGATCAGAGACCTCTGGAGCTGAATTTTTCGGAGATTGAATTGCAGGTTGAAGATCAGCCGGCGGTAGATTTTCACTTGCCGGTCGAAGTGAAACCGGAGGTAAGTGAAGTCGAACTTGAACAAACACTATCTGAAGTGTTGACGGTGGATGCTGAGATGGACTGGTCGGAAGAGCCTGTTTCGGAACTGGATCCGCTGGGGGCGGGTTTGTTCGATTCGGTTGACCCCGGTGGAAGTGCAGCCACCGAAGATGCTGATGAGGGCGGCGGTAAAGGGACCTCCTTCTTTGGCATTGAGGGCAGCGGTGACCGTTTGGTCTTTGTGGTCGATTGCTCAGGCAGCATGAATTACGAAAGGCGTTTTCAGCGCGCGGTCTATGAACTAGGCCAGTCGTTGCGGTTGTTGGAACCCAAGCAAGAGTTCTTGGTGGTGCTGTATAACTCCGAGATCTTTCCGATGCTTGACATGCCATTGCGGGAGACCAAGCCAATCAAGGCAACGGAAAGAAACGTCGAACGCGTTTTACAATGGATTTCCTATCAGCGGCCTGCAGGTTTTACTCTTCCCGCCCGCGCGATGCAGGGATCGCTGGAGGTCAGGCCAAGTTCGATCTTTTTCCTTTCCGACGGAGAGTTGGATGACAACACGGTTGAGATGCTGCAGCACCTGAACGTGTCGAATTCTGCGACTGGACAAAGGAAGGTTCCGATCCACACCATCACGCTGGGGTCCACCGGAACCGGCGCTGGGACGATGAAGCAAATCGCTGATGAGAACGATGGCCTGTTTACTTGGGCCAAGTGAAATCGAGCGGAAAGGGCTTTGGCCTGCACCCTACCTGCATGCAGTTCCCTTGGTCCCACTTGGCTTTCGCTTGATGCGCATCGTGGGGGGAACGGGCGCTCTTACGCCACCCTCCCTCTGGGAGGGTCGGACGCGGTAGCGTCCGGGGAGGGCGATCAAGATGAGAAATTGAAGTCAACAATCAATCAATCCCAACAAACCCTCCCCTCCCCTCGCTGGACCCTCCCGGAGGG
>CAYTPS010000360.1:0-2849 GCA_964439245.1 uncultured Pirellulaceae bacterium | reverse complement strand
CAATCAATCAATCCCAACAAACCCTCCCCTCCCCTCGCTGGACCCTCCCGGAGGGAGGCTTCACTTATCAGATTCCCTGAAGTGCTCTTTGGGGAGGTACCGTTACCCATTGAATTCCGTGAAGTGCTTTCGCTTGAAAATGCAGTTTTCGGTGCTAGATTGCAGGGCAGCGTGATAGATAATCCCCCACGTTAGATCCTCGTTCTCTGAGGAATCTATATCCATTGGAGAGTTGCCATGTTTCTGCTTAAGAAAATTTTATTTGTTGCTGCCCTAATGGTGGCCAGCAGTCCGGCATTAGTTTCGGCCCAGGGTTTCTTTTTCTCCTTTGAGGAAAACTCATTAGTCACGTCGCAATCGGTTGCTGATACAACAGCGACTGAATCGATCTTCATTTTCCATGATGCCAGTTTAGACCCCACTCAGATTGACCTCAATTTCACCAGCAGCGATTCAAGTGTAATTGCTTTCACTGGTGGCGTAGTATACAACGCTGGTGCTTTTTTCTCGGGAATGGCTCCATTCGCTGATGGTGGCAAATTCACTTCTCTCGACTTGGACAACCTCACCGCCAACGGTGGTAGAGTGTTCGCAACTTCGTTTCTGCCGTTAGGACCACCACTCGAGATCCAACTGCAGGACTTCCGCGCTGGAGTAGACGGCTTTCTGCTTGCTAGAGTCGATTTTGATGTCGTGGACAAGGTACTACGAACTTCGACTTTGAGGTGGGACCTTTGGGGATCGTTAACGACGGGACAGGTCAACTTACACCAACCTTGGGATCGGCCTCTTTGAACGTTACCGCTGTCCCTGAGCCCTCTTCGGCGGTTCTGATGATCTTGGGTACTTTAGGAATGTTTGCTCGACGCCGAAGGTTTTAGTTCGATCAGATCTATTTCTCTCAAGCTTTCACCTATTGGTTGCGCCCCTGAGCCATGAAGTGCAGAAGCAAATCCATAGCGGCAGCCTCTTGTTCGCCGGCCGTTTTTTCGACGATGACTTTCAATCGGTTCATCGAATCTTCGATTTCCTGTTTGGGAAGGAAATCGACTCGCGTCGCCAAAATTGCCGCTTCAAGGACTGCATGTTTCGCGCGATTGAAGCCCCAAAAATCGCGCAGCTTGCCTTGGCGAACCGTTGAGCAATTCAAATTCATCCGCGCGCCAGTTTCGTCGATGAAACCGACCTCGAACTCATAAAATCGGCAGGCATCGGCGAGGATCTTGCCGTCCACGGATTCAGCATCTAGCAGATCGGGGGTTTGGGGGTTCTGACCGATTGCCGTCATTGCGAACAGCATCACATCGTCGGTCACATGCATCACGCCGCAGCGTGTCCGTTTCAGATTGGCAAACGTGCGTGAAGTATCGAACGGGCGGAGTTGAAATTCGTGAATCGTACCGCTGGTGTCCGAAGAAACGGTCGGCCCCATCGGTGAAATATTGGTCGAACCGTCTTCGTTGGTTGTGGTGACAATTGCTTCGAGGATCATGATGATACGCGCTGGGAGGAAGTGGAAACGCCGGCTAGCTTCAGGAAATTGGTCAGCAACAGGTACCCTTTCTCAGTCAGAATCGATTCCGGATGAAACTGCAGCCCGACAACTGGCAGTGCTTTGTGCTCCACCGCCATAATGGTTCCGTCATTGGCCAGCGCCGTAATTTTCAAGCACTCGGGTAGCGTCAGCTTTTCGGCGATCAATGAGTGGTAGCGTCCAACGTTCAGCGGGCTAGGGACCTCGGCGAACATTGGAGAATCCGTGTGTTCGACAGCACTAGAGCGACCGTGCATGGGACCGCCCGAACGAATGACTTGTCCGCCAAATCCTTGCACGATGCATTGGTGGCCAAGACAAACCCCTAAAATTGGAAATGCCTCAGCAAGTTCGTCGACCACGGCGAGTGAAATTCCGGCTTCATCTGGCGTGCAAGGCCCCGGCGAGATGACAATCGTTGCCGGAGACAGCGCACGAATATCCGCGAGAGAAATGGCGTCGTTTCGCACGACTTTCGTGCGCTGACCAAGTTGCCGAAAGTGGCGAGCAAGGTTGTGAACGAAGCTGTCATAGTTGTCGATGATCAATACCTCACTCATGATGAAGCGCTCTCCCGTTGCTCCATCGATGTGGCTCGCAATATCCCGGCAGCTTTGGTCCAAGTTTCTGCGTATTCGGCTTCGGGAGATGATTGGCTGACGATGCCACCGCCGACCGGGATCTGCCACCAACCCTGCTGTGCGGTCACCGTCCGGATCAGGATATTCAAGTCGGCCGTTCCATCAAAACCGAGATAGCCTACCGAGCCACAATAGGCCCCACGAGCGTCTGGTTCGAGTTCCGCGATGATTTCCATGGCACGAACTTTTGGTGCACCGGTGACAGAACCACCGGGAAAAATGGCCGCAATCAAGTCTGCAAGATCGCATTCCTCACGTAGTCTGCCCTCCACCGAGGAAACGAGATGCATCACGCTGGCATACTCCTCTAACTGACATAGCTGTTCAACGACTACCGAATCATCTTCGCAGACGCGCGAGAGGTCGTTTCTCATTAAGTCCACGATCATCGTGTTTTCGGCGGCGTCCTTAACGCTGGAGCGGAGGTCTTCACGCGCGTGAATGTCGACCATTGGCCGACCCGTTCGTGGCCGTGTCCCCTTGATGGGACGAGTTTCCACCACGCGCTGCCTGACGGAGACCAGACGCTCGGGCGACGCACTGATGATCTGTGTCGGCTCAAAACCGGGGACGTGAAAATCAAAATAGCAACTAAAGGGAGCCGGGTTGCATTGGCAAAGCCTAAGAAATAGTTCCGACGAGTTGCAATTGGATGGTAGGCGTAATTGTTGCGC
>CAYTPS010000359.1:4937-5168 GCA_964439245.1 uncultured Pirellulaceae bacterium | reverse complement strand
GTACATCATCCCGATCTACGTTGCCGGACTAACCCAAGGACTAATGTGGCGAGCCTTCACTCCTGAAGGAAACTTGGCCTACCCAGATTTCGTCGAAACCGTCAACGCAATCGTTCCAATGTGGTGGACGCGCGTCGGAGGCGGTGTCCTGTACATCGTCGGCATCGGTTTGATGGCGATCAATTACTTCAAAACGTGGCAAAGTCGCCCATCAGTCTACGACGAACCGAT
>CAYTPS010000359.1:0-4875 GCA_964439245.1 uncultured Pirellulaceae bacterium | reverse complement strand
CAAGCCGCACCGCTGGCCAAAGAGTTCGATGGCGATCCTCCCGTTCCCAAATCTCGACTTAAAGGCGTTACTGATTTTGGGCACAAGTTAGACGTTTGGGAGCAGGCCCAGTGGCATCGAGTTTGGGAGCGTTTGCCGATTCGATTTACGGTCTGGGTCACGGTAGCGGTGGTCGTGGCTTCGGCGCTTGAGTTGGTGCCGACGTTCTTGATTCGCTCCAACGTCCCGACGATCGCTTCGGTGAAGCCTTACACGCCGCTGGAACTGGCGGGGCGCGATTTGTACGTCGCCGAGGGCTGCTATAACTGCCACTCGCAGCAAATCAGGCCTTTGTTTGCCGAAACCGAACGCTACGGCGATTACTCAAAACCGGGTGAGTTCATTTACGATCGCCCATTCCAATGGGGATCGCGCCGCATTGGACCCGATCTCGCCCGAGAAGGTGGCAAGCAATCACACCTGTGGCACTTCGAGCATTTCCGAGAACCCTCAGCGATGGTTAAGGGCAGTGTCATGCCGGCCTATCCGCATTTGATCGAGTCGAAGCTGAACATGGCGACGATTCCGGCACGTGTCAACGCCGCCGCAATGCTGGGGGCTCCCTACGATCGTGAACTGACTGACGCAATCGCGATGGCGAAAGAGCAGGCTCGTCAGATCGCAGCGGAACTGGCCGAGCAAGGTGGCCCCAAAGTGATTACTTCGTCGTCTGGAGATTCAACGCCGATCGAGGAAACCAAGATCATCGCCTTGATCGCTTATTTACAACGAGTCGGCACGGATTTGTATGCCACCGAAACATCAGAGACCGAACCGTCGGCTGAAGCGACAAAAGAACAAGTAGCAGCGGATCAAACAGAAGAAGGAGATGGGCAATGATTAAGAAACTTACCAGTTTTCTGGACTACGGATGGTTTGCAGAGATTGCGTTAGCCATCTTCGCGTTGGTCTTTGTTGCCATCGTGGTGCGTACGCTTTTGATGCGTCGGGAAACAACCACCAAGCACGCTCAGATCGTACTGAAAGACAACGAGGAACCAATCACATGAGCACGGAAACACTTCAAGATCATGCCGATCCCGTCGGCGCCGAGGAAAACCTGACCGACCACACGTATGACGGCATTCAAGAATTTGACAATCCGCTCCCCGGATGGTGGAAGTTCTTATTCTGGGTTTCGGTTTTCTTCGCTCCGCTTTACTACGGCTATATGCATTGGGGACCTGAGGGGCGTTCGATCCATGATCAGTACAACAACCACATGGCCAGCGTCTTTGAAATTCGTTTTTCGGAGATCGGAGAACTGACTGCCGACCGAGACACCATCCTGAAGTACATGAATGAGGAACCTGAATGGATGGCGGTGGGAAAAGTAGTTTATCAGACCAATTGTGTCAGTTGCCACGGGGCTGATGGGGGAGGTTTGGTCGGCCCGAATTTGACGGACGACTACTGGAAGAACGTCAGGAATGTTGAGGGTATTGCGTCTGTAATCGCCAATGGGGCCGCAAACGGGGCGATGCCCGCGTGGAAGAATCGGCTGAGCCATCCCAATCAAATTGTGCTGACCGCCGCGTACGTTGCTTCGCTGCGAGAAAAACCGGTGGACGGAAAAGCTCCCGAAGGAAACAAGGTGGCTCCATGGGGAAAGTAGAAGACAACGCACCTGCGGCTGGAGGCGGCAGCAGGAGCGCTAACACCTCGGCTGGAAGCCAAAGCCACCAAAGAGCACCGTTTATAGCACCAGAAGAACACGTGCTCAGCACGCTTGAAGCGGACGGAACGCGCCGCTGGCTCAAACCCAAACTCAGCCAAGGCAAACTGCTTGGGCGACGACGAATCGTAGCGTATGTGCTGATCGCGATTTTTACGTTGTTGCCTTTTGTCAAGATCGGTGGCAAGCCATTCGTCTTGCTCGACATCGCAAGTCGCCGGTTCACGATTTTCGGTTTTACGTTCCTACCAACGGACACTGCGTTACTGGCCATTTTTCTAGTCGGCATGCTGCTGAGCATCGTTTTGTTTTCGGCGTTGTTCGGCCGCGTGTGGTGTGGTTGGGCGTGTCCCCAAACCGTTTATATGGAGTTCCTTTTTCGACCGGTTGAACGACTGCTCGATGGGACCGTCGGGCGCGGCGGTCATCGGAAAGGCATTCCTGCGTGGCGGACGGCGGCCAAATACGTTGTCTATTTCGTTTTGTGTGTCTATTTGGCCAACACATTCCTTGCGTACTTCATTGGCGTTGATCGGCTGAGCCAATGGGTGACACAGTCGCCGTTGCAGCATCCGGTGCCTTTTGCCGTGATGGCATTTGTAACCTTCGCGATGATGGTCGACTTCTGCTATTTCCGAGAGCAGATGTGCTTGATCGCCTGTCCATATGGACGATTCCAGTCTGTGCTGCTGGACGAAAACTCCTTGATCGTCGCGTACGATAAAAGTCGCGGTGAACCACGCGGCAAACGGTCCAAACGTCGATGCGGTTCGAAGACGCAGTGTGAAAGTTGCAGAATAAAGGCTCAAAGCGACAGACACGACAGCTTGCCAATCGCCGGCGACTGCATTGATTGCAAGAAGTGTGTGACCACGTGCCCGACGGGCATCGATATTCGCGACGGATTGCAGATGGAATGCATCAACTGCACCCAGTGTATCGACGCGTGCAATGAAGTCATGGCCAAAATTGGTCGTCCCGCGAATCTGATCCGATACAGTTCGCAAAAACGTGATGAGGGCCAAAACACGACGATCTTGCGCGCTCGAACGTTGATCTATCCACTGCTGCTAACCGGGATCGCGACTGCGTTTTTGGCCGTGTTTCTCTCCACCAAGTCATTCGATGCGGCGCTGCTGCGCGAGCCAGGCAATCCCTTTGTCTTGATCCAAGATGGCCACGTGCGAAATATCTTGAAACTGAAACTGACCAATCGTACGGATAGATCGATGGATTTTAAATTGTCGGTCAATGCCCCAGAAAACGCAGTCGTCGAACTGCGAGAGGATCGGCTGCGATTGGAACCACGTGAAACACGAACATTTCATATCAGTTTGATTGCCGAGCGAAATTCGTTTGTCAACGGACGCGCCAAGACTGAACTTACGGTACGCAATCACCAAATGATCGAGCGCAGCCTACAACTGAAAATGATTGGGCCTTACCAGTAAAGAGATTCATGAATACGGCATCTATTCAACAAAACGAAAAACTAGCTCAGTTCCTGTGGACGGGATTCGTACTTTCTTTCTTCCTGATCCAAGCAGTCATTTGGACGGTTGCGATTTCGATCACCGCCAATGACGCGTCTCACGCGGTTGTCGCCGGCTACGACCAACAGGCACTCAACTGGGACGAAGTTAAAGCGGCCCAGTTGGCCAGCACACGGCTTGGCTGGACCGCTGATTTGCAGGTTGATCGTTCGGGAGACATCTTGGGCAATCGCGTGATCACCTTAAAACTACAATCACGGCAGCAACAGCCGATCAACAACGCCACGGTAACCCTAGTCGCCCACCATCGCGGGCAGGCGGCCAACAAACAGCACATCGAACTTGGCCCGATCGCTTCCGGTGTCTATTCGGGAACGATTCGCATTGACCGAGATGGCATCTGGAAATTTACGGGGACGGCGAAGAGGACGGCGGCGGATGGGAAGACGGAGCAAATCGGCCAAGACGTCTTTCTGATCGAACAGCAGCTAACCCTGGCGCTCAACAGAGGAGGCCAATAATGTGGATTTTAATGGGAACCGTTTTTGTTGCCAGCTTGCTGGGCAGCCTTCACTGTGTTGGCATGTGCGGTCCGTTTGCATTACTGGCGGGGGCGGATGAACGCCAAAATCGCTCCGCCATCGTTCCAACGCTTGCTTACAGTGGCGGTCGGTTGATCACCTACTCGATCGTTGGACTGCTGTTCGGTGCGATTGGGTTAGCGCTCAATTTTGGAGCGTCCTTCAGTCACTGGCAACAAATGGCCACCTGGGTTGCGGGCGCGTTGATGGTTATGGTTGGTATCGTGTCATTGGCCCGATACTTTGGGCTGCGTATTAATTTGCCAAAAGTCTTCTCGCCGGTACAGAAGCGACTTGGCGGGGCTTTTGCACGTGCGCGACAGTTGCCACCTGCCAGAAAGGCTTTCGCCATTGGCGCCCTGACCAGCCTCATGCCGTGCGGTTGGCTGTACACATTCGCGATTGCTGCCGCTGGCACGGGCAGCCCGTTTTGGGGAACGTTGCTGATGATTGCGTTTTGGGGTGGAACGGTTCCCATCATGGCGGCACTGATGATGGGGGCGGACAAGATCTCTCGTCCAATGCAGAAGCGTCTTCCCGTCATCATGAGTGCGCTGGTGATTGGGATCGGACTGTTCACGATGTTCTACCGAGCCCCCGTTTCACTGGCCGGAGTACGGGGGCCCATCACAGACCGAACGCAACTGATTCAATCGGTCAACGAGATTGATCATGAATCATTACCGTGCTGCGCCCAGAAGCATTCCGCAGCAGATACGGCGAAGGAGGCCCAGTGATCGTCGAAGCTTCCAAGAATAAACTGGGTGATGCCAAGAAGGACATTCAATGTACCCATTGCGATCTGCCCGTTCCGATCGGATTGATCGTCGAGGGATCGGACACTCAATTCTGCTGCTCCGGGTGCGCGACGGCCTACGACCTGATTCATCAAAACGGTCTCGATTCGTACTACGCGAATGTCCAACGGACGGGCAAACAAGTCACGCGTCAGCAATACAAAAGCGTTGATCTGGACTATTCTGAGTTCGATGATCCGGTGTTTCAAGCGAAATATGTACGGCCAGCCGAACCGTCAGAGCTTAAAACCGAACTGGCTTTGGAGGGAATTCATTGTGCTGCGTGCATC
>CAYTPS010000358.1:0-5186 GCA_964439245.1 uncultured Pirellulaceae bacterium | reverse complement strand
TTTTCTCGCTGCCCTATGGAGTCGAAGCGGACCGTCTTGCGACTCAGAGAAATCACGTTCCTGAGCGTTCAACTAGGTCTATGACGCGTCCGTCAAACGTCCGAGACTGTGGGCGTTGATGGCGGCGTAGGCGTCTTCCTGTGCACTAGTTTTTTCGGCAGGCATGTTGACAGGATGAGTCATTTTTTCCAACATGGGAGGTCAGGAATTTACTTTCGATCGACCTGCTTCAAGGAACGACTCAACATGTCAGAAACGATGATTGAAACCATCGGGCTGGATAAGTTTTACGGCCCATTTGCGGCGGTACGAGACGTTACTTTCTCCGTACCCAAGAAACAAGTTTGTGGATTCCTCGGCCCCAACGGCGCAGGCAAATCAACAACAATGAAGCTACTGACCGGCTTCATTGCTCCAACTGCAGGCACGGTCAAAATCGCCGGGTTCGACATGGAAACAGACCGAATAAAGGGCAGCCAGTTCATTGGTTACCTGCCAGAGAACGGTCCACTTTACGAAGAAATGACCCCCAAAGGCGCTCTAAAGTATCTCGCCCGCGCGCGAGGGCTCTCTTTTTCGAAGCGCACACGCCGGATGGATTTTGTCGCTGAAAAATGCGACCTTGGTGAAGTCTGGAACAAACCGATCAGCAAACTGTCGCGAGGATTTCGCCAGCGTGTGGGAATGGCCCAGGCACTCCTTCATGATCCAGAAGTTCTCATTCTTGATGAACCCACCAGTGGACTGGATCCCAACCAACTGGTCGGGATCCGGCAGCTGATCAAAGAGCTTGGCGAGACCAAGACGGTGTTGCTTTCGACACATATCTTGCAAGAGGTCGAAATTCTCTGTCAGCGTGTGGTGTTGATCGACAAAGGACGCATCGTCTTTGACGGCGACCGAAACGACATGGGATCGCGCGAAGCGATGGAGAACGAATTCCACTCGCTGACCAATTTTTCGGTAACGTAGTTGTTCCGCCGAACGGGTCACGCGACTGGCTCGTACAAAAGCACACGGGCAACTTTCGCTCTACAGGGTTAGACACAAGTACACTTCAAAATTTGGATTAAGGCATGAGATGGCACGTTATTGCCGCCGTTTTTTGGCGCAACTTGCAACAATATTTTTCCAGCGTTCTAGGCTACCTGTTCATCGTCGTCTTCGTGACATGCTGTGCGGTGATCACCTTCAGTCCGCAGTTTTTCGCCGACAACTTAGCCAACCTCGATCAGTTATCACGATACTTCCCGCTGTTGCTGCTGATCTTTATTCCTGCGATTACGATGGGAGTCTGGTCGGATGAGAAACGACAAGGAACTGATTCGATTCTGTTCACACTGCCGGCGTCCGATTTTGACATCACTATCGGGAAATACCTATCGGTAGTCGCAGTCTATACGATCGCACTCTTGTTCTCGGTCACACAGTTGTTTGCCTTGGATGTGTTGGGCGATCCCGATTGGGGTGTGATTGGAACGACTTATCTTGGCTACTGGTTGGCAGGCGTGGCGTTGATTGCCGTTGGCATGTTTGCCTCGTCGCTCAGTTCCAGCGCCACCGTCGCGTTTATCTTAGGAGCACTGTTTTGTGCGATACCGATCCTGGGAGGCAGATATCTCGGCAACAGCCTGCTGATGGAGAGACTTGGCATCGACTGGAATCTGAGCGATTTCACACTCGGGCTTATCCCGCTGTCAAACGTTTTGTATTTCGTTGGCCTTACCATTTTCATGCTGTATCTGAATCTTGTCGCGATCAGCGAGCGACGCTGGAAACCGTCCAACAAAATTGAATTACTCATTCAGTATGTCGTACGTGGCGTTTGCTTGGCCGTCGTTTTAGCTTCTGCCATTTATTTGTTTAATTCAAATGGTGGATCGGCATCGGCCAAAGCGGATCTAACCGCAGAGAAACTATACACGCTGGACGCTGCAACAATTGCGACGCTCGAGAAGATCAAAAACGATGACCAAGTCATCCAAGTTGAAGCCTTCGTGAGCGACGATCTGCCGCGTGAATATGTCAACACGAAGAAGCAATTGCTGGGCACCTTGCGGCAGTACGCCGAACAAGGCGGAAACAATGTGGAGTTAAGTGTCTTCAACGTTGCGGCCAACAGTCGTCAGGCGACCGACGCACGCGGTAAAGGCATTGAACCGGTTGCCAACCGATCCGAGGAAGCCGGTCGCATTATCGAACGCGAGGTCTACTTGGGTCTGTACTTGTCCAGTCCAGAACGCACCGTGACGATTCCGTTCTTCGAAGACAGTGACTCTATCGAGTATCAATTGAGTCGCTCGATAGCAACGGCTTACAAGCGTGGTCCCAAACCGTCGTTAGGCATCTTGGAGACCGATGCGTTTTTCGGTGGCCCAGAAATTAACGGTCAGCGTCTGAATTGGGCCTATACCACAACGTTGGATGACCTGAAAAAGGACTATGATGTGAAGTTGATTGAAGGAGATCGACTTTCGGGATACCTCAACAGTGAAGCGGATGACAACGGCCTCAAGGCACCCGATGTGATGTTGGGCGCGGATCCGGCCAGTCTCGATGCACAGTCGATGACGGCACTTACACAGTATATCGAGGCAGGACACCCGACACTAATATTGGGAGATCCTCTTCCGTTTTTCTGGACCTCGCAGGCTCCAATTCAGTTGGGAATCTTGAACGCACCGCAGATGCCACGTGTCAGTCCCCAGTCGCGTTACGCTCAAATCCTCGCCAGTTCTCAGTTGCCCAAAGCAGACAACGGACTTGCTGGCCCGCTGAACAAGACGTTGGGAATCGAATGGAACACGGGAACAACGGCATACAGTTTGCTCGATCCACATCCGAACTTTCGCGGCGACTGGCCTCAAGAGCGTTTTGGTCCGAGCTGGCCCAAGCAATACGGGCCCTACGAAAAAGCGTTCAACTTCATCAAAAATCAAGATTCGGCTGAGGCAATCAATCAGACGAATCCGATCACCGCGGGGCTCAACGAGCTATTGATGATCTACCCAGGAGCGATCACCAAATCCGCAGACAGCAAACTCACGTTTGAGCCGTTGCTGACCACGGGCAAGAATTCGGGCATCTCAACTTGGAACGAGGCCACCGAGGACGACCGTAATTTCAATCAGTACACGACGAGCCTAACCCGCATCATAAAGCCATCGCAACCCGCGAAGATCGACGACCATGAACATGTGTTGGCAGCGCGAATTACTGGCGAAGGTGAAGAAGGAATTAATGTCGTTTTCGTCGCGGACCTCGATTTTGTTTCAGACTTTTTCTATCAGCAACAGGAGGCTTTGGGACAAAAACTTGACAACCTGTCGTTTCTGTACAATGCGTTGGATGTCTTGTCTGGATCAGACCAATTCGTCGCGCTGAGAAATCGTCGCGCTACACCACGTACGCTGACTCGATTGGAAACCATTTTTGACGGCTTCCGCGCCAAGAAAGCGAAATCCGACCAAGCACGTGAAGAGAAACTTCAAGCCGAGCTTGAAAAGGAACAAGCTCTGCTGGACGCAGACACCGAGAAGATCCAAACGAACCAATCAATGGGGCTGGGCGAGAAACTTCAACAGACTTTCCAACGGGCTTCCGATTCGCAGCGCCGGTTCGAGCTAACGCGTGCCCGACTGCTGCGGGAGAAAGCTATTGAAGACGACAAAAGCAAGAATGAGATGCATGAGAAAATTGCGTCTCAGGAAAGCGTCACACGCTGGCTAACAGTGTTGATGGCTCCTCTGCCGGCGCTACTGCTGGGAGGAATTGTTCTTTGGTTCCGCAAGGCAGGAGAGCAAAGAGACATCGCGGACGACCGGCGTGTCGTGCAAGACAAATAGACGACCCCGGCCTGTTTTTAATTCACACGATTACTCAAACAGATTCAGACAAACGATGAAAGAAGCAACTAAAACTATTTGTTTCGTAGTGGCCGCCGCCGGCATGTTGACGGCTGCCGTCGCCAGCAATATCGCCAACCGACCGCGTGCCGCTACTGACTTTGATACCATCGGACAGCCGTTTTATCCTGAATTCGTAAAAACCGACGTGGCTCGTTCGCTGGTTGTCAACTCAGTAGACGAACTGTCAGTTGAACGACAGACCTTTGAGATCAAGCAAGAGGACGGACTTTGGCAGATACCTTCGCACGAGGGCTATCCCGCTGAAGCAGCCGAAAGGCTGGCCAACACGGCAGCGTCATTGATGGGACTCACGCGCGATTCCTTGGTCGGCCGCAGTGTGGCTGATCACGCGAAATTTGGAGTCATTGATCCGCGCGCCGAGGACATCGTAGATATGGACGCCGTTGGCCAAAGTATCACCCTGAGAGACGCCAACGACGATGTGCTGGTTGATCTGATTATTGGCAAGCAAGCAACCGACGAAGGTGACCGCAGCAGTCCGGGTCAGTTGATGGAGCAAGACGACCAAACGTACTACTACGTCCGCCGGCAGGATGAATCGAAAGTTTATCGAATTCCATTGGAGATTGAGCTATCCACAAAATTCGCGGACTGGATCGAGCCCGATCTGCTGCAAATTGACGCGGGTAAAGTTGTGGACGTAAAGTTGAACAACTACCAAATTGAGGAACGCGGTGGCGGAATATTCGGCGGAGCTCCAACTCTTTTGAAGAAACCGGGTGACCAAATCCAACTCTCACGTGAGTCGTCCACCGAGAACTGGGAAATGGAAGGCCTCGCCGCGGGGACAGAGACCTTGAAGGCCGATGAAGTGACTTCGATTGTCAGCGTATTGGACGACATGGCAATCGTCGACGTTAAGCGTAAGCCAACGCTTAATGGACAAATGCTTTTGGATGCGGATCTAAATTACAGCCTGACTCCGGCCCAAGCCAAGCTAATGGCAATTCGGACGCAGCAGGAATTGGACGCGCTGTCCAACGAAGAGAAAGTAGAGTTCCAAAGCCTTCAGGTTGCGATTGCCAAACTTCAACGCGATCTACAGACACGCGGTTTCAATTTTGGTTCAACCGGTGAGAAACTTGAATTGGTATCTGCCGGCGGCGAAGTTCAGGCCGCGACATCTGATGGTTTGCTGTACACGCTGCATGTCGGAAAAGCGAACGCCAGTGATAAAAAAGAGATTAAGGTAGCCGGCGCTTCGGACACCGCAGACGAAGCTGACGAAGAAAAAACGGAAGACACTGCTGACGAAGA
>CAYTPS010000357.1:2426-5193 GCA_964439245.1 uncultured Pirellulaceae bacterium | reverse complement strand
TTCGAGCCGTACTGCGTGAGGTCGAGGATGGGCCAGACTTTAGCGGCCTTTCTGACGATAATCCAAACTACTACATTCAGCGCAGCGAACTACTGGCCAAATTTGAAACTGCTTTGAGCCGTGAAGTTAGAGCGCACACTTTGAGTGCTCTCGAGACGATTGAAAGCGTATCGATCTGTTCCCCATCGGGCTTGGTTCTAAGGGTTAGTAAGGCAGTTTTGACACCCCATTCCGAGTTCTCTGAAAGCAGGTTGTTCGCACTGGCGTCGGACGAACATTTAAGGCCCGTTTTGCTGACTTCAGCATGGTTGATCAAAAATGGTAGGCACTTCCGCAACCTGAACCCGACGCACTTAGAGGAGAACTTTGCACGGCGCCGAGTTAAGAATGGCGAGAGTGATACAAACTTGCGCATTTATGAATTTGCGGAGCCATTCAGGTCCTTTATTGGATGGTCATTGGTGTTCAAAGAAGATGATCTTCCTAAAAAGACGGAACTAAAGTTTGTAATTGGTCCAGATGCAAATGAAGCGCGAAGCGGTCGGCCAGAGAAAAGACAAAGAGCGTTGCGCGCATTTGATATGATCTATCCAGAAGGCCGCAAAGGCGTTCCGTGGAAGGTTGTGGCAGAGGCAGTCAGTAAGGCAATAGAACAACCAGTATCTGTTATCACCATTCAGAGAGCGATCAATGATAGATCAAAACTACATCAAAACTCAAAATAGGTTTTGAGGGTTTTGTTGCTGTCGCCAACATCAAAAAACTGACTATCGATAAGAGCCATTGCAACGGATCAAGGAGGATTCAGACAATGGCAAACTTATTTGACGAAAACCGCAACTACGTCCTAGGCGATAATGAACTCAATCTCATTGGCGACCGCGACAAGCTGGCGCAATGGCGTCACAAGGGCATGGGGCCAGCGTTTTACAAACTGGGCCGCAAGATCATTTATCGCGGCGCGGATTTGAACGCTTGGGCGGATGCCCAGCGAGTTGAGCCTTCCAAGGGTGGGCAAGCCTGATGGCCAAGCGTGTTTCGACGCGCAAGGTCAAGAAACACCGCCTCTACACCTACGAGCAGGCAGGTAACGTGATGGGCGTTACAAGCCATACAGTGCGGGCGTGGCGGGCTGGTGGTTTGGAAGTCATGGCTGCCAGTAAACCCCATTACATTCTAGGCGCAGCACTCATCGCCTATGTTGAGCAAAAAAAGATCGAACGTTCAGCAAAAGGGGCGCTGGATGAGATGTATTGTTTTACCTGTAAGGTGCGCAGAAAGCCGCTTGGGGCGATGGTAGATTACATCCCAATAACGGCTACCAGAGGGCGGCTTGTAGGGCTGTGTGAGGTTTGTGACGGGTCATTGCACAGCTTTGCTGGCAAAGCGAATTTGGGCAAGTTTGACGGTGTCTATGACATTGCCATCAAGGGCATGTCTTGAGCCTATACGAACCCCTCAAGCCCAGTTCAAAACCACACTTTGAGCAGACCGCCTGAACAGCTTGAAATTCAGGCTCAAGACAACCCCAAAAACAAAGGAACCCCAGATGAGAAAAGTGATTGAAGAAAACGAACGGATGAAGCGCAAATATGTGTTCTATCTTGAGGAAGCGGATGGGCTGGATGAAAAGTCCACCGACAAGGTTTTGGCGGCGATCCTCAAGTTTGAAGAGTCTACTGGGTTCAAGCCATTCAAGCGGTTCCACATCGAGCAAGCGGCCAAATTCAAAACCTATCTTTCCCAAGCAAAAAACCAGCGTGGGCAACCCTTGAGCCACTCAACTGTGGACGCCACACTGACACTGGTGCGCAAGTTCTTTCATTGGCTGGCGGGGCAAGTGGGTTACAAAAAGGTGCTGACCTATAGTGACACGCGGTACTTCAACAACAACCGCAAGTCGGCAAGGATTGCCCATACTGCGAATGATAAGGAAGCACCGTCACTAGAGGCCGCGCTTCACGCTTTCCAAGCCATGCCCAGCGCGACCGAGTTTGCAAAGCGTGACAAGGCACTGTTCGCGTTCTTCATGCTTGCGGGCGCGCGTGTGGGGGCTGTAGCGTCCCTTAGGCTCAAACATATCGACCTGTTTCATGGCAAGGTGTTCCAAGACCCCCGTGAGGTGAACACCAAAGCGGCCAAAGCTATTGATACCGTTTTCATGCCTGTTCATCCGGCCTATCTAGAGTGTCTGACGGCATGGGTGAAATATCTACGGTCGGACAAGTTCTTTGGTGACAATGACGCACTGTTTCCTAAGGCGCAAATGGGGCTGGCGCAAACAGGCGGCTTTCAAAAAATCGGACTTTCGCGTGAACCGTATGCCACCACAACGCCGCTGAACAAGATCATCCGCAATGCCTTTGCGATGGTGCAGTTGCCTCAATATACGCCCCATGCTTTCCGCACGACGTTGATCACGATGGCGAATGACCGTTGCAATACCGTGGAAGAGTTCAAAGCGTGGGGAATGAACATTGGGCATGAGAATATGGCCGTCACAATGGGGTCTTA
The DNA here is from genome assembly GCA_964439245.1 of uncultured Pirellulaceae bacterium. Taxonomy (GTDB): domain Bacteria; phylum Planctomycetota; class Planctomycetia; order Pirellulales; family Pirellulaceae; genus Mariniblastus. The sequence continues at coordinate 2,679 of CAYTPS010000357.1, read as the reverse complement.
CTTGCCTATGCCGAAACAGCACAAAGAAGACCTGATAAGGAAGATGCCGCCATCCCAGTGGTGATTTGGGCGGCGGTCAAATGATCGGAGCGAAGCCATTTGGTATATGTCTCGACGGGTAATTTTATCTACCGGCATTTCAACAGCAAAAAACCATTTCGTGCTTAAAGCGGTTTGTGCGTCTGCTTAGCATTGGCTACGGTCCGGTTAAGGGACTGGCGTTGTGTCGGTGCGATTAAGTTCAAGGTGACAC
>CAYTPS010000357.1:0-2326 GCA_964439245.1 uncultured Pirellulaceae bacterium | reverse complement strand
GAGCATTACGATGACAATCTGGAGCATTCCAAATGGCTGGCGATGATGTGGCCACGGTTGGAATTGTTGCGTGAGTTGTTGGCGGAAGATGGCTCTATTTGGATTAGCATAGACAGTGATGAAGCGCACTACATGAAGGTGATTTGTGATGAGGTGTTCTTCCGAAGGAACTTCGTCGCTAACGTTGTCTGGCAAAAGCGCACTTCACCTGATTTTCGATCTGTGCTGGGTGACGGCCACGAGAACATATTCGTTTTTGGCAAGGATAAATCGAAGTTTACTGCTTCAGCGAACCTTCTGCCGCTTAGTGACCGACAGCGGAAGGAGTATAAGAATCCTGACAAAGACCCAAGAGGTCCATGGGTGTCACGGGATTTTACCGCACAAGGATTTAGACCTAACCAGATGTACGAAATCAAAACTCCAAATGGGGCTACTTATAGACCGCCAGAAGGTTCATGCTGGAAAAATGTCGAAGAGAGCTTTCTGTCTCAAGTGGCTGATGGGCGTTTCTACTTTGGCAAAGATGGTAAAGGCGTGCCGAGACGCAAAAACTACTTAACGGAAGCTGCAGGGAGACAAAGCTGGACATGGTGGCCGCAAGAAGAGGCTGGAAACACGCAAGAATCTAAGAAAGAAATTAATTTGATCTTTGGCAATGCTAGTGCTTTTGATACGCCAAAACCTGAGCGATTAATTGAGCGAATTTTGCAAATAGCGACAAACCCCAATGACCTAGTCCTAGATTCCTTCCTAGGTTCAGGCACAACCGCCGCTGTGGCTCAAAAAATGGGCCGCCGCTTCATCGGCATTGAAATGGGTGATCATGCCATGACCCATTGCCAGCCGCGCCAAGTCAAAGTGACAGATGGCGAACAGGGCGGGATAAGCAAGGCCCAAGACTGGCAAGGCGGAGGTGGGTTCCGGTTCTATCGTTTAGGTTCGCCCGTGTTTGACGAAACTGGCCAAATCCAACCAGATATCCGATTTGCCACTTTAGCCGCGCATATATGGTTTTCAGAATTTGGTAGCCCTTGGAGTGAACCTGAAAGCCTATCTCCGCTTCTTGGTGTCAAAGATGGAAGCGGTCTGGCTCTGCTTTATAACGGTATTCTTGGAGACAAATCCGTGAACGGCGGAAACGTACTGTCACGGAAAACCCTTTCGATAATCCAGTCTGAGTCGTGGTGCAAAATGCAAGGTCCATTGACCATCTACGGGGAAAGAACGGTTCTATCCCAAGCGACTCTCGATGCAGAAGATATTGTGTTCAAGCAGACGCCCTATGACGTGAGGGCGCGCAAATGAGGCTCAAGCACTATCAACAAGGCACGCTCGACGTGCTGACCCGTTACCTCAAAGATGTGCGATTGCAAGGCGATCCGGCGGCGGCTTACAACACGATAATAGAAGAGCCAGAACAGGCTGCGCGGCTCAAGGCCTATGCAAAGCCCTACAAGGCGATCAAAGGGCTGGATGGCGTCCCCTACGCCTGTCTGCGCCTGCCCACGGGCGGCGGCAAGACGTTGCTGGCCGCGCATACGATCATCCAAGCCCGCGACCATTGGTTAGAGCGCGACTATCCCGTGGTGCTGTGGCTGGTGCCGTCTGATGCGATCCGGCGGCAAACCGTCGAGGCGCTCAAAGACCCGCGCCACTTCTACCGCCAAGCGCTGGATGAGGCTTTCGAGGGCCGCGTGCGCGTGTTCGACATTGCAGACTTTACACAAGTCACCCCGTCCGATTTGGCGTCCAAGCTGTGCGTGTTTGTCGGCACGGTTCAAACGCTCAAAGTGTCCAACACCAACGGGCGCAAGGTCTATGCGCACCACGAAATGCTAGAGCCGCATTTTGCAAAGATATCCCCTGCCACTCCGGGGCTGGAACGCAATGATGATGGCCCGTTCAAGGGAGATATTCGGTTTTCGTTCGCCAACCTGATGCACGTCCACAACCCGCTTGTGATTGTCGATGAGGCGCACAATGCTGTCACCTCACTAGCGGATGAAATGCAGCGCAGAATCAATCCGTCTGCGATTATCCAGTTCACCGCCACGCCCAATAACAAGTCTAACATCCTGCATTCCGTCACGGCGCAGGAACTTAAAGACGAACAGATGATCAAGATGCCTGTGGTGCTGGAAGAGCATGAGGATTGGAAGTCCGCCGTTAATGGCGCGATCCTGCGCCAAGCTCAGCTAAACGAAGAGGCGCAAAAGGACCGAGATAACTACATCCGGCCCATTGTGCTGTTCCAAGCCCAGAACAAGGATCAACCCGTCAACGAGGATGCGTTGCGCGACCACTTGGTCGAGGTGAAGAACAA
>CAYTPS010000356.1:0-5205 GCA_964439245.1 uncultured Pirellulaceae bacterium | reverse complement strand
TGTTTATTATCCCCGAGCTGCAAAAGATGTATGACGAGTTCGGCCTCGAGATGACTTCGCCAACTCAGTTTTTGATGATTTGGGCGTGGCGACTAGCCAAATTTTGGTTCATTCCTTTTTTCTTGATGCTTGTTCTTGCTTATTTCTTTTTTCGCGGGGATAATAAACAGCATCACGAAAAGACCAACGTTGAGAACCATAAAGCCTGTTACAGCGAAACGCAGCAGTTTTGAAACGAACGTCTGTTCGAGGGGAAGTAAGACGCCAGTTGTCAACGGACGACTCTGCCAGCAACGCAAGAATTCAGCCAGCTGTCTTTTCGCAATAGACAATTTAAGCGCATCGCTGGTCAACGCACCGATTACCTGAGCCGACGCAAGCGCTTCCACAACTGGTTCGCCCGACTCAATGGACTGCAGGGCAACATTGATTTTGTGTTCAGTGGCTGTACTGGCATCACGCGCGAAGTTTTCCAATAGCGTTTTTAGCGTACCACTGTCCCACCCGCTCGCCCTCGGCCGCCATGCAGCCGCCAGAATAGAGACGACCATTTGCTCTGAAATTGGTGTCGCCAGCCGAAGCTCTTGGATCGTTTGCCGCTGCCAATCGACAATACGCTGCAGTGAAGTGCTAACATGATTTTCGTCATTGTTTTTCATCTTCGAATAGTGGCCGTCACCTTTCAAAACCCACCCCCACTCAATCCAGAAATAATTGAAATCAGCGGCATGAAGATTGAAAGCATCACAAAGGCAATTAGGCCACCTAGTAAACAAACAACAATGGGCGGGAGGAAACTGGCCCACCACTGAAACGAGTTCCGATGCAGCGCGAGATAATAGTCCGCCACGTGATTCAGCAGAGCAATTTTCGCTGAGGTGTCCTCAAGCTTCAAAACTTGCTCGACAAAGCCAAACCTCCACGGCCACGAGCCGGAATTAACCCAACCCTTTGCCGCAGAAAGAGACGTTTTAACTGCCAAGTCCTCGCCTAAGCCGGACTGCAACAGCAACGCAGTGTGTCGAGCCCAAGTCGCCATCGCTGAACGCTTCGATGAAAACTTGCGATCAACCCACTGAACAAAGCCTGGTGCCAAACCCGCGCAACGGCACAAATCAAACACCATCGGCAACGCCGCCAAAAAAGCAACGAACAACGCTAGTGGCCACATCGCCTCAAGAACACTGCCGGCGGTCAACACCACCTTGGTTGGAGCAGGTAGTTCGATTCCAAACTCGTCAAAAATCTCTCGAAAGTTAGGCAATACCAGCTGGCTGAACAACAGCATGACGCCAATCACCCCAACCAGCAGCAGCCCCGGATACGTAAGAAGGCCAACGACGTTGTTGCGCTGGGAATTGCATCCCAACAGGCGGCCCACGCCAATCTGCAGATCAGAAACAAGATCTACTTCCCCGATCGCTTTTTCGCTTTGATCAGCGCATGCACGTTCCAGCAACGGAGATACGATTGCCACGAGATCGACGTCTGCCAGCGCATTCTGTTGAGCTATCGAATCACGACCCCCTTCTTGTGTTTCAAGATTTTCAAAATAGCTTGCTACACGAGTTACGCGTTGTCCAATGTCAGACGGAAGAGCAGGGACGAGGCTTCGCAAATAACTTGCGATTGCTTCTTCCTTTCCGGTGACAAATCTCCACATATCGGTTGGTGAACGGTCGCTCATTAAACCCCCACCTTGGATAGCTCGTCCAACAAGCGAATTATCGGATAGAACGTCACTATGGAGCAAACCAACGCACACCCGCCGCCAACAATGACGACGGCGGTGGTGGGGAACGTAGTCGTAACGGATTCAATCTTCTGATTGGCGAGCATCTCCATTAGGGTTTCCGCCGATGAAGCCTGATGAAGCGACTCACAAGCCGCTCCGCTTGGCAGCAACGGCTCGCTTGATTCCAAACCAAGCAACTGGCAAGCAGTCGATGTAGCTGCAGACATCGGTTGGCCTTTTTCTACCAGTCTTTTTGTGATTGACCAGACCAACGCTTGCTGGCCAAGCTGAAGATACTCATCTCCCCCTGAGAATCGAGTGAACCAATTTGTTCTACCAAACAACTGCCACAAAAGCCCACCAAGGATCAGTGCTAAGAGCAAAAGACATACGACCACCACTAAACCGTCGTAATGGTCCGGCAGATCGACGCCACTGGTAGCAACTATGTCTTGATGGATTGCTTGGAGGCCCGGTCGCAGTTGGAACCAGAAAAAAACGAGAGACGCGATTGCAGTCAGCACGATTAATATCAAGTACAACGTCGTCCGGCGTGTGAGTTGACGAACCCGTGCTCTGGCGTTCGTACGAAACGAAAGGCCCTCTATCGACGTCGTTAGCGAACCCGTTTTACGAAACACTTCAAACGCAGCATCTAACCTCTGCGATTTAAAACACGGCTGATTGGGATCAGATGGAAGAGAGAGTCTTCTCAGATCCCGAATGTCTTTTTCGGTAAGAAATCGCGGTGAACCGGCATCTCCAATATCTAAAGCAACCTTAGCCCGTCGCGCTGCCATTAGGCCGTCAGTGAAACGTTCAAGATCGTTGGCAAGTTGCGACATTGAATACGACACCGATAAGAAAAGACAACAGGTACTTCGCTCTAATATATGCGAACTCGTTGTAAGATGCCAGAATTATATGTTGGTTAACGCATGCCACATTGATCTTAGACTTGCCGATGAAAACTAGGACAAAATCCAGTTGACCTCCACCGGCCTGAGAGTGACACTAGTGGACCGTCAAAGCTGAACTGACAGGTGCCATGCTTACGCTTGCGTTAGCATTCTTACGCAAGCGTGAAATATGGCACCCCTCTACCTATTGATTTCAGATTTGAAGGACCACTTGGCAAAAATGGCCCTAAAAAATTGATTGGAGCGTGCCGTGAGTGTATCTGGTTCTCATTTGTCTTTACTGATGAGCATGGTTTTTGTGTGGTGCTTTGCATCAAACCCTAATCAGGTGACGAAAATCGCGCCAGGTGCGCCGGGCACGAAGCCAACCTGGTCCAATGCTGAAAAGTTTGGCATTGGCGGTTCGTATGAGGCTTATGATGCGGCGGGTAAGTTTTCCAAGGCCAGTCCAACCGCACCGATTTCGAAGGTCTGGTTTTCGCTCGGTAAGGATCGCATCACCGAAGTGATGTGGGGTTTGATTCATGAAGCCCAGATTCGCGAAATCAGATACGTTCTAATTGGGCCTGAAGGAGAATTGGTTCCAGAAAGCGTGAGTGTGTCGCCGTTGATCCAGTCTTTCGCCGCGATTAAGGCGCCAACAGCCGTTCATACAATCACACAGAACTTCGACTCCGGTAAAACACGCCTCAGTTTGGTTACCTACACCGATCCCAATCAGCAAACGCTGGTCTCCTCGTTCGAGCTCGAATCACATCGCAAGGATCTGAGGCTGTTTGCCTATATTGATCCCGCTCTTGCAAACACCGGTTCGGGTGATCGAGCTTGGGTCGATGGCGATAACATCTATGCACAAGAAGGCGATACAGTTCTCGCGGCAGGTGGGATCGATGGCGCTAAGCTTACACGTTCTGTTGGATTTGTTGGAACGACAGATACTTTACAGGCTGCGGTTGATGGTCAAGTTTATCTTGACACAGGCGATCAGACCGGCAACGTCGAAATTCTGGTTGAGGTTGCACGAAGCGCGGACGTCATCGCAAGCGGCGAACTGCTGATCGGTTTTGGCAAAGACCCAGACGGCGCCAAAGCAGCCATTACCGCCACGCGCAAGCGAGGCGCAACGGCCGTGCTTGACGCGTACCGAGCGGGTTGGCGTGACTACGTCAACTCGTTGGAGCATTTACCATCACTCGCTGCCGTGGCCGAGGATGGTGGGGCTTTAGCCTTCATGTCCGCGATCAACTTGAAGATCATGGAGGACAAAACCCATGCCGGCGCGCTGATCGCATCGCTGTCCAATCCTTGGGGTGAAACGGCGCCGGCAGTTGAACCGCAGACAGGCTACAAAGCAGTTTGGCCCCGAGATTTTTTCCAAGTCGCTTCGGCATTTGTCGCCATGGGGGATGCCGACACGGCGCTGGCTGCCTATCGGTATCTTCCGACCGTTCAGGTTACCGAGCGTACCCCCGGCAACGACGGAGTATCAGGTTGGTTCCTGCAGAAGACTCATGTCGACGGTACGTTGGAATGGGTCGCAATCCAACAGGACCAAACCGCCATGCCAATTATGCTAGGTTGGAAATTATGGAATGCCGGCTTGATCTCAGATCAAGAGATGAAAAAAAGTTATCACGACATGCTTAAGCCTGCCGCTGATTTCCTCGTGGAGGGAGGGCGACCAAGTCTTCTTTGGAACAAACATTTCGAAGCGTCGCTAGGTTACACTCAGCAAGAGCGTTGGGAGGAGCAGGAGGGCTACTCACCCTCAACGGTGGCTGCGGTAATTTCTGGGCTCGTTACAGCTGCCGAGCTTGCTGAACGCTTTGGAGACCTTAGAGATGCAACGCGCTATCGTGCGGCAGCTGATAAACTTGAATCCAATCTCGAAGCGTGGATGTTCACGACCGAGGGTATCCTAGGCGATGGCAAGTATTTCATCCGCGTTACCCGCAATCAAGACCCTAATGACGGGGCTTCGCTGGGCGCCAACAATGGTCGGCCTGGATTGCCAGAGGCACATATCGTCGATGCGGGTTTTTTAGAATTGGTGCGATACGGCGTGCGAGTTTGGGATGCTCCCAGCATTGTAGATTCGCTAGAGGAGCTGGATGGCCAGCACGAGGAGAATCTGCGCGTTCGGTATGTCTTTGGCAATGACCACGTCGGCTGGCGCCGCTATGGCAACGATGGTTACGGGGAGGACGGTGAAGGCGGCACAAATTATCACGAATCACAAGGTGGAAATACGCCGGGGCAACGAGGGCGCGTTTGGCCGTTTTTCTCGGGTGAACGCGGGCACTATGAAATCGCGCGACTAGATTCGTTGGACGATCAGTTCGGGAGTCGCCATCCGAAAGTGGTCGCAGCCGAAACGAAGATTCGCCGACTGATCTCAAGCATGGAAGCGTTCGCGAACGCAGGGCTCAGTTTACCCGAGCAGGTCTGGGACGGCGTGGGACCTAATCCGTTTGGCTATACATCCGGGAAGGGAACTAACTCCGCAACGCCGTTGGCTTGGACACATGCCGAATACGTAAAACTGCTTCG
>CAYTPS010000355.1:0-5205 GCA_964439245.1 uncultured Pirellulaceae bacterium | reverse complement strand
CGTCAGAGCTTCCAAGTTGCCATGGATGTCACTGATAATCGCACGTTTCACTTTGAGAACTTTCTTATTTACGCAAATAGTCCATGTCAGAATCTGTAGGCTTCTTACCTAGTGACGAGCGGCGGTTTGGCCGGTAGGTTCCGATGGCATGGTGGGGAAAAGTGGTGCTTTAGTCCGGCACAAAAATATCAATCGCATGTTTTTGAATTCGATCGTCATCCGCAAATCATCTCTCGCCAGAGAGCATGCGCGAACTCTCAAGAGGATACCGTCAAAATGGCATTTTCGCGCGGGGGGCTGCCGGAAATTTGACAAATTATCCGTGTTTTATCGAAAAACTAGTCGGTCTAAATTCAAAAGGCGTTACGACCCCATCTGTTGAGTTGCTGCCTGATAAAAATTCCGCAACTGTTGTCCCTCTCGCCGAAAAATGGTTGGACTACTTTGAGTTCTACTGATACTTTCTCTGTTTGCTATCCAAGAAAACGAATCAGCATCACACAGGCGAGAGCCAATTTTTCAAGTGAATTTGCCGTAGAACGATGAAGCCATTAATTCTTGCTATTGAAACTTCTGGTCGGAACCATTCGGTTGCAGTATCGTCTTCCGGGACGATCGTCGCAAAACAAGATGCCCGCTCGTTCTTAAACAACGCGCCGAACACCGAAAGCAGTCAAGTCAGCCCGGGGCCAAGCAGCTCTAGCTTGTTGATGCCGATGATTCGATCGGCAATGAAGGAAGCGGCTGTCGAACCCAGTCAGATCGGTCTGATATCAGTTACCAACGGGCCCGGTAGTTTCACCGGATTAAGGGTGGGAGTCGTCACGGCCAAGACACTTGCCTTTGCCCTGAACTGTCCCCTCGTCTCGGTTGATACCCTCCACGCCTGCGCAGTGCGAGCGATGAACAGGAATCAACTTGGCGAAGGTCGTGTCATCAAGACTGCGATTAACGCCCAGCGTGGCCAACTGTTTGCTGCCAGCTTCCGAGTGGCTACCCAATCGGAAGCCGAGAAGGAACTCTTGGACTGCGTGCCTGTTGCATCGGCCGAAATTGTTGATCCTAAGCTGTGGGTTAACGGGCTTGGCGATGCTGATTTTGTCACAGGACCGGGGCTCAAGATGGCGACCGGCCTTATCGATGATGCCGTCGCTAAGATGCCATCACTTCAAGTCGAGCAAGAGGCTTTTCGAGAATGCGATGTTGCGACGGTGGCGGCAATCGGCGAACAGAAATTTCTTGCGGGTGAAACGGTTGACGCGTGGAGCCTCAAACCGGTTTACTTTCGACCCAGCGCGGCTGAAGAAGTTCATTCGGCGAAATCTCGTTGAGATGGTACGTCTGAATGACTCATACAACTTTTCCGTCAACCAATCTGATCGTCTTGTCGGCAGTCTGCGCCAAACCCGCATCGTGAGTGACCATCACGACGGTCAGGTCTTCTTGATTGCGAAGGTTGTTGAGCGTCTCAAGCACCTCTCCGCCGTTCTGTTCGTCCAGATTTCCCGTTGGCTCATCAGCTAGGATGATCGATGGCTCTGAAATTAGTGCTCGTGCGATTGCCGTGCGCTGCATCTCACCGCCGGACAATTCGTTGGGGCGATGAGTCATCCGGTGCCCCAAGCCCACCATCTCGAGAAGCTCAGTGGCACGTTTTTTGTAGGCACGCTTGTTTTTCAGATAGGAGAAGAAGCCGTCCTGTACCATTTTGGGCACTAGAACGTTCTCCAGCGTCGTAAGCTCCGGAAGCAGGTGGTAGAACTGAAAGATCAAGCCAAATTCTTGATTGCGAATCGCTTCGCGCTGGCGAGATGGCAAGTTGTCGATTTGGCGATCCTGAAAGTAGACAGCACCCTGATCTGGTGCGTCGAGTGTCGCTAATAGATGCAACAGCGTGCTTTTTCCTGATCCGCTTTGGCCAACAATCGCAGTAAAACTCCCGGCGACGATTTCTAGATCGACTCCTTTGAGCACGGGAACTTCCAAAGTTCCCTTCCGGTAGCTTTTGTGGATGTTGTTGGCCGACATTAGCGTATGAGTCGCCAACTTGAGCGGAGGTGTTCCGCCGTCGCGCTGAGACACTGAAGCTTTGGTTGGTTGTACTGCTGTTGATCTACTCATAGCGTAGTGCCTCCACAGGATGCAATCGGGCGGCCCGTAAAGCTGGCAAGACGCTGGCCATTACGGCGATCAAGATGGCCCCTAGCCCAACCAACAGCACCATCAACGGGCTGACGATTGTTGGAATTTCTGAGAAGTAATAGATTGATGGATCGAAAACTTCCTGACCGGTGATCATTTGCACAACGGCCGCAATTTGATTGATGTATCGCACAAACAACAGACCTAAAATGATACCCGCTCCAGTCCCGACGAGTCCTAACGCCATGCCGTATCCAAGAAAGATCGACATGACTCCACTGCTGGGAGCGCCTAGTGCTTTCAACACTCCGATGTCTTTCGTTTTCTCAACCACGATCATGAAGAATGTCGCAAGGATGCCGAAGCCGGCAACGGCAATGATCATAAATAGCAACAGGTTGAGGATGGTTAATTCCATGTTGACCGCTGAGAGCAGCGGACGTTGGGTGTCTTGCCAAGTGTGAATGTCGTAAGGGTAGGATTCCGGCGGGAACTGAGCGATCAGTTTGTCGCGCGCCTCGTCCAGATTAGCCCCTTCTTTCAATTTGATTTGAATCGTGGAAACCGACGCATCTCCGGTCAGTGGGTCCACCATGCCGCGTATCTTTTGCAGTTCTTTCAAAGGCACAAATGCAAATGAGGAATCATACTCGTGCATGTTGGAGGAATAGAAGTCGACCAGCGTACAGTTTTCACTGATCGGTTTGGCTGCTCCACCGACGGTGGGAAACATGATTTGCACATCATCGCCGGGCCGCACCATGTAGAAGTCGGTCAACTCGCCGTCGATGATCGTCTTGCGTTTGGCGATCGCCAGACCAAGAATGATGCCCGTATATTGATCTTCTTCTGGGTTGAAGAATTCTTCTACGTTGGGTTCGTCTCGAAATTCAGCGTGGGCATCCACGGGCGAGAACTTTCGCAATTCACGCAACTTGCCGCCGGCTTGAGAAAAATGCGTAGGGGCTAGTGTTATCCCTGAAGGTTTTTGCTCGGCAGCTTCTTCGATTTTCTTGGCATGAATCGCGGCAAAGTCAGGGGCCTTTTCTGGAAGTGGCACGTACTGGAAACCTGACTCGCTCATGCTCTTTTCGGCCGAGGTACGGTCAGGCTGTTGGGGACCAACGAAGGTAGCTTGGGTGGCGGCGATCGGTTGTTTGGCGTCCTCGACCGAATGGTAGTTCGCATTAGCGGCCCCTTCGGACGATAGATCGGCTTGGTTGGCATCCCACGCACGCGATTTTGCCGCCTGTTGTTCGAGATATTCGGCGGCTGCTAGATCGTAAAGTCGCTCTTGCTCTAGTCGGCGAGTTTCGGCCTGTCTGATTTTCTGAAACTTGCGACGGCGATAATCCCACGCCGATTCGCCTTCCCAGTCTTTGCAACCGGTGGCGACCCAATCGGGGTACCCCTGTTCTTCAAGGTTAAACGAAAACTGCTCACGTTTGAAAGTGTTTTGCAGATACGGGTGGAAGTCAGTGACCTTCCCAAACGACTCGTCGTCGATACCCAGCAACATCACCTGCTGCGTCCATTGACGCCCGTTGACTTCGAAGGTGAGCAGCGCTGGGTTACGCACGACACAGGTCATACTTTCGATGTCGTCACCCAACACGTTACGAATGATGCGCGTGTGATACTCGGGATTATGAATCTGCCCAAGCAGCGGCGCTGCAACTTCAACATCGGAGAGGATGCCGTGCAGACGAGACTTCATCTCGAACACGAATCCGGACATGACGCTGTTTACCACGATCAGCGTCGCGACACCCAGGGTAACGCTGATGATCGAGGCCAGCGCGATAAATCGAGTGCGCAGATAACGCCACGACAACAAAAGTTTATACATCGCCAATCCTTGGCTGTGTTATTTCAGTTTGTGACAGGCTAAGCCCGTCCCACTCTTCTAACTGCTCGATTCTGCTCGCAGCAACGGAAACAGAATGATGTCGCGGATCGATTGCGAATTAGTCAGCAGCATCACCAAGCGGTCGATGCCAATTCCCAATCCGCCCGCAGGGGGCATTCCGTTTCTGAGCGCCGTCACGAAATCGTTGTCCATTTTTGCCATCGAATCTTCTTCCGACATACCTTCAAGCTGTGTTTCAAACAGCTTTTGTTGCAAGTCGGGATCGTTGAGTTCGGTGTAGGCGTTGGCGACTTCCATGCCATGGACGAACAGTTCAAACCGTTCCGCGACTTCGGGGTTATCCGATTTGCGTTTGGTCAGCGGGCAGATGCTGGCAGGATAATCCGTGACAAAGATAGGGCCGACCAATGCGTCTTCGACTTTCTCTTCAAAAACGTCACTTTTGATGACGTCCGGATGCCGTCCGTCGACATCAAAACCCAGTTCGCTTGCATAAGCTTTTACCGCAGCGGCATCATGAGGGTCAACGCCAGTATGAATCTGGAACAGTTCGTCGTACGTCTTCCGCTCGAACGGCGTCACGAAATTGATCTCTTTTTCTCCCCACGGCAGCGTTTCGCTAGCATTAATGGATTTCAGGGCGTTTGAGATCACCGCCTCGGTCAGGTCCATCATTGATTCGTAGTCGCCGTAGGCCTGGTAAACCTCTAGCATCGAGAATTCTGGATTGTGCTTTGGGCTGATCCCTTCGTTGCGATATACCCGCCCCATTTCAAACACGCGTTCCATACCGCCGACCATTAACCGCTTCAGGTGCAGCTCCAGCGCGATCCGCATATAAAGTGGCATGTCTAGCGCGTTGTGATGGGTGTTGAACGGACGAGCGGCGGCTCCACCGGCGATCGAATGCAGAGTCGGCCCTTCGATTTCAACAAAGCCCTGCCCTTGCAGCGTGTCGCGCACTGATTTCACGATACGGCTGCGAGCAAGGAATCGGTCGCGTACGCCTTCGTTCCAAGCCAGATCGACATAACGCTTGCGTTGTCGTACCTCGGGGTCGGTCAAGCCAACGTGTTTTGCCGGCGGCGGGTCAAGCGTCTTGGTAAGGAAATGAATTTTATCAGCAAAGATCGATAGTTCGCCCGTTTGCGTCCGCCGAAGCATACCGGCGACGCCGATCAGATCGCCATGGT
>CAYTPS010000354.1:3904-5206 GCA_964439245.1 uncultured Pirellulaceae bacterium | reverse complement strand
CGCTTCGCGCCGTAGATTGGATTGAAAATCGAACCTACAAAACGAAATCCCGACAACCAACTTGCCGGCCGGCAAGTCAATCATCGGGATCTGTCATAGTTTGTTGAGTCGCCGAGTGTTCGCTCGACGTTCGTTTTACTTCACGTCTTCCCAAGCACTGTTGATCTGCTGGCGATTGACTTTAGAAGCCTTGCCCACAGATGCGAAAGTGGTCGTTTTGACGTTGCTGGCCAAACGAACTGGAGAGTAACTCCAGCGGCGTCGAAGCGATGCCATTTCAGTCGTCGGCCGAATGTCATTGCGACGATTTGCCTGCGTAGTATCAGCACTGCCTCGGGCAGAACCTTGATTCTCGAGTCGATCGATAAACGATCGCTGGCGGTTAGACGGTCGCACGCCCTGAGTGGCGGATCGAATACGGTCAGACGCTGAAGCAGTGTGCGGTGTCACCGGAGTGTAAGACTGAACCTGATACGTGTTGCTAGTGTTGATTCCGCCTGATGGAAGTGGCAGGCGAGAGCTTGAACCACTCGGCACGTTTAGGCTAGGTGTCGTGTCTGCCGGAACCAATCCACTGCTCGGGGGAGCCGAATAAGTCGGCGTTGGAGCAGCATAGCTTGGTACTGTCGCGGCTGGCGATGGGTTGAAGTTGGGAACTGAGTTGTAATTGCCATACGACTGGCCAGTTCCGCAAGTATCGCAACTAGTACCGCATGTGCCGGTCGAGCAATCGTTGGTGATTGTCGTCACAGGAACGGTGTACTGCTCTTGGCGATAAACGGGACGGTAGGTCGTGTAAGGTACCCGTTGACACTGGTATGTGTAGGTCGTACACGGCTTCATGCATGTCATGGTGCATCCCGTACAAGGATTGGAAGTGGTTACCGGACGGTATTTGGTTACAGGAACTTTCTTCCAGCTTGTGCGATAGGCCGTGTAAGGCACGTAATTCACTACAGTGCGACTGCATGTCTTGTTGCAAGTCTTCATGCACTGCCCAGGCTGTAGACCGGCCACATTGGGAGCCACGGCGCTCTGAGCGGTAAAGCTTTGACCCGCGAAGGCTTGGCGATTGAACACACCATTTTGCGTACTAGTTGTACGGCGAATGCCTCGAAGCCAATCCAACAATGGACCGGCCTCTGCTTCAGAAGTCTGAAGCAAGCAAGTGGCCGCAAGAACGGTGGTGATAACGATTGATTTGATGCGTAGCATAATGTGTTTGCTCCGGTGGAAAGCCTTGGGCTCTCCTGCGAACAGGGGATTGTAGGGGTTGGCGAAACTGACGGTTCCTTTGAAGAA
>CAYTPS010000354.1:0-3894 GCA_964439245.1 uncultured Pirellulaceae bacterium | reverse complement strand
TGAGCAGCGAAGCCTTGACTAGCGGTAGGCTGCCGATTGAACAATCCGTTTTGGCAAGTGCTGCAATTGCGGCGGATGCCTCGCAACCAGTCCAATAGTGGCCCCGCTTGAACTTCAGATGTCTGAATCCAGCAGGTGGCGGCAAGAACGGTGGTGATAACGAATGATTTCATGTGTAACATAATGTTTGCTCCGGGGGAAAGCTTCTAACTTTCCTGCGAACAGGGGATTGTAGGGGTTGGCGAAACTGACGGTTCCTTTGAAGAAAAGTTAAACCGAGGAGTCGTCACGTGTAAGGTAAGGTTTACTTAAGAACATTTGAGAGAATTCGAAAAATATTCTTGGCCATTTTTCGATTTGACGTCGGGTTCTAACGGCAAACCAAACTGGCAAACTTGATTAAACTAACCGAAGCGGGGAAACGACACCTTTTGTGCGCATCATTACTTCAGTCTGTAGTGATTGCGCAAGTCATAGCGATTCCTACTTTTTGCGGCATTTGATGCAAGATTTGTTGCCAACGAGGCAATAACCGCCAGTGTTACGTAAAAGCGATGAAAATCGTTCGAATGAAGATTGTGAAAAAAGTCTCCATCATCAATGCTAGCCATAACTGCTTCTCAAAAGACATACAACGCAAGGGACGCAGCTCCTTCTGTTTCATCCAAGATCGAAAGTGGCTCTACCGTCAGAAGGTTATCTCAAATGATCGAAAACGTTAAACTTATCCGAGCTCCGCGCCTCAATACCAACTAGTTTGTCCGCCCCCAAGAAGAATGATTTCAAAACGATACCTATTTCTAGTCACATTTTGCTTCGCTTTGTTCGTTGGGCATGTTCACGCTCAAGACGACTTTCGCTACGAGGCAGATTGGGATTCGATCCGCAGTCGCTACAAATGTCCCGAGTGGTTTCGGGACGCTAAATTCGGCATCTTCGTGTTCTGGGGGCCTGCTTCAGTGCCGCAAGTTGGAAATGACAAATACGGCCGATGGATGTATGGCAAGAATCGATATGTCACGAAGGGTGTCGATTGCGCACGTTATCACGAGTCACATTTCGGGCACCAATCAAAGTTTGGCTACAAGGACTTCTTTCCGCGTTTCAAAATGGAGAAGTACGATCCAAAACAATGGGTCTCTCTTTTCAAGCAATCCGGAGCAAAGTACATAGTTCCTGTTGCCGAAATGCACGACGGCTATGCGATGTACGCCTCCAAGCACACGCGCTGGAATGTCGTTGATATTGGTCCCGAAAAAGACGTGATGCGTCTATTGGTCGACGAGGCTCGAGCAAACGACTTTAAAGTTGGGCTTTCATCTCACTTCGCATGGAACCGTGAGTTCTACCCAAAGTGGGACAAAACGTTCGACACCAACGATCCCGCCTTCGCGGACTTATACGGAAAACCTGTCCCCCCCGAAGATCCGCCTACTCAGGAGTTTCTCGATCTCTGGTGGGACCGAACGACCGACATTGTCGATCAATATCAACCAGATATTCTCTGGTTCGACTTCGGGCTCGACAAACCAGGCTTCGAGCCGGTGCACAAGAAGATCATGGCGTACTACTACAACAAGGGGCTTGAGTGGAACAAAGAAGTCGTCTTCCAAGATAAAAACATGCGGATGGAATCATTTCCCGAAGACCTCATGGTCTTGGATATCGAGCGCGGGCGCAGAACCGAGACTAGCGTTCATCCATGGCAGACCGATACAGCCGTAGGAAAGGTCTCGTGGACGTGGATTATTAATGAGAACTACAAAACATCCGATTTTTTGATCGACGAACTGGTAGATATCGTCAGTAAAAACGGCAACCTATTGCTGTCGATTGGCCCTAAACCAGACGGCACGATCGGAGAAAACGAAGCGGCGATTCTGAGAGACTTCGGGGCGTGGCTGGAGCTCAATGGCGAGGCAATCTATGGCACGAGGCCTTGGAAGACTTACGGCGAGGGACCGGCAAAATTTGCCGCCGGCGAAACAAAGTACAAAAACAAACACCACACCGAGTACAACGATGTAGAGTCCGTTGCCGCGGATGTACGATTCACCGCAAAGGGAGATGTGTTGTACGCCACCTCTTTGGGTTGGCCCAATGACGACACGTTTCGCATCGAATCGCTTCGTAACGGCAACCCTCACGAATCGCGTCCTATTGCATCGGTAGACTTCATTGGCAGTTCAGGCAAGATTACCTGGAAGCAAACAGATGAGGCGTTAGAGATTCAAACCGACGGAAACAAACCGTGCGAGGCGGCCTACGTCTTTCGAATCAAGTTTAAGCCGTAGATTCAATGCCAAACCCCAAACCTGCCTTAAGCCGCGTTGCGACCTTCACGTAGCGCGCGTTTTGCTTTGCGGCTAAGTTTCTTGATCGCCTCACGTTCCTTCTTCTTCTCTTCGAAGTCGATTCTGATCTTTTCGATCTCCTCTGAGGAAAGCGGCTCGAGTGTATTTTGGTTCACGCCTGCCATGTCGGCCAGTTCTTTGGCGACCGCGGTTGTCAACATGCGGCGGCTTTCCATGAACACATCGGTGGCGGGGGCGCCGTCGAGAATCTGGTGATCAAACGTTAGCACCATGTGTGCAATGCCCTTTCTAGGTGTAGGATCGGTGCCCAGGATCGTCGCGTTGAAGCCTAGATGCCCGTTGGCTTTAGCTCCCTTGTATCCGGAAATGCTCATCCCAAACGTGCCCATGTGACTGGCTCGTTTCTGAGGCCACATGTTAAACATCACCCACCAACCAAACCGGCGGATAAATTGTGGGCACTGCGCGAACGTAATCTGATGACGGAACTGTTTGATATCTTCGATCGGAGCCTTACGGTATTCGTCGTACTGCTGTTGTAGTTCGACCAGCGTCTCATTTTCTGGCTCGTTAAACCGGGCGAAAAACAGACGCTCCTCACCATTGTGCTCCCGACCGATCGTCATCATGCACACATTCTGATGGTGCTGGTACATGTGAGCCCAAGGAAAACGAACGTAACACCTGCGAAGTTCGGGGCGTTGCTGGCAAACAATAGCATGGGCCTTCATCATCAGCACGTTCCAAGAAATCTTTGGTCGTGCCATGCGGCGAAGTTTTGAAATCAAGGCCACATCCCAATCTGCAGAAAATGCCGCCATCGGCATCTTGTTGGAAATGTGGATCACATCGTCCACCAACCTACGTCCGTTGGAAAGTGATACGCGCTTACCCATGAAATCGTCCTTGATGAAATCACCATCGAAACAGCCAAACTCCCTATCGGACTGCACTCGCTCTCAAATGAGCGGAGATGAGAATAAAAATTCTGTCATCATTGGACGAAATTGACAACGGGAGTCGCAACTCGCTAGCAAACCACTATCTCTTGATGACAACGTTATTGGATTTCTTCAACCTGATAATCCAACGATTGGTGCCACAACAAGTGCACTTAAACGGCCCCACAAAGCGGTTCAGGCCGAAAGTCAAACCCGTGATATAAGAATTGAGCCACGATTTTTTTGGCGCGCGGCGATGACTTTCAAAACGGTTACAGCCGCGGCAGAACATTCGTTTACGCTTCTTCTTCGATCGAGAGGTCCTCTGACGATCCTCTTCGTATTCTCGATCATCCTCAAAATCCTGATCGTCATACTGTTGGTCGTCATACTCGTGATCGTCTTCAAACTGCTCATCCTCAAACTGGTCTTCAGCAAAGGATTCATCATCTGAATAGTGATCGTCTGAGTAGTCGTCTACTTCGTTATTCTCATCAGTCATCTTATTCTTGATCCTCGCTCAATTTGGCCAGCACGCTAAGGTCTTCCAAAGTGCTAACGTCTCCAGCTGCCTCTCGGCCAGCGGCGACATCGCGCAACAGACGCCTCATAATTTTCCCACTACGCGTCTTAGGTAG
>CAYTPS010000353.1:0-5236 GCA_964439245.1 uncultured Pirellulaceae bacterium | reverse complement strand
CCGGGTGAGGTGTGCCGCTGGAATCGATGCCTACTTTAAGGCTTGTGCTGGTCATTAGTTGACCGATTGCCGGCGGGAGAGCGCGACCATTGTTGACGTGGCAATCAACGCAACTGCGGGCAACATATTTTGAACCTAACTTCCCGACCTGGGTGGCGAAGATGGGGTTACCTGCCTCTGAGTGGGTTCCGTCTCCGAAGTCCGTGTGATGCAGACGACGGCCAAGCATGAAATCGACTCCATTGGTGGGAGACATATTTCCTGCCATTTGTTTGAACCGATTGTCAGGCTCGTTGGAATACGGATAGTGCACGGTCGTTTTTCCGCCCAGCCAGCCATTGGTTGGGATCGGATAAGAATCGAGGCTTTGATTGACGTTTCCTACAATACCTCCGTCAAAGCCGACGTCTTTACCTTGAGCCCAAGGAACCAAACCTTCACCGACGATATACAGCAGCGTTGTGCCGTAGTAGTTAGTTCGTCCGTTGCGAGGGGCACGCAAAAACTGGCTGATTTCAATCTCGACGCGATCACCGACTTGGATTGGACGGGAGAACTGAGTGTTGAACGAGATCGACGCTGAGTAGTTGTAGTCGGTCTCGCCCGGCGTTGCCGACGGATTGGTCGAAACCAATGTCGCGATCTGGTTGTGAGAATACTCGGCCAAGGTGTTGAAACCGCGAAAGAAGGTCCGAAATTCTGCCGGGTTGAGCCGATCGTGAGTTGTGTAGTTGAACGTGATGTCCGTACCACCATTTTTGCCGACGCGATCGATGATCTCGACATTCATCGTGCGCTGTTCCCAATACCAGCTAAGGTAGTGATCGTAGGCTTGGAACATGTATTCACGCGCGTGCCGGTCGCGTGCTCGATCTGAGAAATAGGTAGTCAGCGCGTCGGGTGTTTCAACTGTGATTGCCGGCTCCAGTTGCGTGGCAGAGTCGAACAGTGGAATAATGTTCATCCCCGCATCAGGTTGAGCCGAGATAGTTGCCGTTGCCGTAGGCTCACTTTTGCGACCCGAGGAAACGGCGACCACCGCCACGTGCCACGTTTGTCCCGGCGTTAGCCCGGACAGTGTTGCGCTATTGACGTTAGCAACTTCTTTCACATGGGTTGCGCTTCCCGGAGTCAATCCGTATTGAAGTTCATATCCGGTGATTCCCGACGTGGGACTGCTTGACCAAGTGAGGCTAATTGAGTCCGCAGTACCGGAGGGCGTGATCGCCACATCTGAAGGCGGTTGCACAGTCATCATCAAAGCGTCGATCATCCCCGGAATGTCGGCGAAGTCCATCACTCCGTCGTTGTTCATATCAAGAACAATGTTGGGATCGAGAGTGGGATACTGAGTCTGATAGACGAAATGGGAACTCAACGCGGTGATAAATGGGGGGATGTCATCGAAGTTGATCATTCCATCACCATTGGCATCGCCGCGCGCAACCGACCCGGTATTTGAAACCAAGGGAGCAGCGTAAAGTGCAGTGCTGGCTGACAGAAGCAGAAAGAAGAGCAACGCAATGCTAATCAGTGTTAAATTTCTGATTCGTCTCTCGCGAGATATTTGCACAGTAGTACCTTAACAGTGGTGGTGGGCGGTGAAAGAGTGAGCTGAAGTGGACGCGGTTTCTGCTATGCGGATTATTACTCGATATCGGTCGATGTCAACTTTGAAATAGGGCGCGTTAGTTGGGATCCGAGAGCATTTGATGCAACTGTCGAGGCAAAATCGCCTATCGCTTGCCACTGTCATGTGGTGAAGCGGAAAATGAACGTTGTAACGAAAGTTTGCGTTATTCGATCAAAAGCTGTAACAGCTGTTCATACCTATAGGCCAAGTTCTACTCGATCAGCGAGGCGGCAATTCGGAGTAGATCATCATCGGCCTCACGTGAGTAATTGATGATTTGCTGGCCGATGATTGATAGGCGTTGATTGACCGGCAGTGGTTTCGAAAGATCTAGCGGTGGGTCTTCTTCAATCAGTTCTGCTCCTGCACGCTGCACAAAATATCCGACGCTCATGCGTGGCGGTCCGTGAGACGATTGCTTGGTGCCCCAATGAGCGAGTTGAGTCGTCCAGCAAAATACAGATCCGCCTTTACCTTGCAGCGAACGTATGTCCTGCATGTTCTCGATTCGAATGTCGGGTGTAGCGTCTTCGTAGTCAGGATCCAGCGACGCCGGAAACACGCCAATCGAAGAGCTCAAGTGGTCTAGATCTGTCAGAGGAATCCAGATCGTCAAATAGTCTAAGTGGTCGTCGTCCTCAATCAACACATCGCGCACTTGGTCCCGGTGCGGGGTGAAAGCCGTTTGATTGGTGGCACGAACTAGCCAGCTCCAAACTGCTGGAAGTATTTCGTAATCTCCGATCAGGTCATTTAACAGTGGATCCAGCTGCAGTGCCAAATCCCAGAACTCGTCGTACACGAAAGCGAAAACACAGGGAATGTTGTGCGCGTCCAGACGCTCAAAGCAGTCTGCCAGACGGTGGACAAGTTTGGCGTCGAGCCAACCATCATAGGCAAAGTAGCCGTCCTCGCTGATTAGCGTTTTGCAAACGGACCAATCATTGTCCCGTAGTTCAAGGTCTTTGCCGAGCGTTGAAATGGTTTGCAAAGACTCGGATTCGGTGATCGACATCTCTGGACAGAGTGAGTGCCAGTACGCAGTACTTTTCAGTTTTTTTTCATCCACAGCAGTGTTCATTAATGTTTTGAGTCATTCCGATTGGCCCGGCGGTATTCTAATGCGATGCTGCCGCACGGTGTTAGGGTATGGGGTGAGATGACAAGCCTATTTAGGGCAGGTTCTTTCGTGACCGCGTGACCAGAAAGACCCCATTGTTGGCAATCTAACTCCGCAGGAGACGTCTTTGCTTGATTTTGGAAATGGCCCTACTATGTTAAATCGATTAACGTAACGCACTTTCGACGCCCCGGCGGCTTCGAACACCCGCGACACACCTGAGAATGTTGGAGCAACTAGATGGGATCGTCATTTAATTACTTGATGCAGGTCTTTGGCAGAAACGACCGCAATCACACCAGTCGCGGTTCCGCGGATTTGTGCAAGCGGCGAAGACCAGTGCCGCGAGTATCTTACGAATCGATGGAACCCCGAATGTTGTTGGCGGGAATTGAGTTTCTCTCCGAAACTAGCCAAGTACTCATTGGTGGGACCAACCAGGCTGACAGTGCTACCGTGCGGCAGAACGGGGCCGACTTGATCGTGACTCAAGTTGGTTTTCCGGTACGGACGTTTCAGGCCTCTGGCGTCCAATCCATTATTTTTGTTGGACTCGGCGGTGACGACTACTTTCGAAATTTTACGGGCAAGCCAAGCTTCGCGTACGGACATTCCGGCGAAGATGTATTGATTGGTGGGTTCGGTAATGACACGCTAGTTGGCAACAGCCAAAACGATACGATCTCCGGTAACGGGGGCAACGATATTTTGATCGCTGGTGTTGGCGATGATCGAGTTAGTGGTGGCGGCGGAAACGACAGAATCCTTGGCGTGGCTGGAACGAATTTCCTCAATGGTAACGGTGGCGACGATACAATTTTTGGCGGTCTCAACCGTGACAACATTACAGGTGGCGCCGGCAATGACATGTTGGCCGGCTCTGAAGGTGATGATTTCATTCTCGCCAACGAGGGAGCCAATCTGATTTTCGGTGGTGCTGGAAATGATATTGTTCAAGGTGGAACAGGTGTTGACCGCGTGTACGGGCAAAGTGGAAATGACACGATTTCTGGAGGGCTTGGCAGCGACATTTTATTTGGCAATGGTGGCAACGATCGGTTCACCGGAAATTCTGGCAATGAACGAATCGTAGGCGGTCAAGGAGATGACCGAGCGATATTCAATGGCCTGTATTCTGATTTCGATGTTGATTTCAATGGTGACAACGCAACGGTTCAAGACCTAAGGACCTTCAACAGTGAGGGACTTGATAGGTTGAATGGCATCAATCAGGTAGTCTTTGACAACGCGTACCAAAACGCAGGTGGACGGCCGGTATTCACGGGACCGCAACCGGAGCCTGAGGTAGACCCCGATGCGCCAGTTGTCAACGAAAACGAAATCGTGACGATCCAACCCATCATTGTTTCCAATGATGACGGTTCCAATACAGCTGAATTTTTTGGCGATGCCACTCAAGAAGCTGATGTGAAGGTAAGAGTCGCTGCAATCTGGGCACAGGCAGGCATCGACCTTGTTTGGCTTCCAGCGGTAACACTTAACAGTACGTTCACCAACACGGGTGATGGCGGCGGTGGGGTACGCCCCGCTGACGACCTTGACGCGATTGTCACACAGGGCGACGAAGCAGGTGTTGGCAGCGATGACGTAAACGTGATCGACATGTATTTCGTGGAAATAGTACCCGCCTTTGGAGATCTGGGCGACAACGCGAGCAACGGTCTTGCGTTTCTCGGTTTGCCGGGGGTCGCGATGCATGTCGGTGATGATCTGCCTGCCATTGCTGAGGGACGCGAAATTATCGCCAAGGTTGCGGCACATGAGATCGGTCACAATCTTGGCCTAGAACATTTGGAAATGGACGGCAACTTGATGGCACCGGCTGGATTCGGCGATGGAAACGGCGACGACCTCACTCAAGCCCAGATTACTGCGGCAAATAACAGTCCGATTAGTGTTTAGTCGTTCTCGATAACGGGCGAGAAACACGAAAAAAGGCAGACGATTAATCGTCTGCCTTTTCCGTTTTGAGTCGTATCAGAAATTCCGTCGGAGGAGTTTTCTTCAACTGACTAGAGTGCTTTGATAACACCGGTATTTAACGCTACCGGCGGTTGATCGATGAACTAGCCAAAGATCTTTGGCGCGCCAACTTGATCATGGATCTGGTTGCAGACCTGAGGATCGATACCCAATCCTTGTGCTAGTTGACCGAGGTACTGAGCCTCGTTTTGTGAGTCGAGATCGATCGAAGTCAAAGACAGCAAGTACACTTGGCCTGCCATTTCTTTTGGAACCGATCGAGCGTAAGCCTGAACGTCCAAAGGAGCCGCGAATTCACGCTGGACAAATTCAATTTCATCCTGTGATACATCAGCGCCAAGACTTTCGACGATTTTTTGTTTTTCAGCGTCATCAATTCGGCCGTCAGATTTCGCCGCGTTGATCATTCCGCGGATGATCAGTTCTGCTTGCTGATTCGCTGCAGCATGTTCCTGTTGAGGAACTTCTGGGGCTTGGCC
>CAYTPS010000352.1:0-5293 GCA_964439245.1 uncultured Pirellulaceae bacterium | reverse complement strand
AAAAGACCAAGACCAGCAGGCTGCCCGACTATGGAAACAGGTCTCCGAAAGCAAATTTTTAACGATGAATTTGCTACCAGTCCCATCGGCTGGTGACAACAAGAAAGTCATTCACCAATATTACGGATACATGGCTCAAGCGGCCAAGTACTCGGGCTTCATGATCTGGATGACGGCGGATCAAGCCGAGAAACGGAAACTGATCGACCGCACCGCGGCGCTGCTTGAGCGTGCTTACGACGGGCCGATCTACGAACTTGATCCGAAAGAGAAAAGTGGACCAACCGACGAAATTTATCTTGGCTCTTGGATTCAAAACTATGCGGCCGCCTATGACTTTGTGCAGCCGTTTTTGTCTCAACAACAGGACAACGCGATTAGCGCTCGATAGATCAAACAATGTGATTACCTAGGGCGGAACATCTACAAATGGACCAGCCGCCCCCACAACCATCTATCGAAACCAGCTTGGGGACTGGGCACTTGCGCACTCGCGCTCTCCCAAGAGCAGGACGCGATCAGCTGGCTTGGCATCGCACTTGCCGCAGCCAACGAGAACACCAAATACTTCTTTAGCGCCGACGGCATCTACCGCGAGGGCTCCCACTATTTGGGATTCAGCTGGACCAATTTCCTGCCGTTTATGATCAACTACAAAAACGTTTCCGGCGTCGATCAATTTGAAGATTTCAAACCCGTGATGGAGTGGGGCGTCGCGGTACGCAACAGCAAGGGTTGGCTTCCGAATATCGAGGACTCTTTTATTCGCCCGTTTCCCGGGCACATGGCGGCCGCCTTCTACAAGGACTGTAAAACGACGCTCCACAGTTCGGCGCCCCTTTCCGAGGTCATGATGTGGGCGTGGAATACCACCGAAATGAAGCCATTTGAAGACTATACCCAACGCACGACTTACAATTGGACCGGTGCGACATGGGATTACACGCTGCCGCTGGATGAGTATCTCACTTACGATCCGACGATCAAATCCACCATGCCAGACACTTCGCCAACGGTCTTTCTTGACGGCGGGCAGACCATGTTTCGCAACACTTGGAAATCTGGCGATCCTGCTGGACGATACTTGCTGTTTCAAGGTGTTGCCGAGGCGGACAACCATGAGCACTACGAGCACCTTAGCTTCATCATTACTGCTGAAAATCAAATGATGGCTTCCGATGGTGGCTATACGCGAAAAGGATACGGCGAGAAGTTTCGTACCGAGTGGTACAAACAAGCAATCGCTCACAACGTCGTTACACTTAACGGCGAGGCTCCAGTTGATCCGGGCGAAAACGTAACGCCAGTTTCGCGTTACCGTATCGATACCGATTTCTTTGACTTTGAGGAAAAGGAAGCCCCATACCCCAACGGCGGAAAACTGCGGCGCGCGATCGCGTTTCCGGGCGAGTCTTACTTCGTTGTTGCCGACATTGTCAGCGCCCCCAAGGCCAGTGAAGCGGTAGCCATATTGCACGGCGGACGTGCACCAATGACGGGCAAGGGAAACTACCGTGCGTGGAACTTCCAGAACGACACTTACGGTTCTGCCGCGCACTTGCACGCATGGACGTTTGGTTCGGCTGACGATTTCACAATCGAAGATGCCGAAGGGGAAGTCACATACCTAAAAGGCGACTACGCAGTATTTCCATACACGAAGGCCAAAGGCAATGGTACCGAACAGGTGATCCTGCAAGTGCTTGTCCCATCAGCGGCAGGGAAGGGTGGTCCCACTGTTTCTTCGGTCAAGAATGGGAAGCAGCTTATTGTTACGGTTCAGGATCAAAACATTACCGACACCTTTGTACTGCAACCATCCAATGCCACAATGAAGTCTGACTTTTTGGAAACCGACGCGACTTTCGCATGGGTTCGTCAAGAGCTAGGAAAAGTTTCTAAATATGCAGTTCGCGAAGCAACAATGCTCAAAGCCAATGGAACAGCCTTGATGCAGTCGGCAGAACCAAAGACCGAAGCAAAAGATCTGTAGCTCGTCTTGCGCCGTTTTGAAGAATTGGCAGAAAGCAGCCGGGGGCTCTTCACGCCAAACGTATGCTGCTGTGGTTGTTCCAATCATGCCAATCATTCATGCGCCCTGCCTCTTGTCTCTGTAACACTCCCCGGATGAGTCGGGGGCGCGATCTTCGGTCTGAAGCCTTGGTTTTGCCGATGGATTGCCCTCTCGGCGCCGCAAAGCAGAATATTGCGGGCAACATATTTGCTAAAGCGGCCGATAAGGGTATAATAATTATTACACCGGGGCCTTAGTGATCTCTTTTATCGCAGCCTCCCCTCCTTGCGCGAATATTCCACCATATTCTCTCTCAATGAAAGTACGTCGTGAAACACCATCAAGATTCGTACACCAGAAATCTCAGCAACCCATTTCGCATCACGAAATTTTTGCTCTCCGCGGGCCTGCTGCTAATTGGCTCCGGTTCCGCTTTGGCGACCGATTTCAATGTTTCCAACGCCTCGCAAATCTCAAGTGCCATGAACTCCGCTCAACCGGGCGACGTGCTGATCATGGCCGATGGAGTTTGGACCAACCAAGACATCGATTTTGCGGGCTCCGGCACAGCGGCAAATCCAATCACTCTGCGCCCCGCAACTCAGGACGGCGTCACTCTTACCGGAACCTCTCAACTCTCCATTTCCGGCGACTACCTTGTCGTCGATGGATTGAACTTCGAAAACGGGGGCAGCAACTCAATGAGCTACCTCGTCGAGTTCCGAGGTTCTGACGGCGACGCGCACAACTGCCGAATGACCAATACAAAGATCGTCAACTACAACGCCCCAGACCGCAGCCATCAATATCACTGGGTAGAGATCTTCGGACAAGACAACCGAGTCGACCATTGCCTCTTCGAAGGCCAAGACCACGAGGGCGTTACGCTGGTCGTGAGGCTTGACGATAACGGCCAAGCCGCTCGTCACCAGATCGATCACAATGCCTTCCTGAATCGTCCCGTGGGTCAAGACAGTAACGGGCATGAAATGATGCGGATTGGCACCAGTGCTCGAAATCACATATCCGCTCAATGCGTCGTCGAACACAACTTATTTGAAAACTGCGACGGTGAAATTGAAATCATCTCGAACAAATCGGCTGACAACGTCTACCGCTACAACACTTTTCGCAGTTGCGCCGGCACCCTGACACTACGTCACGGAAAAGCGGCGACGGTCGCCGGTAACTTCTTCCTCGGGGAAAACAAAGACCGTTCCGGTGGAATTCGCGTGGTCGACTCTGACCACATTATCGTTAACAACTACTTTGCGGACATCGACGACCGAGCAGACGCAGCCATTTCACTGGTCGCTGGTATCGACGGCGGGCCAGCCAACGGCTATCAACCGGTCGACAACGTTCTGATCCACAACAACACGATCATCGACGTTGGCGGTGGAGCAGTCATCTTCGACTGGGGCTTTGGCGACAGCAACAACGGCGGTATCCAAGACCAGATTCCTAGCAACATTTCATTCATCAACAATCTGATCCGGTCATCAAGGACATTATTTGAAGGCCAAGAGGGTTCGGGATACACGTGGACGGACAACATTGCTTTCGGTGCCAGCTTGGGCATCTCTTCACGTCCCGGTTTACAAACGGTGAACCCGCTCATTTCGCTTGATGCCGACGGTCTCTGGCGTCCAGACTCAGGCAGCCCCGCAATCGACGGTGGCACGACGCTGGCTGCTATCACAATCGATATGGACGGCCAATCACGCAGCGGTACATACGACATTGGTGCCGACGAGGATTCCTCGGACACAATTACGATCACACCATTAACTACCGCCGAAGTAGGACCGTACACCGACTCGACTGATCCGACCGATCCTCCAGATCCAACTTATGGTACCATCATCGATGACAGTTTCTCTGACGGTGACCGGTCAGTCACCGGTAATTCTGGCTCGGACATGGAAGCGGCCTTTTACTCGACCTCAACCAGTTCAGCGATCGAGGACGACGCAGATGACGGCATTGGCGCTGGCATCATCGGTTTGGTGTCCGGCACCTCCGGTCGTCAGATCCACGCCGTTTTTCCTAGCCAAACTTTGGCCACCGCTGGTGATACCATCACGGCTCACGTTACATTCGAGACACCACAGGTTGTTGCGAGCAACCTGACGCAAGCACAGTTCGACGCACTTTCTTCCGCCGTCCAAGACGGAGCGAGTTTAAGTTCGATCCCAACCGATGGGGATGATTTGCGGATAGGACTGTTTTCAACCAGCACCACTGGCGGCGGACTTGATCAAGACATTACGAACAATTCTTCCAATCCCAATTCAGCACTGAACATCAATGGGTACGCGATAGAGATTGACGTTGAATCGGCAGCCAGCGGAAACACGACTGACCTCCAACTGAGGAAATACTTGGCCGCCAACGCGAGCGGACGCCTACTGGGGACCAACACGGGATCCAGTTCTGTTGCGACCGATGGAAGCACCGGTCAGTACGTTTTTCAGCCCAACACGCAATATGAGGTTCATCAAACGTACATGCTCAATGCGGCAGGCGAACTGGAGGTCTCGATCGAGTTTTTTGAAGGCGGAACATCCGTTGGTACCCTTGCGTTCACCGACACCTCGCCCGCGACGCTTGAGTTCGGCACATTGGCACTTGGCGCTTCTTCGGAGGCCTTTGGCCTGAGCAACGATCCGGGCGACCCTTCCAATGGAATCGACATTTCAAATGTCACCATCACTTTTGGCAACGCGTCCGCACCTACTACTCTCAAGGGCGACGTCGACCTTGACGGAGCTGTTAATTTCCTAGACATTGCGCCGTTTATTGCGATTCTGCAAAGTGGCACTTATCAAGCCGAAGCAGATTGCGATTGCAGCGGGGCCGTTGACTTCGCTGACATCCCGGCGTTCATTGCGATCCTGCAGGGAATGTAGGCAGATTCACTTGTTTAAGCCGAAGACCAAACCTCCTTGGTGTACGTTGTCCTTACAGACAACCGAACAACCAAGGAGTTTTTTTTCGTGTCGCTACCTGGCTGCAAAACTCCTTAAGATTTCATTTCGATGCCCCGCATCGTTCCTGTCGCGCTAGCGAAAGCATCAATCTCTAGCCCCATGCGTTGCAGCATGGAAGTATAAAGATTAGGCAGCGGGTAATTGTTGCCTTTGTCAAAACCCAGATGCTGGCCATGCTTGAATCCACCGCCGGCAAAGATAACCGGCATGTTCTTGGTGCTGTGAGCAGAAGCATTGCCGAGGTTCGACGTCAGCAACATCATGGTGCGCTCAAGCAGGTTGCTAT
>CAYTPS010000351.1:0-5312 GCA_964439245.1 uncultured Pirellulaceae bacterium | reverse complement strand
AAATAACACTTGTCCGAAAGCACCGGTCGAATATCTCGGTTGAAGTCTACCGCGGGTGCTTGAGCCTGCGATTGGCCGGTGGCAGAGACGCTTACTAGGCAGATCGCCACAAAAATCGTCGCCAATGGTGTGTTGAAAAGTTGGTTCTTCATGGCGGATGGTTGGTTATCTGCGGGTTTCTAAAGTTGATTTTGGAAATAGGAATCTATTCCAATTCCTTGGCCCATTATCCCAACCCGTCCCTAAAGTGCGGATGGCTTCAGGCTGGCTTGCCTTGCTAAAGCTTCGTTTTAGAACGATGTGAGTTGGGAGCTAAATCGATTCTTTATCAATCGACTGATTGCCTCATTTTTTCAAATTGTTAACATCTTACCCATTAAACAGGCCATCGTTCCACGCTATTCTTAACCAACACAGTTCATTTCTTGTCTAAAAACGAAGAAAATCGTCCCGTGAAAGCAAAATATGAGCATGTCGATCTGGCTAATCAAGCGTCATTCGTAATGATCGACGTTGATTTACCGGCATTTGATAAGACCTGGCATTTTCACCCTGAGGTAGAGCTGACCCACATCATTTCAGGGCGGGGTGAGCGGTTTGTTGGTGCGAGCATCGAGCCATTTGGTCCCAACGACTTGGTACTTCTGGGAAAGAACACGCCCCACTATTGGAATTCACAACAGGAGCCTTCTCGCACGGATGCCGAAGCAGAACCGCGCGCTCAAGCAACGGTATTCCAGTTCTCTGAATCGATCGTTGACCCTTTCGTTGAATTGGCCGAAGTCCAAAATCTACTGAAGCTAAAGTCAATCGGCGGACTTAAATTTGAAATGGATGATCAGCTTTTACAAGCCCTCGATCATGCGAAACGCTGCACTGAGGCAACTCGTTTGCTCGCACTGTTGGAACTGTTGGTGGCTCTCAGCAACCGCCCTGCGCACCG
Organism: uncultured Pirellulaceae bacterium; assembly: GCA_964439245.1. Classification (GTDB taxonomy): domain Bacteria; phylum Planctomycetota; class Planctomycetia; order Pirellulales; family Pirellulaceae; genus Mariniblastus. Next base: position 4,369 of record CAYTPS010000351.1, on the reverse strand, counting down.
ACTTTCATTGCTGGATTCCGATTCATCGATCGACATCAAGGCCAATCATCGCATCAGTCGAGCGACCGAGTACATTCACCAGAATCTAAGCAATCCCGATCTTTCTCTTCCCGACGTGGCCAAAGCAGGCGGGATGAGTTCTTCTGCTTTCAGTCGATACTTTCATCAGGTGACCGGAAAGACGCTGAATCGATTTATCGCAGCACGCCGAGTTACCGTCGCCAGCAAAATGCTTGCCGAGACGCAGGATTCAATCACCGACATTTCGATGAACGCTGGTTTTGGTTCGCTGTCGTCTTTCAATCGGCAATTTAAGCGTCTACAAAAAATTTCACCTCGCGCCTTTCGAGATAAGCATCAGGGGAAATAGCTAACGCCAAAATCACCTCGTTTACTGCGAAAGTATCAAAACCGAGTAGGGAGCAATCGTCAACTCTCCACTTTGATTCAGGCCATCGTACGCGATACCATCGCTGGACACATCTGGTGAAAAGACATTGTCAAAATCGTCGGAATAACCATCCCAGTCGCTGTTGAAACGGACTTTCCAGAGTCCCGGACGCGGCAGCCCAATTCGATAGTTGTTGAATTGTTGATTGCGAAAGTTACAAACAACAATCACGTCGTCGCCGGCGCCTCCTTGGTCCCAACGATGAAAGGCGACCAGTTTATCATTGTTATTAACATGAAACACATTCACCGACTGACCTTTTAGGCCCCGAGTGTTATTGAACCAATTGCGTCGCAGACGAATCATATCGCGATACATTAGCTGTATGCCACCGAACGTTTGCAACCGAGTCCAATCGACCGGGTCATCATCCTCAAAGAACTCGTCCTCAAGGACTTCTTGGCCTTGGAAGATCATGGGGACGCCGGGGGCTGTCATCACCAAAGCGGCAGCGAGTGTTGATCGTTTTTGTGCGAACCAGCTGCCCGCGTCTCCCGGCGTGATCTCCTCGGGCACACGCGATCTGCCATTGGCAACTTCATCGTGTGACTCGGAGTAGATCACACGCTGAAAACGGTCGCCGTTATAGTTGTGGTTAATCGCATTTCGCACATCAAACATGTTGCGATCCCCGTCATTTACGGCAGTAACTACCCCTCGGATTGGATGCACAAATTGCGAATCCCATTGGCTGTCAAATCCTGCCCCGCCGACACTCGTATCTTTCGTCACGTAAGCATTGTTTCGCAAGTCCTCGCCCACCGAAAATTTCCAAGGTTGGCTGGCGTCGATTTCATTGTTGATCCACTGCATTAAAGACCAACCGTCGGGATTGTCACCCCAATCAGTCGTTCTGGTGGAATGAACGGAGTCCCAACGCAAACCATCAATGTGAAAATCGCTCAGCCACATCATGACATTGTCGCGAATGTATTGCCGAACTTGGCCGCGCCCGTAGTCCGGACGGGTATCGCCCCACTGCGTATTGGCTCGGGCGTCTTGATAGAAATAGATGCCACCGCGATCGCCCACACTCCAACCGTCAAACCGCCAAAGGTCCATATCATTGGGGCCCCAGTGGTTGTGCACGACGTCCAGCAGAACTGCGATACCTCGTTGATGAGCTTCGTTCACGAAACTTTTGAGTGCATCGGGACCGCCATAGACGCTTTCAACAGCGAACGGGTGGCTTGGGTTATAGCCCCATGAAAAATCCCCCGGAAACTCGGCGACGGGCATCAACGTAATCGCGTTAATGCCAAGGTCTTGAAGTTGATCAAGTCGAGCCTCAGCTTGGGCAAACGTCCCCGGTCCACCACCGGGCGCGTCATTGAATGTCCCAATGTGCATCTCATAGAGGACGAGTTCGTTCCAAGGTGGCATTTGGAAATTGCCATCGGCCCACTGGTAATCATGGTAATAAATTACGCTGTTTCCGACCGAGTTAGTAATGCGTTCTTCTCGAGGATCACTCTTCCATAGCGTCGTGTTGCCGTTTTCGATGACGTATGCGTACTCTTGGCCCTCGCTTGCGCCGCGATAGTCTACCGACCAGTTTCCATTGCCTTCGGGTTGCAGTTCGGCGCCTTCGGGATCCCAACCGTTAAACTCACCAGCCAATCGGACTCTGTCGGCAAAGGGAGCCCAAACTCTAAATGAGGTTCCTTCGGGGAATTTGTTGGCTCCCATGCCCGGATGATCTGAAACGACTGACTTCCGCTGTCCCGTCAGCCTGATGCTGGCGTTCACACCTCCAGCAGCATGGATCCCGATAATGTAACGCGTCGATTCCAATTTCGGAGAGGTCGACTGAGTAATCTCAATATGCTCGTCACCGCTAAGATTCTGAGAGCGGAAGTCGTGATAGCGGAAACTCGGCCAAAATCTCCTTCGAACAAAAATGTTCGGATTTCCGGCGAGCGTCTCACCGTCAAGTTCAAATTCCTCGTGTGCGCCTTCCACGTCAATGTAAGCGTAACGCCAGTTGCCCTTCTGAACGTTAAGTGTCAACGCGTCGCCATCGTTCAGCCGAGTCTGCGCAATTACAACTCCGACCTGCAAGAATAACAGAGCGGCACACATTGTCAAAATTCTAAACATGATTGTTTTCTGAGGAGTGAAATCTTGGCGGGTGTAGATCCTATTGAAATCTAAATTTTGATTGGCCACTATTCGCGACCGCGGTCAACCTTTTCTTTGTCAGCCTTTCCAGCCATCAGGCGATCGTACTCAGCGTCGTCAACTTCCTGCATTAGTCCGTTGCAAAACCCGACCTGCCGCATTCCATCAACTCCCGTTGATTCGAAAATAACCGGCAGCGGCGGCCCAAACACAACAGTGTTAACTCCATAGCGAATCACAAATGGTTCGCCATCTCGCTCGCTGACGAACAAGTCATCTATCATAGTCGGATCAATGCCACCGCGTGCCAGTCGCTCAGGGTCTTGCGATTGAACGAACTCGCGTAACTGCTGTTGCGTCTTTGGTCCTTTGTATTTGTTTTTGACTTGAAAAACTGAGTATAAAGTCGCTAAGCGTTTGACGTTCGTATCGTTTGCATCAGCAATCATTGAATTGGCGTTAGGATTCGAGCAACCAATTAGCGACACAGAAGCCCAAAGCAATAACGTTACGCACAAGCCAACGGTAAGAATTCTCATCCATATCCTCGACTGGTCAAAAGAGACTCGCCGAACAAAAGAACTTCGTATCGCGAGTTACTTTTTAAAAAAGTTAAAGTTCGTCAATGCCGACGACAAAGCCATCGCTTCGACGACCAGCACGAATTAACAACTCAAGACTTGCATCCATGCTTACCGAATGAGTTGATCCATCGCCCAAAGCAGCAGAAACTGTTCCGGGATGCGCCGAACCAAACCCTACTTCACGGGTGCGATTGTAGGGGCTTTGATTCCAACCGGCGGGACGCTGTTCATTGTCCGCAATCGGCCTTATGTCGTCAGGTCCAAACCAAGCGCTCGAACTTCCGATCGAGAACATTCGGAGAGATGTGTAGTCTGCGTTGTGGAAATATCCGGTGTCCCACCAATCATCAAACTGACCCGCGCGAGAGTAACTATAGTGTTTCGCATTTGCAGCTTTCTCAGCGAACAGAAAAGTATTGGAAGCACCATCAGAAATTTGACCGAAACCAATCTTTGGATACTTCGTAACTTTGCCCATCGGGATACCGCCACTCCAAGAGTCAATTCTTCCGTGGGCGCGTTTCGAAATGATGCCTAGGAAAGTAGCCGTTGCCTCAAATCCACTTGGGTCGCTCGTGTTATTGGGATTTAAACCATAATTAGGAACGTTTCCATTTTCGTCAGCGAAGGGCCCAATGACTCCAGCGTAGTCCCCAAGTCTTATTTGGTCCAAGTTCCACGTCGCTATCCTTTCCCCCCGCGAGGGACAGTTGAACCCGGGAACGGCATTTTCAACCATCGGAGGAATTCCGTCCCACCAACCATCAGTCGATCTTTGGCTTTCGAGATTGTTTTGCTCGATAAATGTAAGAATCTGGAACATCCAACCTGCGTTCTCATAATCGAAAGCAGGTCTGTTGAATTGGTTGTCATCGTGATAGGAACCGGAAGTGTCTCCCGCAGTCGGAAAATGCATGTACGCCGATTCAAAATTCAATGACGCCAACGCCAATTGCCGCAGGTTGTTCATGCACTCAGTGCGCCGTGCGGCTTCACGAACTTGCTGAACTGCCGGCAACAGCATCCCGATCAAGATTCCAATAATCGCAATAACAACTAGTAGCTCGACCAGTGTAAAACCGGGTCGATTCCTCGGAATGAACCTTTTCATGTATATAACTCCATAAATGATTCCTTGCTTGTACGTGTCACCAATGAAACAAACGTGACACGCTGGACTCAAACTACATTTGCCGGCTGTCCAATAGTGCTG
>CAYTPS010000350.1:0-5320 GCA_964439245.1 uncultured Pirellulaceae bacterium | reverse complement strand
AATCTGGATGGCTGGTATGAAATTTTTGGTCAGGAAGCTGATTTGCCCAAAATGTTGTTCTTCGAATGTCCGTTCGACGTTCTTGAGAAACGGATTCTTGCTCGCGCCAAATACACCGGCAGGAAGGACGATAACATCGAAACGATTAAACTCAGGTTCGATACTTTTAAAGCCGTGACGCTTCCCACGGTCGAGTTGTTCAAGAGTAAGGGGAAATGCGTGGAGGTTGATACTAGCCTCGATCGTCAAGCGGTCTACTCATTGGTCGAACAGAATCTGGCAGAGTACACCGACAAGACTTTGGCGGTGCGACCGTTAACCGAGAGAGCCGAAATGTTGCTGGGACTACGTCCGTTTCCGTAGTAGGAAACTGGCTCTACCCGATTTGTTTGACTTGGCAACCCCTCTAAGCGGCGCCCTAATTGGGGTTTAAGGGCTGACATCGGTGTCGCATGCAAGGCGAGTGGAATAGCTCACAAAAAAAACCGCTCGTTTTAAATGCTCATTTAAGACGGTTTTCAGCGAGCGAAAAAAGGGTGCCTCGTATTTTGCAGAAAAATCGGTTTGAAATCAGACGTTGAAGCTTGGAAGGTGCCATGAGCGTGGTTAGCCTATGCCCCTAAAGATTTGATGAGGACACCTCAAAGGCTTGAGGCGTCACGCTGATGAGACTCAGCTTTCACAACTATATTTTCACGGATGGAACTCGCCTCACCGCGTTCCCGCACTCACCTTGAAGATAGCAATAGGATTTGAAATGCGCACGGTTCTTAGGATGTTTTGCGGACTCATTTTTACTTCCACACTTTTAACGCTCTCTCCTTCGATTGCTTCTGCGATCACTCCACTGACCCCTCAGAGTCACGGTGCTTACACCAGCTATATTGGTGATCAAAGCTATTCACTCGACGGACAGAGTCAGTCGCCTGAACAAATGCTTGCTCAAGCAGACAAGCTTGCCGCCAAAGGAAAGTTAAAGCCGGCGCTTGCATTGGCAAACCGGGCTTACAAAACTGCCCAACACGACCTGCGTTTTGTTATCCGCTACATCGATACGCTGACAAAAATGGCCCAGCTTGATGGAAAAAAGTGGGACAAGAAGCTGCTCAATGGAGCAATCACCGCTGCTAACGCCCTACACAAGTCAAAGCTCTGCACAGGGCAAGGTGACGCCGAATTGGCCTACTACTTTATGACTTCCCTCGGAACGCTTGGCGAGGAGGTGCTAGGCCGCAACAAGCGTATTGCCGCCCAGTTGTTCTCCGCACAAGGGAAAATTGCACAGAACCTTCGCAACAATCCTGGGTACCCCAGCCAGTCGATAAACATGCTTGGTGGTCCTTTGATGAATCTCGCCCGTGCCCACGCGATTAACAACGATGAGGTATCTGCGTTTGACAACATTAGTGATGCATTTGAAATTGGCTACACTGACTTCGACGCTGTCGTGATGGATGCTGCGTTTGCAAATGTTGATCAGGAGCAACTCAAACGGTCAGTGCGGTCTCACAAAATCGCCTACAAAAAGAAATTGGCTCGATGGAGCCGCGAGCAGCTTGCAGGCTTCAGTCGATTCCAACTTAACTTTGACGTTGCCGATGTCGACGGAGGTCGCATTAATTCAAATGATCTCAAGGGAAAGGTCACCGTTGTCGATCTATGGGCAACTTGGTGTCCCCCTTGCCGAAAAGGTATTCCGCATTTCGTCAAACTCGATCATGAGTATGGATCGAGTAAGGTTTCAGTCATCGGGATTTCGATGGACGAACCCAACGATCCAGCTTCAGCCGTCGACACGGTCAAGAACTTTGCGATCGACAATGACATCGATTACAAATTGGCTGTCGGTACCGAAGCGATCAAGTCTCAGATTCCCGGCCGCGTCATGTTGCCGACCACATTGTTTGTGGATCACAATGGTACAGTCCGATATATCGCGGCGGGATACCATGATTTCATGCAACTCGAAGCCCTTACAAAGGCTTTGGCCGTTGAGATGAACGGTACGGCAGACAAAACAGTCAGTCGTTAGGCTGACCAACCCAGCCAGAAGAAACAAACAGGCCGGCAGTGATAACTGTCGGCCTTTTTCTATTGAGAATCGCAATTATCCGGGGCCGTAGGCACCAAGAAAAATTTTGGCGAACTTCTAATTTCCGCCGGCTGCCGCTTGCCGGACGTCCTTTAACGCCGCCTTGGCCAACGCATCACCTGGCGAAATTTGCAGCGCTTCGGTGTAACATGCGGCCGCTTGTTCGTAGTCGCCTTTGGCACGCATGGTGTTGCCGAGGGCCAGTTTTAATTCTTCAAGGCAACCGCCGGTGCAATGGTTTGCACTTTCAAGTGTCTCTTGAGCGGCGGCAATGTCGCCTTGTTGAAGCTGCAGCGTACCGAGAAACAAATAGCCGGTCGCATCATCGGGATCTGATTCGATTTGCTTTCGGTAGTATTCGATTGCTTTAATGAAGTCGCCTTTGGTGCGATACAGATTTCCGATCTCTCCATAGATCGCATCCGGGGACTGACCGTCCTGCAGCGCCTCGATGGCCTCCTGATAGACGTTCAAAGAGTCGTCATAGCGTGACAGACCAGCTAACGCGTGAGCCTTGTCGATAAGCGCCTTTACTGATCCGGGAGAGATAGCCAGATATTCATCTGCGAATCGCACCGTCGAAGCCAGCAGATTGCTATCACTTGCAGTGACTAATTGTTGTTGCAGTTTTTTGAGTTCGTTTTTCGACATGTGGTTGAAATTTCCCTTGGTTTTCGACAAAACAGCGACGTTGTTAAACTGTGCCGATTACGAGGTTTCCAACGGTCGGCATGAGTTCAACGATCGATCTGATTTTTCTAGTAAAGGCTAACGGTTATTCCGATTTTACTTGTAGTGATGATTCAATCGATAATCCGGATTGGCTGTTCGCCTCCGGTACCGAGGAACCCGTGATGTACCTAAGCAGACTACTACTTCCCGCCGCAATGGTTCTACTTCCATGGCTTAACACGTGCTGTTGGGCGCAAAACTATTCAGCGATGCAAAGGGCCTACGGTGGTGCCATTCCTGAGGGCAGAAATCAATTCAGCCTTCCCAATCAAGCCACAAGACCGCCGTTGTTTCCTGACCAACAGGTCAACGATTATACAGCAATGTCTCCGACCAGTTGGGGGCATCCGGCAACTCGTAGGAATCCGATGCAAACACGTCCTGCAATCGGATCTTACGCCACGCCAACCCCAGCATCGGTGCCTTCGGTTTCAGCTGCGCAAGACATCGCCGATCGTCGAATCACAGTTCTCGACCAAAAGACGACGCCCGAACGTTCGACCGCGCTTCTGGGATCGTACCAGCCAACTGAGCTGACGCCGCTGACCAATACTGGCGACCGCCGGCATGATAGCGTGTTACCAAAATCAAAAGAATCAAGAGAGGCCGACCGCGCACAACCGTCCAATAGCGCCAGCCAGCGGTACGCTCGAGCGCAAGATTTTCCATTTGATGGGCCTAGTGCCGCCGAGTTGAAAGACAGCGGAGATTCGCTTTTCCCTTTCACCAGAAAAGAGCAAGTGGATCCGGTCACTCCAATTGGAGAACTCACTGGCAATCGGCTGCTGGGAGGATCTCAAGACAGCAGAAATCCAAGCGTTAGTGCAGTCCCACCGGTCAGCTCACCCACGCTCTTTGACACCCGGCTCCCCGCGACGGCCACGACGGACGATTCAAATCTTGGTTTGTACTCCACACCGAGCAACGTATCACCGACGATGCAATCACCGCTGGTGACGACTCAGCCCTACGCTCAACAGCAGACGCTTCCTCAACAGATGCCGGTACCGAACAACAATCAACCAGCGTTAGGGTTTGGCTACCCTGACGATTCGACCACTGCCGTAAGCCAATGGAATCACCCGAGTCCTGTGGTCCGCCCGCACCCCAATGCAGCGGTCTATCAAGATGATTCACAGTACATGCCAAACTGGGCATCAGTGGTCCAAACGGAGCAAGAAGGCTTGCCCCACTTCCGTCCCGATCTCGGACATCGTGATGCCATGCCAACGGTTCGAGGTCGCGCAATTCCCGACGACGGAAAAAAGTTTGATCACGAAAAGAAGAAGGTCGATTACCCGCCGTTCAAAGAGATCATTGCCACTGGCAAGTTTTTCTACAATGCAGAAGTCAATGCTCTGCGTCCTTCGTTTCTTGGTAACACCGGTTTGTCTGTTGATGGAGCAGGATTTTCGGAAAGTCAACCTTTTGATTTCTCTACCACATATGCTCCACTGATCAAATTTGGATTCGAATCCAAGTATGGACCGGGCGTTGAGTTAAGTTACTTTAACTTGACAGAAAACGCGAACACATTGGGAGCGACCAATGATGGATCTGGCAACGTGACATCAATTGCATCGGTTGCAGGGCCGGGACGAATATCACGCATCGGCGCTGACAACATCGGCGAAACGTTGACCGCCGATCACTCGATTGACCTAGAGTCCTTCGGGCTCAACTTTTTCAAAGAACTGAAGTTTCCAATCTCGCGTTTGAACGGGAAGTTTGGTTTTATGTATGCCAACGTCGCTCAATCGTTGTTGGTTGAGGTCAATGATGCTGTGGGGGCCTCGGTCGGCGCACTAACCAATACGACTGACTTTCGCGGCTATGGCCCGCAGTTTGCTCTGGAATATTTTCGTCCCGTTGGGCACACGCCGCTAACACTCGTTACCAGTTTCGGGGGCAAAGGGCTTTTCGGTCGGCGCGACCAGTTTCTCAGCAACGACGCTGGAATTGTCGAGCGCCGTTTTGGTGCAGATGAGTTCATCACCGTCATCGATTTTGCCGGCGGGATTCAGCTGAAAAAGATGGTAGCCGACGGGCGTTACTGGACAGCCAAGGTTGGCTATCTTCATCAGGCATGGCTTGGTGGCGGAACCGCCGTAGATCCTCAAGGCGATTTCGGCATCAATGGATTTACCTTCGGTGTTGGCTACAACCGTTAGTGGAACCTGCCGAGGTTGTGATTTTAGGCAAAAGTTTCACTGGTTGTATTCCGTTGAGGCGTTGCGTAAGTTTTCCCAAAGACTTGTCCAATGGAAGTTCCCATTTATTGAGTGTCTCTAGCCAAGAAGCTTGCTGCGAATTGCTTGTGTTCGCCAAGTCTGCATCGCCTAGATCTTTGTCCACCGGATTCGTCTTCGCCTCAGCGTCAGCGAACAAGTAGGCGAAAATTGATGCCCAATTAGCCTGCTCGAAAAATCTTGTATCTTCTGCTGTTGAAATGCACGTCTCTTTTTTCGATAGATTTCCATTTCTTCATCAACTTGG
>CAYTPS010000349.1:0-5328 GCA_964439245.1 uncultured Pirellulaceae bacterium | reverse complement strand
AACGCACGATGATGTTTTCTGCGCCCAAATCTTCGATCTGTTTCTGTGCTTCGCGGCTGATGCCCTCTCCGATGGCCAACAACCAAATCACGCTGGCGACGCCAATAAATATCCCTAACACCGTCAATGCCGAACGCATCGGGTGTAGCAACAGGCTTTTCAGGCCAAGCTTCCATGTTCGAAAAAGTCTCATGGCGTGGATAGGGTATCAGCTTCGGAACTTGCGCCCGTTTTACTTTTGCCCGATTATGCCTCCGCGGGGGTTCTGATTAATGTCTGACTTCAGCGTTCTTTGAGATCGCCTCTATTTGCTCGGCCGTAAACACTTTACGATCAGTGACCGGTTCATCAGATTGGATTTCGCCATCGCGCAACCATATCACGCGTTTGGCATGCGCGCTGACTTCGTCTTCATGGGTCACCATGATGATCGTGCGACCCTCATCATTGAGCCGTTGAAACAACGCCAAAATTTCTTCGGTAGTTACGGAATCGAGATTTCCGGTCGCTTCATCGGCAAGAATGAAATAGGGATCGTTGACCAGCGATCGAGCGATCGCCACACGTTGTTGCTGACCGCCGGAGAGCTGCGGCGGACGATGTCCCAAACGCTCTCCAAGCCCAACCATCGTCGCCAATTGAGTGCTACGCTCACGTGACTGTGCGTTTAGTTGCCCCATGTAGTACAGCGGCACTTCGATGTTTTCGACAACGCTTAACTGCGCGATTAAGTTATAGGACTGAAAGACGAATCCGATACGTGATGCGCGAACTTCCGACAATTGATCGTCGGTCATTTGAGCCACGTCATCGGTTCCCAAGACGTAGTTGCCCGCCGTGGGCCGGTCCAAACAGCCTAAAAGATTCAGCAATGTACTCTTGCCAGATCCCGAAGGCCCCATGATTGCCACGTAGTCGCCTTCAGGAACATCAAACGAGATACCTCGAAGCGCTCTGACCGTTTCGCTCTTGAGCACATAATGCTTGGTGAGATCTTTGATTTGAGCGGCCAATTTGGTTGACGTTTTGACCGAGCTGTCGGAAGCCTGATTCAAGGCGCACCTCCACCGGTTTGACCTGAAGCCGATGGACTTTCGGGTGCAGTGTTGGGGCGCCCGCGTCCTCCGCCACCGCTTCCGGGACCGCCACGGCCACCGCCGCCCCATTGCCCGGACATGTTGGCTGCCATTTTCGTCAGTTCGGCTTTGGTGACTTGGCCGTCCTTATTGGAATCAGCCCGTGAAATAAATTCTCGTGAGCGCTCTTCAAGCGACGCCATTTCTGCTTTGTCAATCACGTCGTCTTTGTTGGTGTCATACTTGCTCATAATCCCAGCGGCCATTCCGCCACCGCCTCCCGGTCGACCACCTCCAGATCTGCCACCTCCGGGTCGTCCGCCGCTTGAGCGGCCCTCGGAAGCCCCCGATACGGGCGTCAAGCCGCCTCCAGATTTACCATCGTCAGCGGCCAACATTTCACCCTCAGCCAATTCGATGCGCGGATCAGCCTGAACCTCAGGCAAGTCCATTCTGGCTTTATGCAACCCCGGATTCATGACCAATTGTTCGCCTTTGGTCAGCCCGGAACGCACGAGAATCATTTTGGAGTTATTACCGTCGATTTCGATTTCGCGTGTTTCAAAATCGTCACCCTTTTTGACCAAACAGAAACTCTTTTTCTGTACGCTGTACACTGTTTGAATTGGAACCTGAAGCACATCTTTTTCGAACCGCGATTGAATCGACACCGATGCATTCATACCCGGCTTGAGCGCCTGGGGCGGATCCAAGATTTTGATATAGACCGCGTACTTCCGCACGTTGGAGCCGAACCAGCCTTTGGATTCGGCATACTGATTTACCTTGGTCACGACGCCTTTTAGCTGCGTGCCATCGAGTGCATCGACTTGGATCGATGTCGGCATGCCACGCTGGATCTGTGTGATATTTTGTTCGTTAACCAGCGCTTTGACCTGCATCTTGTTTTGGTCCGGCAAACGGATTAGTACTTGGTTCTCTCGAACGGTTGCTCCTTCCTCCAAGACCCACTCGTTGCCTCTTCGAGACGATTCCTTTGCAAAAACCACTTGCCCGGAAACGCCCTTAGGGACCACAATCCGGCAACGCTCAATCATTTCATTGATGTCTTTGATCTTCTTGAGTTCGACCTGCAACGATTTTTGCTGGCTTTCAAGATCCACCTGCGCGGCGCGAATATCGGCTTTAAGTCGCGTCAGTTCCTTCTTCTTGGTCACCTCCAGCAACACGCGTTTTTTTGATTCGGCTAACGTCAACAAATTGGTCGCCTTCTTGATCGCAATTTCGGCTTTTTTGACGGCGAACTTGTCAGCCGTTAATTGCCTGTTAGTGATAAAGCCTTTGCTGTGCAGTTTTTCACTATGCTCATAGACCGAGATCGATTGCTCCATCTCTTGTTCGGCCGTTACGATCTGGGAATTGGCGTCGTAGATTTCGTTTTCAATAGTTTGCAAGGCTTCAACCAGAACACCCTCGATATACTCGCGCTCTGACGCCTTGGCCGTCTCCAATACAGTCTCGGCTTGTATCAAACGCGTTTGGGCTGTGGCGACAGCTACATTCTGAGATTCGAGCTCTTTCTCAAAACCTGTGGCGTCAAGCTGGACCAGAAAGTCGCCTCCTTTGACGCGCGAACCTTCAGTCGTGGTCTTGAGAACAGTTAACTGGCCGTTGCGGGCTTTCACCTCACAGCGTACTTCAACGTTCTCACTACTTTCGATCTCGCCTTGGTCGAGAACTTTTGAGACGAATTCGCCTTGGGTGACTTCGGCCAAAATCGGGTTGAAAGCGGACTCGTTTGATCGACCTGAAACAAACGAATAGGCTCCAAACGCCCCGGCACCGATCAACAAAATCACTACCGCTACAACCGGGCGGCTAATGCCATCGCGCCGATAATGTCCCCGGTGAGTGCGATTTCGAGATGGAAACGTGCAAGACATAATTTTCTTTCGGGGGCTCTTGTGTTTGCAAACCTGTTTGTAGAAGAAAAATTTGGCCGTCTCGGTTAGCCGGCCTAGTGATCCGCCAGAGCTGAATTGACCGCTGCCATGTTTACGCTTGCGTAAGCATGTTCACGCAAGCTTGAAGCATGGCACCCATCTAACTGTTCATTTCAAGTTTCAAGGACCATTTGGTTGGAGCCACGTATAGTTTAGTTCGTCTTTGGGATTTCATGGGATCAGTGCGACCGAAATGGGTCCGTTTTTACGCCCGGTTCGCTTCTTTGCTCAAAGCGGATCTTGCTGATCTACCAACGTAAGCCAGCTTACGCCCTTAAACTCAAGGTAAGCGTCATTGTTGGAAGTCAGATACCCCGAACCACTACCCACTAACATCACGGAAATCAACGGCCGACCAGACCACAAAACTTAAACGCCACATAAGCCGTTTGGTTCCGGTCTGTCAGCAACCTTTGACTGCGACAAACGCGACACGTGCTGGAGCAGCGTAGCCTTCGACCGTTTTGTTTGGTTCGTCAGGATCGAGGAAATCCGCTAACGATTCGAACGGCATGAAATCTGTTCTGCGTTGCTCGGAGGAATCGGTAACCGACACATCGACCAGCTGAACGTCAACGAACCCTGCTCGGTCCAACCACCGTTTGAGCATTCCAATGGTAGGCACAAACCAAATGCCGCGCATTTTCATATATCGGTCCTCGGGCACGATCACGTCAGCCTTGTCAGAATCGATCGCCATCGTCTCCAAGACTAGCTGACCTCGTTTCCGCAGGCTCTCATGCAATCGAATCAGATGATCGATCGGACTACGCCGGTGAATCAGTACGCCCAGCGACATCGCCACATCGAAGGCAGCAAGGTTCGACGGAATCTCCATGTCGGTAATGGGCAAAATATGGTGACGATGTTTGTCAGCTGAATACCTGCGGAAGATTTCGTGCTGGAAGTTGTACAACAAAAACGGATCGCAACCGACGACCGACTGTGCTCCGGCATCAATTGCTTTCCAGCCGAAGTAACCATTATTGCAACCCACGTCCAATACGCGCGAGTTATCAAAGTAGACCGAATCAAAAAACCTCTTCCATTTCCTTGACGAATCCCACTCGCTTTGGAGATCTACACCAAAAAAGCCCCACGGCCCGATCCGCCACGGACAAAGCTCCAACAACGCCGCACGCAAACCGGCGACCTCGTCAACCGAAAGCCGACCTTCTTTACCGATGACCACAATGGTGTCACTCGATGCGTCCAGCGCACCGAATTGAGGATCGGGAAATCCCTCTAAACTCTTTGTCCATTTGTTCCACAGCGGCGCGTGTTCTGATTCGGTTGTCTTCCGCCTGCAGATCTCAGGTAGGGATTCACTCCACCGAACAAGATTTGGATACTTACTGTGGGCGAAGTTTTGAATCAGGTGAGTTAAATCTGTCATAAAACGTGGTCGGTCTTTATGAGGATGCCGAAGATGGTCAAAGAATAACCACAAAGAGCACAGAGTTACACAGAGGTCTTCTCATTGAATTAGAAATAGCTTCATGGACTCTACCTAATTTCAAACGCCTTAGGTTAGTTCTTTCATGGAGGGGAAACCAATAGAATTAATGACACCACTGGCCAGATCGTTGACGCTGCAATGAAGGTTCACACAGCGCTTGGCCCCGGATTTTTGGAGAGTGCGTACAACGCTTGTCCAGCCCATGAGTTGAAGAATCGTGGGATTCAAATTGAGCTACAAAAGAAAAATTGCTCCAGTCCACGAGACTTAAATTCTCTCATACGTGAAACTTGGCGATAAATCTGTTCGGCTTTTGATCAACTTCAACGTAGGTCGACTAAAGGAAGGCATCGAGCGTTTTGCGAAGTAGACGGGTGGCGGTTCCAACCAGATCAAAAGAACTGTTTGCCTGCTCCTGTCCTGTGTCCAACTCAGTGTTCTCTGTGGTACACCTCGAACACGACGATCTCCCCGGTTGAGACGCCGAATCCTAACTAATTTCAACAAAGAATCCGGCTAAATACCCGTTCTTTTCCAGTCGCGGTTGGGAGATTGGGCCGTTTCTTTTATAACGTGGGCGGCGGAAAGTTTACCTTTTGCCCCGAACTCGACTTACACAACATGTCTCAATGGTAGGCAGCCTTTGCAATTAAAGTCTGCCCACGACACCGTACAAGAAATAAGCCAAGAGCCTGATGACAACTGAATCAAAGACAGCGACTGCTCCCAACCCAGCTGACATCCCTAGCCGTTTCGACTTCGAAACAGCCGAAAAAGAAATCTATGCCAATTGTATGTCCGGAGGCTGGTCCCATGCCCAACCAGATCC
>CAYTPS010000348.1:0-5335 GCA_964439245.1 uncultured Pirellulaceae bacterium | reverse complement strand
ATTGGAGGGCGTGTCTTTCGGGGCACGCCCTTTTTTCGTTTGGATTCCCAGCCAGAAATCGTGAGCTGCCACTTATCTGGTAACATTATGCATCATGAGACAACAGGAAGTTTCGCGAGCTTATTGGCGGCTATCGTCAGAGATTCGGCGAAATTGGTCCAGGAGTACATCATTTGCAGACGATTTAAAAGTAAATAAGGACGTCGCTTCGATCATCTAAGTGGAAAGCGTGATGGAAAAACGTCGCAATCGCCAACCAAGAATCGAGAATTTAATAACGACCAGTCCAATTTGGATCAGTGAGAGTTTAAAAGGTGAGCTGAGTTGATCTAGGGCACAAAACTGAACAGATTTCATGACGCATTCCAACTTCTCAATCTCGATCCTAAGGCTGGCAGTCATTTGCCTGATGAACCTCTCATTGTCTTGTTGCGGCTTGGTCGTTCATGGGCAAACTTTGGATGGTACGCACGCCTTGTCGCCATCGGCGGCTAACCTTTTATTGACTAAATATTGTTTCGAGTGTCATGCGGGTGAAGAAATCAGCGGGGATGTTGCCTTAGACACGTTTGATATTCGAATGACTGACGGCAACGATGCCGAGGCGTGGAAGGCGGTGCTGGACGTAATCAATTCAGGCGACATGCCGCCAGAAGACATGCCTCAACCCTCAGACGCAGAGCGGCGGCAACTGACTCATTGGCTGACATCGTCACTAAGACAGGTTGCAGAACAACACAAAGCGACGCCTTCCGATGGGGTAAGACGGTTAACTCGCGCTCAATACACAAATAGCCTGAAGGATCTGCTGGGCGTGTCGGTTAACTTCGGTGATGTGCTTCCTGAAGACGGAAAGTCAGAGATGGGGTTCAGCAACAACGGCAGTGTTTTACAGACGTCGTCACTGCACATCGATTACTGGGAGAAACTTGCAAGATCGGCTCTCGACGCAGCCATCAAAACTGGACCGCGTCCTGAGACGCTGCGGTTGCGAGTCACGTTTGGCGAGAACATTGATTCTCAGCGGTCCACCCGCAGTGGAGCGGAGGTAAGGGGCTATCAAGCAATTCCGATTGCCAATGAGGACTTCAAAGTTGAGTTTCTTACTGAGCAAGGTGAGCCAGTTGAAGTTGCTGATGCGAAGGCCAGAAGAGAACATAAGTCACGAGAGAACGTGGTCGGGATTGGTATGCGGGGATCGGCCAATGATCGTTTCACGATGCGTCCGGAAGGTCTGCTCCTCTATTCAGCAGTTCCGCATAGGGAGACCACACCCAAATCGTGGCAGGGGCCGTCTCCGAATCTCAAAATACTTTTCCGCGACCAACTGCCAGTGACTGGTGATTTTCGGATGCGCGTTCGAGCGTCTAAGACAACCCTCCAAGGCACCGAGATGTACCGTGAAGGATTTATCAGCCTTCGAAATGAATCTCCCGCGCCGCCAGCTGATAACACAATCACCCTGTTGGCTAGCGATTGTGAGTCTCATGCAGGAATGGAATTGGACGACGGAGTTTTGTCGCCTACCGATCTGCCCGAACGCACCTTTGCTAGGTATCCGTTAGAAGTTCCTGAAGATGGATTGTACCAGATTGATCTCGTCCATCCGTGGGCGGCACAAGATCGCATGCCATCACTGGAACTAGCGATTGATCGCTTTCGTGAACAACAACGATTGAGCCTGTCGGCCGACGACGAAGATGAAACGCGAATCACAACACCAGTGACGTTAGCTTGGCTGAAGAAGGGAGATCACAGGCTACGTATTGGGGGGAGATTTTTTGTCGGATTTGAGAAAGTTCTTGTTACTCCGCTTTCGGCGGATGCCCTCGTCACAAAGAATCTGCTCGGCGAAACGGAAAAGAACCAGACGAAATACTTCTCTGCAACGCCGTCTCTTCGAGCATTCGCTGGTACCCGTACCGATGATGGCATGGACTACCGGACATTCGATGACTCAAAGTTGCTCGGCGAAACCGTGGGGGACGTCAAGCAGATTGAGTTTGTCGGTCGGCTTGAGAACTTGCCGATGCCATTCTTTGACGACGATTCAACCGATCCATTAGCCAACATTGCGATTTTTGGAATCTGGAACGACTATTTGGTGAAAGATCGCGCTGACTCGGGTCCGCCTGTCCTGTTGAAATCGGTAGAGGTCGAGGCGCCTTGGTTTCCTGTCTGGCCGCCGAAAAGCCATACAGATGTATTCTTTGACGCCTCAGAGTTAGGCGGGGAGGTAACCTCAGAGAGTGAGGCGTATACTCGAGCAGTTCTAGATAGGTTCGTAAGGCGTGCTTTTCGAAGGCCAGCAACCGCTGCAGAGATCGATCGCTATTTAGCGTTTTGGAAATCCAACAGAGATGATTTCGACAACTATCACCAAAGCGTTAAAGAGGTTCTAGTGGCCGTGTTGTGTTCACCGAATTTCTTATTCTTGGTGGATAAGGCAGAAGCGGAAGATGCACCGGCGAATGACCTGCAGTTTCAACTTGCGTCAAAGCTGTCTTACTTCTTGTGGAATTCGCCTCCTGATGAAACACTCTTGGAGCTTGCGAGAGACGGCAAACTTGTGAACCAGAAGTTGAAGCAGGTCGATCGTATGTTGGACGATCCAAAGGTCTGGCGAATGATCCGAACGTTTGCCCGAGAGTGGTTGAGAATTGACCGTCATGAGAACATTCAGACCAACGTACGTGTCTATCCTGAATTTACCCGGTTTGTCAAATCAGACATGGCTGAAGAGACGTTTCACTTTTTACATCACGTACTGAAGGAAAATCGCCCTGCTACGGATTTGATTGATTCAGACTACGCGATGCTGAATCAAAACCTTGCAGAATTCTACGGTATCGAAGATGTGATTGGTTCGCATTTCCGCGCTGTTTCACTTGAATCAAAGCAGCATCGCGGTGGCCTACTCTCTCAGGGGGCATTTTTGAGCGGTCACTCCGACGGTAGTCAGGCTCATCCCATTAAACGGGCGGTTTGGCTGAAGGAAAAGATCCTAGGTGAAACGCCGCCACCTCCGCCGCCGAATGTGCCTGACCTTGATCCAGAAACTCCGGGGTTCGAAAATCTGACCCTCAAGCAGCAGTTGGAGCTACACCGAGACAAACCATCCTGTTTGAACTGCCACCAAAAGATCGATCCGTATGGAGTTGTTTTTCAAAACTATGACGCAGTCGGCAGGTATCAAGCTAAGATAGATGGAAAACCTGTGGATGCAAAATCGGTCTTGCCAGACGGAACAGAAGTCGATGGAATCGAGGAAATAAAACAGTACATTCTTGAGAAGAAGCAAGACAAGTTTCTAACCGCTCTGGTCGAACACCTATTTGCATGGGCAATTGGACGTGATGTGCGTTTCTCGGACGAGGAGGAAATCGCTGAGATCGTTGATCGCGTGAAGAGCGATGGAAAGACGCTCCGAGCCGTGTTTCGACAAATCGTACAAAGCAAATCGTTCTCAGGGAACTGAATTATCGCTGCGGTGCAATACTGAAATCAACCAAGGACTATCTATGTCTTTCAGGCTAAATCGTAGAACATTTCTTCGCGGCGCGGGCGTCGCCTGTGCATTGCCATTTCTCGAGTGCATGGCCTCAGAGGCGGGGGCTGCTGTGTCGACAGCCCGACCCAAGCGAATTTGTTTTGTATATTTCCCCAATGGTGTAGGGCTACCACCGAAAGATAACAAGCACCACAAAGATTGGAGTTGGTTTCCTAGCGGTCAAGGCGACCAGTACAAGTTGACCAAGTCGCTCGGCGCGCTGGAAGGGTTTCGCGCTGACATCTCTATATTGGGCGGTCTCAGTCATCCGTTAAGCCGAGAGGTGCTTGGCCATGCCGCGGGCGATACTTGGCTGACCGGCGGAGACGTGCGTGGCAGTTCCTACAAAAATCGTATCTCCGCCGATCAGCTTGCTGCCCGAACGCTGGGTGAGCATACCCGTTTCCCTTCACTTTCGCTGTCAACCGATGGCGGTGTTGGATATAAGTCGCGTGTGTCTACCCTTTCGTTTGACGCCAATGGAAGACCTGTGCCATCCGAACATCGGCAACGTGAGATCTTTGAGCGTTATTTCGCGCTAGGCGGGGGAGCCACAACCAACCAACGCCGCAAAAGCCTGAAGCAGAAAAAGAAGATCGTCGATTTGATTCTTGATGACAGCCGCCGCATGAAAAAGATGTTGGGGCACAAAGACAATCAGACGATGGATCAGTACATGACCGCGCTCAGTACGGTTGAAGGGCAGGTTTTGCGAAATGAAAAATGGTTGGATGTTCCCATGGAAGACATCGATCCAAGCAACTTGAACCTAAATACGGACGTTACGATTGATCCTGAATCATACATTCGTGCGACGATCGATTTGATGGTGCTTGGTTTCCAAACAGATCTAACGCGCGTGATGACATATATGATGGCCCGTGAGGACGGGATGGGATTTGGTGAAAATTTCCCCAATCTTGCGCTCGGCATAAAAAAGGGCCACCATGGAATATCGCACGACAAGGCGGAGGACCACTGGGTCGATTGGGGGCGGTATGATGCGTGGCTGACGAGCCAGTTTGCGTATTTGTTGAAACGTTTGAAGGAGACTCGCGATGAGCACGGTCCACTGTTAGAAAGTACCCTCGTGTTATACGGAAGCGCCTGTAGTTCGACACACAATGCTCGAAACTATCCGCTAGTGCTTGCGGGCGGAAATTCCATGGGGGTCAAGCACGGTCAATATCACGTGTTTGATGAAAAGCACACGCCGATGTCGAATCTGTTGGTCAGCATGCTCAACGCGAGCGGCGTTTCGGTGGATCGATTTGCCGATAGTACCGGACCGCTACCGGCGGTATTTAGTTAGAGGCGTCTGATTCAGCAGGGCAGCTCTACATAGGGCTGCCTAAAGTCGAAAAATTGGTTATTCTTTACGGTTTAGTGAGTGTGACTTTTTTCCGAGGAAGACAGTGTCTTTGATTTCCGGTTTTGAACATATCGTTCGCGAGAACGAACCCCTTGCCGCTTATACGCGATTAAACATCGGAGGCGTGGCGGAATACTTTGCGGAGCCCACAACCAAAGACGAATTGGTTTCATTGGTTAAGCGATTTGCCGAAAACGACCTTCCCGTCCGGTTGATGGGATCGGGAACGAATTTGCTGATCAGGACTCAAGGTATTGCAGGATTAGTCTTGCACCTGTCGGCACCGGCATTTGGCCAAATTGATGTCGAAGGCGACACAATGGTGGTTGGCGGCGGTGCTAAGCTTTCCCACTTCGTAGCGTCGGCAGTGCGAGAGGGATTAACTGGGCCTCAACATTTGGTTGGTATTACTG
>CAYTPS010000347.1:0-5360 GCA_964439245.1 uncultured Pirellulaceae bacterium | reverse complement strand
AAGATTACGTAACGCAGAATTCGGTGTGATTGGTAGAGTGCATAACGATCAATTCTTTATCGATATGCGAACCGTGTTTCCATCACAAGATGCATTGCTGGTAGAGACGATCGAGAAGCTTAACAGCCAACCAGATGACGAGTGACAGAGCTGAGCGAATTGTGCAATTAAGCGAATTTTGATTCAAGCTATTCCCTTCATTCTCAAATAGGCCAAATGTTAAAGCAAACAATCTTACTAACCGCCTTTCTTGTCTGCATGGAACTCTCGGAGCTTTCGTCGACGGCGAAAGGAGATGAACCAAGTCTTCCGAATATCATCGTCATATTTGCGGACGACCTTGGTTACGGAGACGTAAGTTGTTACGGGGCCGAAAAGATTGTGACTCCTAACATCGATCGCTTGGCCAGCCAAGGAATGCGGTTTACTGACGCGCATTCAGCTGCTTCTCTGTGCTCGCCATCGCGGTATGGATTGCTTACTGGAACATGCCCGTGGCGACAGCACAAACGCGGCAACGGTTACCGACTCAAACCGGGGCAAACGACGATCGGATCTTTTCTACAGGACGCCGGCTATCGTTCGGCCGCTATTGGAAAATGGCATTTGGGTTACAGCAAGGACTGGAATGCACCTCCCATCAAAGGGCCGTTAGAGGTAGGTTTTGACTACCATTTCGGTGTGCCATCGAACCATAACGATTCAACACGCGCCTTCATTGAAAATCATGATATTGTGGGCCGCGCTCCTGGTGAGTCCTACAGTATTGTCAAAGCCCGTGATTTTCCTGAGGGGCTTGCTGAGCCACGTATTGAGGATCAGGTCGATACGGTGCTGACCAGCAAGGCAATCGACTTCATTCGTGGTAGTGCTGATCAGCCTTTCTTTCTTTACTTCGCGGCATGCTGTCCTCATACCCACGTCACACCGGCTGCGCCGTTTCGTGGTACTAGCGGCGCTGGTCTTTACGGCGACTACATTCAGGAACTTGACTCGCATGTTGGCGAGATCCTCGAGACCCTTGACGAATTAGATTTGACAGAGAATACACTTTTGATTTTCACGAGTGACAATGGCGCTGACCCCAGAGACTTCAAGGGTACACAGGGTGTTCGATTGAATCTTGCCAACAATTCGGGGGACATTGAAGAGAAATTTAAAACGGCCAAGGCGGATGCCAAAAAGATGGGCCATGTTGCCAATGGGCCGTGGCATGACGGGAAAGGCAAAGCCTACGAAGGAGGGCATCGCGTGCCGTTTATCGCGCGGTGGCCCAAACACATCGAGCCAGGAACTGTATCTGATTGCCCCTTTAGCCTTACTGACATGTTCGCAACTGCGGCTGATATCGTCGACCACGAACTTCCGTTGGGTGTTGCCGAGGACTCCTTTAGTTTGCTACCGGTGCTAGTCGGGAAGCAAAAACGCATTGCTGACCGTGAGGCTTTGTTCATTTTAGGCAATGGCAAAGACAGCGCGATCGCCGTTTGTTCGGAAAAGTGGAAGCTCATCTACCGCTATGGCCAAGGCCAGGATCTTGGCCACGAGCTGTACGACTTGGAGAACGCCCCCGGTGAGCTGACCAATTTGTCCGAGCAGCATGAAGATGTGACCGAGCGTTTGGTGGCGGCGCTCAACAAGGCAGAATCTGCCGGCCAGACGCGCCCCTAAATGAGAAACCAATAGAAAAACGCACCGCAACAGAAATCTGTCACGATGCGCTACCTACTCAGAATCGCTGCTTGGGATGTTGTTTACATTCCCGGAGCAAATGAGTTGCCAGTTCTAAGCGTCCAGCGTGTACCGAAGTCCGTATTCTGACGGGAAAACTTGCTGTTGCTCGTTGTGGTGATTGACTGAACCGCTTCTGGATTGATTTCG
Organism: uncultured Pirellulaceae bacterium; assembly: GCA_964439245.1. Classification (GTDB taxonomy): domain Bacteria; phylum Planctomycetota; class Planctomycetia; order Pirellulales; family Pirellulaceae; genus Mariniblastus. The sequence continues at coordinate 3,479 of CAYTPS010000347.1, read as the reverse complement.
GCTTTGCCCCAATCGGTGCTGAGTTGCAACGTCGGAAGAGATGGCACGCCGGTCAGTACATCGCCATCGACCATAACAACCACCGCCGAATCATCTTCATCAGTGTGGAGCTTGATACCGGCGATTTGTTCCATGGGGATAGTTACATCGCCAAACTTGGTGGTCATGGTGATTTCTGTGATCTCGTCCAATTCTCCCGCTAGTGATTTGACGTCACTCAACCGAATGAACAGTAGATCTTCGCTGATTATCTCGCTGGACGCGTTGCCAACAGCAGGAGCATCGTACTTCAGCAGAACACGTGAGAAACCATTTTCTCTGGCAGGAATGCGAACGGGCTGACCCTTGATCTTCGCGATCAATTCGTTGTCCAGCACGATCACTGCATCAGGTCCACTACGTGTGATATCAACATCCAGCTCGATCGGCGTTTTGTCCTTGCTGTCGTCGTAACGAAGTTCGATAAATCCAATCTTGTTGCGAGCGGATTCACTGACTTCGGATTTAAGACTGCCGGATGCTTTCAAATTTGTCAAATATTCATTGTTCAAAGTCAACGAATATCGATCTTGTGCGAAGGCAGACGATGAAAGAGCGAAAACAGTAACCACTGCTGTTAGAACTAGTTTTTGAAACATGGAACCTCCAAGGATTCACTTGAGTTTTGAATAGGTAATTCTTTTGTTGTGCCGACCAAGGGTTTTCTCTCGGCCATCATGGTTGTGGCTTGAAGTTTATTGTGGGAAGAACCAGAAATCATTGTCGGCATTGGACGATCCGCTTCCTTCCGAGGTGATCTCCTGTTGGTTTTGAATCATTTCACCAAAACCACCGACAGGTTGTTCTTGAAGCGGCATTGGTTCGCCGATGGGCATTGGTTCCCCAATGGGCATTGCCTCCCCGAAAAACGGACCGAACTGTTGATCGATCGGCATCATTTCCATGGGCTGCATCAATTGATCGACCGCCTGATCAAATATCTGTTGTCCAATGTACGGATCATAGGCCTCTGTAATTGGCTGAGGAACAGCGTCGATCCGCGGGTTGTTCGGATATGAGTAACTATCAATTTGCGGGTAGCCCGGCATTGACGTCATCGGTTGCGGAATTGAAACCTGAGGAACCTGCATGGATTGCGGAAGAGACATTGGCATCGCTGGCGACATCATCATGACGTTCGGATCTGCAATGGAGTTTTCAAGCGATCTTGCAATGCTTGTAATGTCAGAAACCTTTAGATCTTCTAGGCCCCATCGGCTGTCGATAGTGATGTTGCGGAAGTCGATCGCTCCGGAGACCTTGTCGCCGTTGTTCATTTGCACAGTGGCACTGTCGTCATCCTCAAAAGTGATTTGTGAAACATCTTTCAGGACCACATCGATCTCGCCCAGCTCCGACTTGATCGAGAACTCTTTCATATCGGCGAGCCGCCCAGTCAAAGATTTGGAGTTGTCCAAACTGACTACAAATGGGACGTCATCGTCTTTCGACGCCTTCTTCGTTGGCTTCGCATTGCCCGGACGATACTCGACAACAATACTCGAAAATCCGGATTCGTAGATCTTCAACTCAACAGGCTGATAATCGATTTGTTCCATGGTCGCGTCATCGATTCGCACTGACACCATAGCCTTTCGACGATCTACATCACTGAATATGACGGCTGCTTCATCTTTGAATCGCTGAGGCCGCTTTAGGGTCACTGAATCAACGCGGTTAATCAGCGCTGGCGGGATCGCCATCTTGATATAACCCGTTTGCTTCAGAGATGCGACATCCGCATCCTGCAAAACGATCACGGCTGAGACGCGTTCCTCTTCACCAGCAGCGTAGGCGCTGGAAACGGTCACGACAGAGCAGACCAAAGCAAGCAGGCAAATTAGACTCGATTTCATGGTGACGAACTTTCTTTGATGCAACAACATTCGGCTAGACTAAGAAGTAGGACAGTGGTCGGACCACTTGAACACGTTGTTTACAAGGTCTGATAAAACCCAGGCGCATTACTTAACAATACCACACGCATAAATCAGCCAGCCCCAATTCTTCGAAGCTGACTGATCTAACGCACAAGCGATCTCTAATTGTTTGAGAATCGTGGAGCAGTGGTCGCGTTTGTCGGGGCTCTACCGGTGCTCATTGGCGCCTTCGAGAAACGCCACTTGCGCTTACCAGCACTCATGTCTGAAAAGAATTTGGCATTCTTTGTGGTCGTAACAGACTCGATCTGAGTCGTGTTGACGTGAGCTGCCCCCCAGTCAGTTTTTAGCTTGACTTGGTCAAGAACGACTTTACCAGTAATAAGGTCACCGTTCTTGAAAGCGATAACGGATGAATCAGAAGCATCTGCATGCAACTTGATGCCATCGATTTTTGAGAAAGGAATCGCAACTTCGCCGAAGCTGGTTGTCACTTTCATGTCGGCCATTTCAACCAATTCCCCCGACAGTTCGCGGTCCTGGGAAAGGTTTACGTAAAGTACTGTTCCTCCATCAGGCCCCGCAACTTCCTGAGCAGCAGCAAAGCTACCGAATAAGAACGGTGTTAGCATTGCCGCGATAGCAACTTTCTTGAGTAGTTTGGTCATCGAAAAAATCTCCAGAGTTCGTTTGTGCTTAGATGCGTGCGAGGGTTCGCAGGCAAAAAATTCAGTCCTCAATATAGTTCCCCACCAACTGCCGACAAAATTGTTTTGAGCGAAAACCCGCCAGATACGCGTAGAGAGACTACCCAATCGGTATATCCGTTACAGTCTGCGTTTGGGCGTCCAGTATCTGTTCTTCGGTGGGCCAAGAAATACGCCACCGCAGGGAGAGGTGGCTGCATTTAGTTCAGAAGTCTCATGCCATTGCAGATCTTGAATCGCGTCAAGTTTTGGCAGAGCGCTTCGCGGGTCGACTGGAAAACCCGCGGCAGAATTTTACTCTAATACACTACTGTACATTTCTTCGTTGAAACCAACGACGAGCGATTTGCCAACACGCAAAGTTGGCGCTCGTAAGTTCCCCGTTGGGCCCAAGATCAACTTCAAAATTTCCTCGGTGCTCAGTTCGCTTTTTTTTAAGTCAACTGCCACGACCTTTTTACCCTTGGCAGCATGTAACTTCGACGCGCTGGACAACAGTTCAACTGCATGCGATTTTTGATGAACTTCTTTCTTGGCGTCGACGGTAACCGAAGGAACAATCCCTGCTTCCGCAAGAAACTCTTGCGTTTTGGTGCATGATTTTCATCCCTTGCGGTGATAGTGCCAATTTACTTTCTTGGGCATTTGGTTCCCTGTTTTTTGGTTTGAGGTTTCGATTAGGCTCTGAAGGAATGCTAGGGTTGCATTGATCTCCGTCGCCCAGACTGACCGGTCAATGGAGCCGAAATTAACTTGACCAAATTGCGCGATTTCAAAATCACGTTTCTTTCCGATCCTGAGCAATCGGGTATTATAACGATTCGGAGCCAAAACTCCATTTCCCCTGTAACTG
>CAYTPS010000346.1:2529-5382 GCA_964439245.1 uncultured Pirellulaceae bacterium | reverse complement strand
GTGACATCCATGGAAACTTGGAAGCACTTACGGCCGTGTTGGCGAAAATTGATACCCTGTCTGTGGATTCGATCACCTGGCTCGGTGATGTCATCGGTTACGGGCCCAATCCGATCGAGTGCTTGGATACGGTTGCCGAACGTTGCGAACTGGTAATTTTGGGCAACCACGATCAAGCCGCCATCTTTGATCCTGAGGGATTTAATCCGGTGGCCATGAAAGCTATCTTTTGGACGCGCGAACAACTCGAGAACGACCCTGACATGGACCGCGCGGACCAGCGGTGGGATTACCTTGGCGGACTTCCCCGTCGCCACGACGAAGGAGAGTTCCTGTTTGTGCATGGTTCGCCTCGTGACCCAACAAACGAGTACGTGTTTGAAGAGCACATCTACCAAACCGGTTTGATGGATATGCTCTTAAGCCGTTTTGAGCAGTACTGTTTTCAAGGTCACACACATCTGCCGGGTGTTTTCACTGAATCGAGAAAGTTTTTGGCACCGAGTACGCTTCCCGATCTCACCTATCAGTTGAATGAAGAAAAATGCATGTTCAACGTGGGTTCTGTCGGCCAACCGCGGGACGACAATCGTGACTCGTGTTTCGCAGTCCTAGACACCGACGAACGTACCGTGCAGTACTACCGCGTTGAATATGATGCTGAAGCCACGCGCGACAAGATCTACGCGATTCCAGATCTGGACGACATGCTGGGTGACCGTTTGCTAAGTGGCCGTTAGAAATCATCGCCGGCAGGATGTTTTGGCGACGAAATCTATGCGGAACGAACCTATGGCTCACCTCTTTGGCCTCGCGGCGCATTTTCCAGATTGGCCGTTTTTCTGCTGGTTGCCTCCAAGTCGGGTTTTCAGGAAACACTGGCTCGATATATTGAGGGTTGATTTCAATGATTTGTCTTCACGACACCGCTCTCTTCAACCGCCGAGCCATAATTGTCCAAACGCGCGATCATCAGCGACCTACATGGGAACATGGAAGCCCTAAGCGCTGTATTGGCCGACATCGAAAATCAACAAGTCGATGAAATATTCTGCCTTGGCGATGTAGTCGGATATGGTCCTAATCCGCGTGAGTGCATAGACGCCTGCAAAAATTTCCAGCTGGTGTTGCTGGGTAACCATGACAATGGTGCCCTCTTCGATCCCGATGGTTTCAGCAGTGGCGCGGAAAAAGCGATTTTTTGGACGCGACACCAATTAGAAGACAACTCCATCGAAGGCGCCAGCGAGCGCTGGGATTTCCTGGCCAAACTGCCCCGCACCCATCGAGATGGAGATTTCTTATTCGTCCACGGCTCTCCGCGCAGCCCACTCAATGAGTACGTGTTCCCTGAAGACGTCTACAATCAGCGTAAGATGGAACGGCTGTTCGGCTTTATTCATCAATATTGCTTTCAGGGGCACACCCACGTTCCGGGAATCTTCACCGAAAACTGCCGCTTTTATTCCCCGACGGAAATCGGAAACGAATACGAATTGGGCGAGCAGAAGATCATGGTCAACGTTGGCAGTGTCGGTCAACCGCGCGACGGAGATCCGCGCAGCAGCTACGTGATCGTTGATGATTCGAAAATTGAATTTCGACGTGTTGAATACGATGCCGAACCAACACGCGCAAGGATTCATGCGATCGAAGCCTTGGACAATTTCCTCGGTGACAGGCTGTTGGAAGGCCGCTAGAGATTGAGAGACTGGGTTTGCCTCTCCGAAGCTTTATCGCCTCTCAGGTCGCTATCAAATTCTGGTTCACGAAGAGGTGTGCGGACGCCTCAATAAAAGATTCAAAGGTGTCTCAGATCGTCAGCAGCGTTCGATTGCCGTCACTCACACAAGTGTGATAACTATGGTGAACTGAACCAGTAGCACCGCAGGCTCTTTGAATCTCATTCGGTTGTTCAATGAACGGCAGTGACAATCAAACCGAAGCAACTTGACGACTGGTTCGGAAACACGGTGTTATCGCGCGAGTTAGCCTCCCAAGTTTATGCTTCGTCATTGTTTTCAAGTGTTGTGTCAGATGCGGCAGCGTGTTTCAAGTCACTGTCCGCAGAGTAGCGACTACGTTGTGAGAAGATAGAAGCAAGCAAACTGCCAATTACGAACTGCATTGCAGGCAAGTCCGTCGCGCTCAAAAGCACATAAAGCGATCGTAGCGGCAATTGCAGCCATTTACCACCGTTACGTTGGTAATTGTATAAATCCGCTCCCACCCAGATCATGGCCGCGAGCAGCGTCAGCACGAACGCACTGAACCAAAATCTTCGATTCCAAGTCCTTGGCCAAATCCACACAGACGCGACCAACAGCGGGACAATGATTGAAAACCAAATGGCATGCACTGAAACTAGTGCATTGGTTGGCGGCAGTCAGCCACCAACATCATCGAGAAGGCCTCACAAACCCGACATAGGAAATTTCGCCAAGCAGCTGGAGGCAAACACGAGCCCCCCAATCAAAGCAATAGTTACGATCAGCTTCCGAAATATCATGGAGGTGTCTGGTTCAGCAGGGAGTCGAATCGAAATGTGGAAAAGTAGTTGAGCCAGATAGCGGCGGGGGTCACTAGGCAGGCAAGATCAGCCAATCAGCTCCGCCGGAATGAATGCTCCAAGTGCGGCACATTATTCTCCCCGGCATCTGTAATCGGCTTGCACGCAAGGAAGCACCTAGGACACAACCGCAGTACAGTGCCTGAGCACCAAGAGGAATAGTACGAATCATTTGGCCGCCCCGGCGCACCTAGAGCTTCAGCATAGCTGACCAATCACACAATTTAAAGCACCGGAGCAGAAGGCAACTGCGCTCCACGCCCGACCGAAGCGAAGCTAATCAA
>CAYTPS010000346.1:815-2519 GCA_964439245.1 uncultured Pirellulaceae bacterium | reverse complement strand
TTAGTTCTTCCACGTTACGATGATACGCTTTTGCCCCAATTTGAGATCACTGGAGAGATTAATCAGCGGGAGCCGGACTCAACCGGGCAAATGCGTCGAAAACTCAGTTTTATCGTGATCTGCTGACCGGATTTTCCCGAAAAAGCCCACCTTTGGAATAACGGAATTTGGCCGTTTGTTTTACAATCTCGCGTTTCTGTCAGTTCGCTTTCCAAGATCAGCCGATGTTCGGGTAACACGGTTTTGGTCGAAGCAACATAAGCTTCCTGACCTCGCACTTTCGCTTAAGTTTTACAGGACCAAATTGGTGAACAGCCGATCGATTCTTTTCATACTTCTCTCCTCCACCTTCATGATGATAGCGCTGGCTCTTCGCCCCGCGCCGGATGTTGGTCAGCACGATCGTGAAAAGCCTGCTCAAGCAGTTACGACCAAAACATCTCAAGTCGAAACGGACGACAAAGGCAGTGCCAATGACGGTAGCGCGGAAGACACCGCAGATCTTCCGGCTGAGAAATCTAAAGACCAAGAGATCCCAGAAATCCTGACCGCATCTGAGCTTGCCGCAGGATCGGAGAGATCGAAGGCGGCCCCTGCCGACGATGTGAAAAAGCGCGGCTTGACCAATTTGGAAATTGATAGGCTTATCGCAGAACGTAAGCCTGAGACCGCAAACAAGAATGCCATCCTCAACGCGTGGAACTATCGGGCTGCTGAGAACCGAAGCAAGCTCACGAGTATCGGTTCGCTGGCACCGGATAGCGGAGAACGTTATCTGTTGACGATTAACAGTCGTGGAGGAACGCTCCGCCGCGTGGAAGTAAACAGTCGCGACTTCAAAGGCCGCTTACGCTACCGCGATGGCGATTTACGTTACGGCTACGTCGGAGCGTTAGAGCTAGAGGATACCGACGAAGGCTGCCTCGTTGGCGTTGTCGGCCATGGTACCCCCGCGTTCAACGCCACCTCACAAACTGTCACAGGCGGTCTTGAAGCAGGTGACGTCATTACTTCATTCAACGGCCAACCGGTTGCCGGCCGGTATGAATTTGAGTTAATGTTGGCCGAAACAAAACCGGGCCAGGATACGACCCTCGACATTACGCGCGATGACTCTCCGATCTCGTTTGCCGTGACACTGGGTCAGAAACCCATCGAGCTCGTTCGCCCCGAACCTAGTGAGTTGGACCCAAAACAAAGCTTTACTGAGTCGTTCTCGCTGATGCTGAAAAAGCCCTACGACGAGGCTCAGCGTCTGTGGGAGTCGATCGACAACCAAATGGAAGTCGACGACTGGGAAATCTCTCGCACTAATATCAACGGCAACGACGCCGTCGAAGCGCGTTTTGTTATTGGTGAGGACTTGCTGACTCCGTTGGATCTAAAAGGGCCCATCGAAGTCGTCAAGCGCTACATTCTTCCCAAAGTCACCGAAGAAGATTTAACGTCCGTTAATTCGCGCTCGTGGCACTGGAATTTAGAGATCGAGGTCTTCAATCGCTCGGATGTCGCTCAGAAACTTGGCTACTCGTTGGTGGGCCCGACCGGTACGCCATCGGAAACGTGGTGGTACGCCAACAAGATTTTTGGCGGCAATTCACTAATGGGAGTCGCTGGCGCCAGAGACGTTACGTCATCGACGCCCGAACGTCCTTACAGGTTTCTCAGTGGTAACGAAATTCTGACCAACACGGGCAAGAATCC
>CAYTPS010000346.1:0-805 GCA_964439245.1 uncultured Pirellulaceae bacterium | reverse complement strand
ACAATGGAATTGGGTGGGGGTCGATAGCCAGTACTTCAACGTCTCACTAATCAACAGCGACAAACTATCGGTTGTCAACAACATCAATGCTGTTACCAATGGCGCCGAACTACCCGAAAACGCGAAACTCAAACGTCTGGTGGATTGTACCTGTTTGATTTACGAGGATTTCGAGGTTCCCGCCGGCGGCAGTATCAAACGCACCTTCGAAGTTTTCTCCGGCCCCAAAGACCACGACGCCCTCATCCACTACGGTTTGGATGACAACCGCGCGTTCGGTTGGTTCTGGTGGTGCTCGAAACCATTGTTGTGGGTGCTGAACATTCTGTACGTCATGACAGGCAGCATTTCGTATGGGCTGCCAATCATTTTGTTGACCATCATGGTCCGAATCTTGATGATCCCATTCTCTCGCAAGGCGGCGTTGAACGCCCAAATGATGCAAGCGCTGCAACCGCAGATGAAAGAGATCGCAGACAAATACGATGACATGCAAGAGCGCGGGATGGCTCAAAGAGAGCTGTTTAAGAAACACAACTACCAACCGCTTGGTGGCTGTCTGGTGATGTTCATTCAGCTGCCGATTTTCCTTGGGCTATACCGTGGGCTCTCGGCCGACATCGCTCTCCGCGATCAGCCATTGTTTCCGGGTTTAGGATGGTGCAGCGACCTGTCGGCACCAGACCAGTTCCTTTATTGGAAAGACTGGATGCCGGCCGTATTGGGTTCGGAGACCGGTTGGCTGGGACCGTACTTGAACATTCTGCCATTGGCGACGATCGTGCTGTTCTACGTTCAACAGAAG
>CAYTPS010000345.1:0-5389 GCA_964439245.1 uncultured Pirellulaceae bacterium | reverse complement strand
AGTGAACTGCACCACGAATGTGGCGTCGCCGCAATTTATCACCTGCCAACGGGCGCGGTCAGCCAGCTGTGCCCCGGTAAAGATCGTAAGAATTCATCGCGCTTGATCATTCGAATGCTGCTGGATATGCAGAATCGCGGTCAGTTGTCGGCGGGCATCTCCAGATACGATGCCGATCCTGCTAATGGCCAGCTACTAGATACCTATCGCGAGCTCGGTAGTGTTCAGGAGGTCTTTCGGCTTTCGCACAGCAAAAAAGCTGAATCGTTGATGCAGAGGTACGTAGGTTCTGCTGCGATCGGCCATGTGCGCTATGCCACCTGTGGCAAGGACGACCGAAGCTACGCTCAGCCTTTTGAGAATCATCACTTTGACACTCGCCAGTGGTTTACGTTTGGCTTCAACGGGCAGCTGTCCAATTTCAATGAACTGGCGCGTGACCTGTTGGAAAATGACAACCACCACTTGGTTCGCAACTCTGACACCGAAGTGTTGATGCACGAGTTGAGCAAAGAGTTGACAGCTGATCCTAATATTTGTTTGGTTGAGCTGATCCGCAACATTGCCCGGCGACTCGATGGTGCCTATTCGATTGCCTACCTCAATGCGAAGGGCGAAATGCTGATCGCGCGAGATCCGCTGGGGATTAAGCCGATGTGTTATGCGGTCGAAGACGGCTTGTTCGCGGCTGCCAGTGAGAGCGTGGCGTTATTGAATCTAGGTTACAAACGCGAGTCGATCAAATCGCTGCCGCCGGGACATGCCGTCACCATTATCGATGGAAAAATAAAAGTTCAGTCCTATTTGGAAGAAGAGACTCCGCAAAAGAGTGCTCACTGTTTCTTTGAATGGATCTACTTCGCCAATGTTGCCAGTACGCTTGACGGCCGGAGCGTCTATCTGGCACGCACCGAGTTGGGCAAGGAAATGGCTCGACTTGAGAAGCAATGGAATCTGTTTGAGATCGACGAAGACACAATCGTTGTGCCGGTGCCCGACACCAGTAAGGCCGCCGCGGATTCGATGGCGTTTCATCTGAAAATTCCTTCGCGCGAGGGATTGATGCGCAATCGATACAGCGGTCGGACGTTTATCGAGTCTTCGCAGGAAGACCGCGCCAGAAAAGCTAAAACCAAGTACACGCCACTGCGTGAAGTGCTGGCTGGTAAGCGTGTGGTGTTGGTGGAAGATGCGATCGTTCGTTCAACAACCATGAAGGCACTTTTGCAGCGTTTGCGTGAAGAGGGAGGCGCTAAAGAGATTCACGTCCGGGTGGCGTGCCCGCCGATTGTTGCCCCATGTTTTTACGGAATCGACATGTCGACAATCAAGCAGTTGTTTGCGCCAAATTTTTATCCGCCGGGCGAGCCATTGACCGATGAGATTCAAGATGAGATGGCGAGTGTTCTGGGTTGCGATTCGTTACGGTTTTTGCCGGTCGAATCATTGTCCAAGGCGATTGGAATTCCTCAGGACGGTCTTTGCCAAGCTTGCGTGAGCGCCAATTACCCAACGCCCGAAGGGCAGCGGCTTTACCAATTGGACCGGGACACATATCAGAACTGTGACAATTCCGAACCGTTCGAAGACCGAGCTTTTGACGCGTCGGTTAAGGCTTAGTTGTTGCAGCACGGGGTGGGCCTCCGTTGGGCGACAGAGACTTTGTTGAACACGAGCGCTCCAACAGGTTTTTATAACCCGCTAAGGCAGAGACCATCTACCGTCGTTTCTTTCTCTTTTGCTTCCTGAGCTTTGGTGCCGCTTGGGCACGACCGCGTCCCCCCGATTCTTTTCGGACAGGTTTGGCTGCCTTGCCGACTTTGGCTGATCCGCTGCGTGACGCTTTCTTTTTCTTGGATTGCTTTGCCGCCGATTTGGTCTTTCGTGTGGGCTTCTTCGCCAGTTCTTTGACTTCAGCCAAGTCGCGCGGTTTCTTGCGGCTAGCGACTGCCTTCTTTGCAGCCGAACGCCCTTTCGTTTTGTCACTGGCAGACGCTTTCTTGAGCGCCCGAAGCTCAATCACGGTCAACTCGCGGTGAGCGCCAACCGGTAGTTCGCCAAGTCTGAGCGTACCAATGGACACACGCCGCAGCGTCAGAACTTTGTGGCCGATCTTGGCAAGTAGTCGCCGAATCTCACGATTGCGTCCCTCCTGAAGAACGACTTCGATCCAACTCGTGTCTTTGCTACGTTTGAGATATTTTGCACTGGTGGCTTTGGCACGTCCCTCTGCTAGGTAAACGCCATCAGTCAGCGCTTGAAGGCTTTCCCGGTTAGGGTGGCCGACGACTTGTACGTGGTACTTTTTCTCCACTCCAAAACGTGGATGAGTTAAGCGGTTTGCCAGGTCACCATCGTTGGTGACGAGGATCAAACCCTCACTGGATTTATCAAGCCGACCAACGTTGTAGACGCGATTGCGCGTGTTGATCAGATCGATCACGCGCATCCGGCCTGAAGGGTCGCTGCTGGTAGAGACGATACCCGGCGGCTTGTTCAGCATGAAGTACTGCTGTTGTTGCAGTTTCAGTTCGACCGCGTCAACGTAGACGGATTGTTTGGTAACATCGACTTTGGTGCCCAACTCGACGATCGTCTCACCATCGACCGAGACTCGTCCCTCAAGAATAATCTCCTCGCACTGGCGACGACTTCCAACGCCGGCGGATGCCATGACGCGTTGCAACCGTTGGATGTTAGGATCTGAATCTCCCTTGCTTCGCGCTCTTGATCGACGGGCTGGTCGTGAGCCACCTTTGGCTGCCGAGGGACGCCTCGGTTTGCCCGATTGGCTGCGCGGAGAACGCCCCTTGGAAGTCGATTTCGCTGATGAACGCGTGCGCGATTTTGATTTTTTCTTTGCCATGGCTAAATCGTAGTTATTCGCACCACTTTGTATAGCGATCGCGCCAACTCATTGCCAATTAAAGCCCAAACCTATTCCCGGCCCAGGCCCGGAAAACGGTACGCGGGGCGGGCCTGTCGTGAACTCACCTAGGCGATAGCACGTATCGAGGATATCAACTAAACTTGTCCCCAAGCCAAACTCGCAACGGTCTATCAGGACCGAATTAGTCATTCACCCTCACAACCCATGCCATCGACCTGCCCAAACTTCCTTTTTTCGCAGCGGGGCCGGTCGCCGATTAAGCTGCCGCGCGTCGCTTTGTTGATGGGGTTCTGGGGACTACTGATGGTATTGTGGGGAGCGTTCGGTGTTTGCCTCGCTGCGGCAACAGACGGTGCTTCTGAGCCTACGATCGATATCGGTTTCGCTCAAACCGCGAAACTTGGCCATTGGGTGCCTGTCACCGTTAACGTGCCCACTGCCGTTACCGCCGTCAAGCTGGAGCTTTCAATAATTGACGGTGATGAGTCGCCGGTGGTTTACTCAGGGCCGGCAAACCCGATGACTACAGATGCTGGAACGGCTTACCAAGGTCTTTGCCGATTTGGACGACGTTACGGCAGTTTGACAGCTACGCTGGTTGGAGATGATGGACAACCTGTTTTCAGCCAATCAATCGACCTGGAAGCTTCCGGCGCTGACCTGAGCGCTTCGACCGACCATCTGACGTTGTTGTTAGGCGGTAGCAAAGAGCTGGAAGGTAACCTCAAAGCAACATTTGGGATTGCCACCGACGACGCCAATTTGCGTCTGGTTCATGTTACCGATTTTGGTGCCTTGCCAAAAAGTGAATTGGGCTGGCAATCAGTCGACCGTTTAATCATTTCTTGCGCATCGGCTGCCGGGCTTGATTCTTTGTCGGCGCTGCAGTGGGATGCGATCAGGAAGTGGATCGGCAGCGGCGGAAGCCTGGTGCTGATTGCCGATCCCCAAAACTTATCATTGATCAATGAGACTCCACTGAACCAACTGTTTGCGGGGGCTAAGGCGAGTTTGGAAACGCTCGATTCCAGTCGGGAACTGGAGCGGTTTGTCGGTGACAGCCGTCGTCGACTGATCAATCGAAATGAACCCGGCATTGAGTTCGCCAAAGTTCCGGCGGTTACCGGCGATGAATTGGTCTTATTGGCTGCCGAAGACGGATCGCCGCTGGTGATCCGAAAGGCGGAAGGGTTTGGCCGAGTCGAACTGGTCGCAGTCAATCTGGAATCAAAGCGTTTGATGGAGTGGCAAAGCTACAAGACTTTGCTGGAAAAAATCTTCGACAATCGCAATGAAGACAGCTCCGGCGGTGCGAACAAGCCGAGGAGCGATGGTCAGAAAGCTGGTTCGGCGGTGACGCACTTTGGCTACGATGACATCACGGGGCAATTGCGGGTTCCGCTGGATGATTTTTCCACGGTCCGTTTTTTGGATTTTACATTGATCGCAATTTTGATCGCGCTGTACATCATCTGCATCAGTGTGGGCGATTACTTCTTGCTGAACCGGTTAGCAAAAAAAATGGAGCTGACATGGATTACGTTCCCGCTGATAGCGTTGCTATTTTGCGGGATTGCTTGGGGGATTGCCAAGGCGACACGACCCGCGCGGTTGCAGGTCAATCAACTGGAAATTATCGACATTGATGCCAACGAAGATTACTCGCGCGGGACAACATGGGTCGATATTTACAGTCCCTCTGGTCAACACGTCGACGTCTCCGTCTCGCCGACAACGGCAATCGGATTGGACGTGAAAAACAGTTCGGTCACGTGGCAGGGCCTTCCGGGGGACGGTTTGGGCGGCTTGGAAACGAAAACCACAACCGGGTTTAAACGAACCGGCTATCGACAAGAATCTAGCAGTGACGCATCGGGCGAGGGTGGCTACCAAATTCGCCAAATGCCGCTACAGGTATCGTCGACGCGATCGTTGGTGGCCCAATTCAAAATTCAGAATCCACCGAACTTCAGTAGTCAATTGAAAGTGCAACGCGATCGTTTAAGCGGTACTTTGACGAATCCGCTGGAGGTCACCTTGTACAATGCCAAAGTTTTTTTTGGCAACTACGTTTACCTTTTGAAAAAGCCATTGCAGCCAGGCGATGTGGTTTATCTCGATACCGATTCTGACGAGAAAACAATTCGCACGGTGTTGAACCGAACGTCCTCTCAAGGTGACTCTGACCGAGAGATGGGAAAAACAAAGAGCCTGCCGTGGGATCCACGTGACAAGAGTTTGACCCGCATTGCCGACATCATGATGTTTTACGAAGCGGCCGGTGGAGAAAACTATACGGGACTGACACATGGTTATTTCTCGAAAATCGATTGCTCGCATTTGCTCAAGTTGCAACGTGCGGTTTTGGTGGGGCAGATAGAATCGGCCAGCAGTCTGTTGGTTAACGGCCAAGAGGTCAAAGAGCTCTACGATTCCAGTATCTCGATGGTGCGTGTCGTTTTGCCTGTGGAAAGCAAGAAATGATTAAGACCGAAAATC
>CAYTPS010000344.1:3014-5401 GCA_964439245.1 uncultured Pirellulaceae bacterium | reverse complement strand
GGGGCCTTGGGTCGCCAGCGGCAGCTACGATCTAGATTCAGGCAAGTGCGCTTGGGTGAAGGAGTACGTCGGCCAGCACAATGTACGATACGCTGGGGTCGCTTCAGATAAGGGGATCATGGGAGAGTGGACGATCCTCTCCTCAGGCCCTTTCCATATCTGGCCGCGCGGAATGAACCACATGCATGAAAATTACCTAAAGCAAGAACTTGACATGCCGATGTCAGTTCCCATGCCCAGCGGCGGGGTCATGGAGCCTGTTGAGATTTGAGCCATTTACCATAACGTTCAAATACTCAGGAAGAAGCTCTCTATTCTCGCAACGGACGGCGATTGCTGGTTACTCTTCCGTTTGACTGTCGCAGATCGCTTTGGGATCCAAGGCAACGACCTTCCGGTTGCAAAAGGAGATGTTCCCTTCTGTCCTCCATGGTGTAATCCACACTTTGTTGGACACCCATTATTGTTATTGGTAGCATGGCTTACGCCGTGTATCCACTTGACCGATGCAGAGGCTGCTCCGAAAACAAAATTGAAAGGTTCTCCGATGTTCTGCCACTTATTCCCGCGCCGATTTCAAGCCTTCAGTCTATCCATCGTAGCCCTCTTGATGTGTGGGCACTTTAGCACCACCAGTGCTCAAAACGTTTTCTTTGTTCCTCACGATGCGACGTTCGACATTGGCAATTCTGGTGCGAGCCACTACCTGTTTAATTGGGAGACTTTCTCAAACGTCCAAGATCCGACGCTCCATCTGGTTGTGGGCAGAACGTACACTTTCCGACGCACCTCCGGCTCACATCCATTCGCTATCACCGATGACACTCTTGGAGTTACGGGAACCGACGGCAGTTTTTCAAGAACGGGTACTAACATCCCCACGCTCGAGCCTGCCGCGGATTTCACAGCCAACCCTAGTCCCACAACCGACGTGATTCAGTGGACACCAACCAATGACGATATTGGCCGGTACTACTACACTTGCACCGTTCCCTCACATTTTGGCATGACGGGATCAATTGTGGTTGATGGGGCGTTAAAGGGAGATGTGGACTTGAGCGGGGTTGTCGACTTTTCAGATATCCCTCCATTCATCTCCGTGTTGCAATCCGGTGTTTTCCAACACGAAGCAGATTGTGATTGCAGCGGAGAAGTCGACTTCGCAGATATCCCGGCGTTCATTGGATTCTTGCAAGGTCAGTAACTCCCTAGCTGCTAAACCTACTCGTTGTCAAACGTGACGATCGGTAAAGCCAACGGAACTTCATCGGGCAGTGGGCGAGAAAACGAGGGCTTCGGGGGGACTTCGGGTTCTGGGGGGCCAAGAACAGTGCGAGCCACCAACCCGGCCGCCACGCCCAACAGCACCAGCGTAATTCTAGACTGCCAAAAACTCTTCTTCATGGTTGGTTGATGCTGTTCAATTCGTTACTATTAGCGGTCCCTTCGCCGTGCCTTTTGGTTACTTCGCGGACCGACGCCAATATTTTACGCTAAAAGACGAATAGTAAAAATTGGTTCTGTTATACACAAACAGAAGTTTGATCAATCTTTCTTCCTCGACATAGGTGTCTCAATGATTTTTGGAAAGTTCTGGCGAGCCATCGCCGCTCAGGTCAACAAGTTGGCCAACTTTTTCTGGACGGCCGATCCTATTGCACAAATGCAGTACGAGTACGACAAAGCCGTCGATGACATGAAAGGTGGCCGCGAGGGCCTTGAGCAGTACCGCGGTCTTGTCGAACGCGTGACCCGCCAAGTAGAAGGTGAAAAGAAGCACCTGGCACAGCTGCAAGCGAAGGTAAAAGCCTACCTAGCGTCCGGCGATCGCGAGACGGCCGGTAAGTTTGCCATCGAGATGAACAAAGCAAAAGCGGCGCTGACCGAAAACGAAGCGCAATTGGCCATGCACGAAAAAGCGTACAACAACAACGTACGCAAAGTTAAAAACGCGATGGGCAAGCTGAAAGCCATCAAAGAAAAAATTCAGGCCTACGACGCAGAGCTGAAAATGAGCAAAGCGGAAGCGGAGATGGCAGAATTGGCCAAGGATTTCAATTTTGATGTCACGACTGACTTTGGCCAGATCGAGGATGTCATTCAAGACAAAATTGCGCTTAATCGCGGCAAAGCGCGTGTTGCTGCCGACCTCAGTGAGGAAGGAATGGAGGACATCGAGAAAGAAGAAGCAATGGAAGCGGCAATGGCCGAAGATGCGCTTCGCGACTTCGAAGTAGAAATGGGTTTGGTTACCCCTTCGACCTCGAAGATCGAGGACGATGTCAAGCAAATGGGCCCGGGAGAAACCGAAACGGAAACAAGCTAGAGGTCCGTCAAAGCTGAATTGACGGGTGCCATGTTTACGCTTGCGTAAGCATGCTCACGCA
>CAYTPS010000344.1:0-3004 GCA_964439245.1 uncultured Pirellulaceae bacterium | reverse complement strand
GTGAAGTACGGCCCCCATCTAACTATTCATTTCAGATTTGAAGGACCACTGGGGGGTAATGTTCAGATAGGCATGCTAACGAACAAGCTAGAACGACAGGCTTCGATCCAGGCAGATCGCGGGATAGGCCTGCAGCCTGTCAAACTCCTCATCGTAGGCCGAACTCTTATCTCACAGAAAACGGGAACACCATGAGCAACACCGCGACCGAAATTTCACCGATGGACGAAGCGCCCTCGAAGGTCAAAGTACCGGACTGGTACCCCGACTGGGCGCGGGAAATGGCGAACCTCTACTTCGCAGCAAACACTTGCCTGTTCGTGCTGCATGGAAACGTCAACGATCTTTTTCACTTCAGGAAAAAGGAAGACGGAAAAACCGTTGATGATTTCTGCGGGTTGAGCGATTTTTTGGCAACGCAAATTTTCGGTTCGTGGGATCTCGTCACGTCCTACGACATGGGGCGCGGCATTCAAGCTCAAGGTGGTACCGATTCGCAACGGCATCGCGATATGATGGCGATTCTGGCAAAAGAGATTGGCAGCCCTTCGGGCTGGACACGCACTCCCGACGATGTTCTGACTAATTACCAGCGGCTGATTCAACGGAACTTGTTGGAAGAAGATCCAGCCGAACGGAAACGGATGGCGTTTCTGTTTCCCTACGCACAGTATCTGGTACCGGCGGGGGCTCAATCAAATATCGCCAACACCCAAGCCTCGCACTTGGTCCGCTTTTTGTCTTGGGCTCAAAACCCATACATCAAGCGTACCAATATGGCTATGTGCCTTATCACCGAAACGCTCAACGACATCAACAAGCGCTTGGTGGAAGATCCCCACGTAGCCACCATCGAAGTACCGCTGCCCAGCAATAATGTGCGGCGCATCTTTATTGAAACCAATTTCGGCATGAAGGACGATCCTGAAACCGAAGAGAATAAAGAAACCTCAGGCGCCGAAGAGTCCGCTGACGAATCCGCCGAAGAGGAAACACCCAAGAAAGTACCACTTGATCAGTCAGAGCCTGACGGCATGTCTGTCCGATCGATCACTCAGGTTTCCAACGGCTTGAACTTGGTTAACTTGAACGTCGCGATGGCGCGGTCCAAGCTCTCGGGCAAATCGGTCGACATTCTCGAATTTCGTCGGCTCAAAAAGAATCTAATCGAGCGACAGTGTCACGGTTTGGTAACGTTCTTGGAACCGGGGCATACACTGGACATGGTTGTCGGGCACACGGCGGCCAAAGCGCGTTTAAAGATGGATGCCAAATGGATTGTCAGCGGGCAGCTAGACGCCGCGCCAATGGGCTATTTGATTTGTGGACCTGTTGGAACGGGCAAGACGTTTATCTCGGAATGTTATGCCGGTTCAATCGGTATTCCTTGTTTGGTACTGAAGAACTTTCGATCAAAGTACGTTGGCGAAACTGAAGGCAACTTAGAAAAGGTACTCAACACGCTGAGGTCACTGGGACCAGTCGTGGTCATCATCGACGAAGCCGACGCGGCCCTTGGCAATCGCGAATCCGGGGGTGACTCGGGAACTAGCAACCGAGTGTTTTCGATGATTGCTTCTCAAATGGGCAACACGCGTTTTCGAGGGAAAATTATTTGGATGCTGCTGACCAGTCGGCCCGAACTGTTGCCAATTGACCTCAAACGACAGGGACGCGCCGAGGTTCACATTCCTTTGTTCTATCCGAAAAAGGAATCAGAAATCCAAAAGATGTTCGTCATCATGGCCAAAAAGAATAAGGTCAAGCTTGACGACGATGCGGTTCCGGAAGTCTCGGTGGAGCGCGAGTTGAGCGGTGCTGACATCGAAAGTGTAGTCCTCAATGCCAAACGCGAAATGATGGCAGATGGACGCACGTCCTTAACACGCAAAGACATGGAATTGGCTTTAGGAAGTTTCATTCCTTCTGCTCAAGGCATGGAGAAACAGCTACAGGAAATGGCGGCGGTGCTAGAGTGCACCGACAGGCGATTCCTTACCGATCACTGGCGAGCTGAACTTGAAAAAGAAGATGGGCGAGCGACTCTTCAACGAAAAGTTGCCGCGCTTCAAGATTATCTTGGCAAGAATTAGCCCCCGATGACGAATACACAAACTGAAAACTATAACTGGAGTTGAAGATGGCACGAAAAAGTTGGACTGACGACAGTGGCGAAACCACCCTGATCGACGATTATGCAACAAAAACTGGCGCTTACATCGACGCAATGTCCGATGGCAAAGTTGATGCGAGTGAAGTGAGTGCTCAGGAAGCGAAACTGGTGGATCTAATGAAAAAGATCGAACCCAAGCTCGACGATGATCAGCACGCCGAAATCACCGAACTTCTATGTGAGATGACTGCCTTCAACGCGATGCAAATGCTGCACATGTTCGACGAAGCACGAACCAAGCAAGGCATCGAGCGTTTGCGACTGTAGCAGCACTGAACCGGAAGACTCACGGCCTTGTGCCATTTTGTTTCGACCGCGGTTCGGCGTGAGCCACGCGGCCAAACGGGAATCGACGTAGCCAAACACAAACCGCATTTAACCTTTGCCGGTCCTCGTCCGGCAAACCACTGGAGACACTTATGGCTGGCAAACCTACACCAATATTTTATCTCGCCGTGTTGTTGATGATTGCGGCTCTAGTCGGATTCGCGTTCTTCCAAGCTGGAGATATTCTGGCACCAGGCGGCGACAAACCCGCGGCCACCGCCAGTGACGCCTCGGACGAAGACATCGATATCAAAGACCTTGCAGGTGCCGAATCGCCAGACGAAGCAGGCATCACGACGGTCAGCGAATACGAGTTCAAGCCCAGTGAACGGTTGCCGCCTGTCACAGGTACTGCCGGCTACAAGCCGTTGAAAGACAATACAGTTCGGTTCGCAATCAATGTCTGGGCCGGTTGGGCGCCAATCATTCAAGCCAACAACGGATTGGCTCCGGGAAAGATTTGGAAAACGGCCGACGGAAAAGAGTTTAAAGTTGAACTCGTAC
>CAYTPS010000343.1:3282-5408 GCA_964439245.1 uncultured Pirellulaceae bacterium | reverse complement strand
ATCAAGTCGTAACCTGATCTAAATTTTATTTATGCACACCGATATTGATTTTGAAATCCCTCCATCAGTGCGTAGTCGTACCGCCATTGTAGTGCTTTCGTTTTCGGGGAACAAATCCAAACAGCGCACTCTAGGGAAAAAACAGCCAACTACAGCCGGCAATACAAGACTTGCCGACATGGGATTCCCCGCTCAAAGAGCCCCCTTCTTGAGTGGTTTGGCCTAGAAACCACCCCCTAAATCCCAAGCTAGGACACTCTTGGGCTGACCGAGCGAGAGCTACTGGCCCAGTCCACAACTGTCCTATCGGATTTTGCGTGCGTAATCCTCAAAAGTAAACTCAACCTCCGCACAGCCTTTTGTGCTGGATTCCAGCTCCCAAGCCGACCAGTCGATTTTTGGCAAAAACGTATCACCGGTGATTTTGGTATGAACACGGGTGAGAAACATACGATTCACCAAAGGCATTGCGGCCGAATAGATCTGGGCTCCGCCGACAACAAATGGGCAAGGGTCTTCAGCCGCCAACTCGACAGCCTGATCGACCGAATGAGCAATCTTAGCTCCTTCAAACTCGTAATCCTTCTGTCGAGTGACAATCACGGTCGTGCGCCCCGGCAGCAGCCGGCCGATCGAGTCAAATGTTTTGCGCCCCATGATGATGTGATGCCCCATCGTCAGTTTTTTGAAGCGTTTCAGGTCTTCCGATAGGTGCCACGGCAAATCTCCATCGACTCCAATAACGTTGTTCTCCGAAGCGGCAACGATCATGGCCAAATCTTTCATAGATAACTCTTGCTCTGGGTTGAGATTCGCCAGAGTTCCTTTGTCTCGCTGTGAGGGCTTCTGGCGAAATCCAAGCCACTTCCAGGAAGAAGATCTTCGTCAAACCGCGATCGGCGCTTTGATGTTGGGGTCCGCCTCGTAATTAAGGATCTCAAAATCCTCAAACGTGAAATCAAAAATGCTCGTCACGTCAGGATTCAGTTTCAACGTTGGCAATGCCCTCGGCGAGCGCGTCAGCTGTTGCTTGGCCTGATCCAGATGATTGTTGTACAAATGGGCGTCGCCCAGAGTGTGAACAAACTCGCCCGGCTCTAGGCCTGTCACCTGAGCCACCATCGACAGAAGAAACGCATAGGAAGCAATATTAAACGGGACACCCAGAAAAATATCCGCGCTACGCTGATACAGCTGGCATGACAATTTTCCTTCTGCCACATAGAACTGAAAGAAGCAGTGACACGGCGGCAGCTTCATCACGGGAATCTCTGCGACATTCCAAGCGCTGACAATTAACCGCCGAGAATCGGGGGTGGTTTTAATCTGATCAATCAACTGGCTAATCTGGTCGACTGTCGTACCATCGGCGCACTGCCAAGATCGCCATTGGGAACCGTAGACAGGTCCGAGGTCTCCGTTTTCGTCAGCCCACTCGTCCCAAATCCGAACCTTGTTTTCCTTAAGGTATCCGATGTTGGTATCTCCTTTCAAGAACCACAACAATTCGTGAATGATACTTTTCAGGTGCAGCTTCTTAGTGGTCATCAACGGAAATCCGTCGCTCAGATTGAAACGCATCTGATAGCCGAAGACACTACGCGTTCCGGTGCCTGTGCGATCGCCTTTTTCTACCCCTGTGTTCAGGACGTGCTGGAGAAGGTCTAAATACTGTTTCATTGAGAAATTTCTTGCGAAGTTGTTTGACAAACGACATTGTTACCGATGATAGAAAAACAGCAACCGAACATTACGGCAGATCTTAATTTGCTGGCTGCTGCTGTAATTTGGGGGCTGAACGTCGTCGCGATGAAGTTCGCCATTTCTCTACTCAATCCGTTCTGGTTCAATGCTCTACGCTTTGTCCTGTCTGTCGTTACCTTGGCAATTTGGATCTTGCTCCAACGCAGACGAGACGCCCGAACCAGCCACGCCGCGCCTGAGGCACACATCTCTCGCAGACGATACGTGGGGACGATCATCGTGTACGCGACTTTGTTTGGGCTGATCTATCAAGTCGCATTTTTGGTTGGGATCTTTAATACTTCAGCCACCAACACTGCCTTGATCATGGCATCGACGCCGATGTGGACCGCCTTGATCGCCATTGTCTTTCTCAAGGAACA
>CAYTPS010000343.1:1952-3272 GCA_964439245.1 uncultured Pirellulaceae bacterium | reverse complement strand
CGTTTGCGGGCACCATGATCGTGGCACTAGACAAACCAGACATCGATGGTGCGACATCTGCGACGCTATTGGGTAATGTGATCATGCTGTTCTGCGCGCTGTCGTGGTCAGCATCGACAGTCATCTCCCGTCCCGTCCTCAAATACATTTCACCAGTCGAATTAACCTTCTGGGGTATGGGGTTGGCATTGCCGTTTCACATCCTGATCGCGTTGTGTCAAACAGAGGTCGATATTGCAATCCTTTGGCAGCCAAAGGTAGTGTCCGCCATCTTTTACTGCGGAATTTTCTCGACCGGCATCGCGCTGGCCATGTGGAGCTACGGCGTAAAAATCTTGGGCGCATCGCACGCCTCGATCTATGGAAATTTGATTCCGTTGGTCGCAATGTTCTTTGGTTGGTTGATGCTCTCTGAGATCCCAACAACATTTCAATGGATTGGTGGTGGCATGATAGTGTCCGGCCTGCTAACGATGCGGCGTGGGTAGATGTAATACGCCGGTTATCCGAGCCACGATCGGCAGGTACAATAATGACAATCCAAACTTGAACGGATTGTTTCTGCATTTCTCAATATCAACACGCGCCATGTCAGCCTTAGACGATCACTCCGGCACTGACAAATTTGATCAGCGACGACGTGACGCCATTGACGCCGCGCCAATTCCGTTGCTGTGGCTGTTCGGAAAAACGGGCAGTGGAAAATCGTCAATCATTCGCCTGCTCACCGGAGCAAGTGAAGCAGAAGTCGGAAACGGTTTCCGTCCGCAGACGAAGACCTCGATGCAATTTGATTTCCCCGATGATCAAACACCCATCGCTCGTTTTTTGGACACACGTGGCATCGGCGAAGCAGGCTATGACGCGACCGCTGATCTCGAGCAGATCGATCCACTGGCGCATCTGATGATTGTCACCGTGCGGTTGACCGATCAAGCTACCGATTGCATTGTGGAACCGCTGCGTCATTTCCGCCAAGCTAACCCTCATCGTAAAGTGCTGCTGGCAATTTCGTGTCTACACGATGCTTACCCCGGTAAACAACACCCAACGCCCGATCCATTTGATTCAATGAGCGGGAGTACTTTTTCAAACCCGAAAATCTCCGCCGCCGCCAGCGACACGATCCTTTCAGGCTTCCCCGACGAAGTATTGACGTTGATTGAAGAAAAATTAGAACGGTTCAACGGCCTGATTGATGCTTGGGTGCCAATCGATTTGACGGGCGACCAAAGCGGATTTGAAGAAGAGAACTTCGGCGCCGACAGGTTGAAGGAACAAATTTTAAGGCTGCTACCATCGGCCTATCGGCAATCGCTT
>CAYTPS010000343.1:0-1942 GCA_964439245.1 uncultured Pirellulaceae bacterium | reverse complement strand
CTACTGGATGCCCATCAGCGCGTTTGCGCACCGGTGATTCTGGGGCACAGTTTCCTTGCGGCTTCGGCAGCCGCGATTCCATTGCCATGGGTTGATATCCCCGTGGTTCTAGCAATTCAAAGTCGTCTGGCGTACAAACTGGCAGGGCTCAACCGACAGCCATTGGACGCCCCCACTTTAGCGCGCGTCTCAGCGACGATCGGTGGCCAAGTCGCAGTGCAGTTGGGCTTGAGGGGCGCTTTAAAAATGATCCCGTGGGTAGGAATGGCCGTCAATTCAGCCGCCACGTTCGCTTACACTTACGCCATGGGTTGGGCTTGGAACTGGTATTTCACAAAAATTAGCCAAGGACACTTGCCGTCCGACGAAGAACTCCGCAACGTCTACGCGGAACAACTGAAACAGGGAGAGACGTTCTGGAAACGCTCCAAAGAAAAAAGTTAAGCATCATCAATGCGCGTTTGGTCGTGATGGGTGTACTGTTTTCAATTCCGGTGTTGCTGTACATCGTTTTCGGAGCTTTCGCACTTTGGAAAACCGGACTGCTGACTTGGCTGTGGTGGATTCTCCCCGTGTGCTGGGGCCTGACATTTTTGCTTGCCAAACTCTGGCCTGTTGATCGCGCCGATGAGACACCTCCTCCATCGGCCGCCCATTTCACCAACCGCGATGCTGGAGCGGCGGAACTGGTGCGGAAGTACCAAGAACTGGTCGACGAAGTAACTCCCAAAGACCTGACGGACATGCATTTTTACCTACGTCAGTTTGAGTCGCTCTCGAAAGAGTTGGCCGAATACTACCATCCCGATGCGGCCGATCCGTTTTCCTCATTAACGATTCCTGAGATTGCTGCGGCAATCCGATTAGTGGCCGACGATCTTGAGCAATTGGTACTTCAGTCGATTCCCGGCAGTCGGTTGCTGACGGTCAAGCAGTGGCGTTCTTTTGGCGACACGCCCAAATGGGTCAACCGAATTCGCAACAGTGTGTGGGCTGGATCGTTCTTGCTTAACCCGCTGAATATTGCACGCTACGGATTTTCGCGAGTAACGGTGGATAAGGTTGGCTCCAACTTGCAGTCCGAAGTGCTGGCTGGAATCTACTTGCGGTTCATTCGCCAAGTTGGTTTTTATCTGATTGAGATGAACAGCGGGCGTTTGCGAGGTGGCGCCGACGCGTACCGGAACGCTTTTGAGCAACAGGTCGGGGCAGGGGAGTCTGCTGCAATCGGTGCGTCTTCGCAGAGTTTGGTCTCGCGGACGTTGACAATCGGTATCGTTGGACAAGTCAGCGCAGGGAAATCGAGCCTAATCAACTATTTGACTGGGGACCTACAGGCCGATGTTGACATACTGCCTAAAACAGAACACGTTCAGCGCTACTCTCTTCCTGTTTCAGTGGGAGAGTCTTCATCGGAGACGGTCTCGGTTGATCTATTGGACAGTCCCGGTTACGGCGTCGATGGCGCCAACGTCAATCAACAAACTGAAATTCAAACCGCCCTGCAAAATTCGGACATTATTCTTTTAGTTATCGATGGCCACAGCCCGTCCAAAGCGGCCGATGTCGCCACACTCAAACAGGTTGAGGCGTGGTACGCCGATCACCCTAACCTTCTGCCGCCACCGATAATTGTTGTGCTTTCACACGTTGATCTGATTCCACCGGCGATGCAGTGGTCACCGCCCTACAAACTGGATCGCCCGCAGACTCCCAAAGGAAAAAACATCGCCGAGGCAATTGCATGGACCAAGGAAGAGCTTGGGCAGTTTTCCAACTATGTCGTCGATGTGGTCGCTGTCTGTAGTGGCCCCGAGTCGACGCGCCGTTGGGGACTGCAGGAAAACGTGCTGCCTGCCATCATGCAGCACATTGAATCGGGGCAATCCGTGGCGTTGCTGCAAGCTTTCGAAAGCGCTGTTGACGGTAAGTGGGCTTCAAC
>CAYTPS010000342.1:0-5417 GCA_964439245.1 uncultured Pirellulaceae bacterium | reverse complement strand
AGGAAGTCACAATTTTTGAAAACCTCGATTGAGCAGTATTGGCCTAAAGGCGGTACTACAAACGGTGGCCTAGAAAGAGACTTGTAGAAACCTTCAGTCACCAACCGAGCACCTAGCATAAATCCAGCGCTGCTGTAACAGCCCAAGGAAGCCAGTTGCGAGGTGATAGGAAGCCTGAAATACGCTGTTGGGCTAATTGAGTTCTGAAACTTGGACTCAAGATGGCACTCTCGCGCGTGGTTGGTTGAAGTGTCGGCCAGGAGTGGCCAACATACGACTCAATCGACCGACCGCTAAACCATGTGTCCCAGCTTCGGTTCCAGAGCGCTGCAGGTGTCGAACATCTCGCGGGCCAGAAGTGCCATGACGTCATCTGTTGACACAATTCCAACCAACCGCTTGTCGCTGTCAATCACGGGAAGTCGCTTCACATCGACGGTCCTGAAAAAATTCGTCACCTCAAATAATCTCATCGTGTCATAGACACATTCGACATCGCGGCTCATCACTTCGGACACATACGAATCAGGCGTCGCCGCCCCAAGCGCTAAGCACAACCCGATATCGCGATCGGTAATGATGCCGACAACAGCGTCAGCATCGTCGACGATGGGAATCGAACCAATGCGCTTGTCGCGCATCACATCGGCGGCTTGAGAAATTCGCGCACTTTCGGTCAATTTGACGACCGCGCGTCCTTCGCACACTAATTCTTTTAAAATCATCATTTCCTCGTTTGTTTGATGGACTTCGTTTTGCCTTTTACGGGCTTACATGTTCTCGCTGGTCGCTTGCTGTTCGATCGGCAATTTAGGCAAAGACCTAATGAAAGTCCTTTTACTTTTTTGATGACGAATCTTTGCCGATCGCAAGTGCCGGTCGATGTCATGCTTGACCGCGTGTTCCATTTTGCGGACCGCCTGCAGAACACAGTCGTAAGCCGAGTCTCCAGAAGACGACACATGCACATGGCCGCGGGGCCGCATCTCGACTTCGATACGGCAGGAGCCGTCAAATCGTTTTGAGTCTTTCGTTTCGTCCTCCAGTCGCACTTTTACTTTGTCGATTCGCGCGTCGGTGCGGTCGAGAGCAAAGTGGACTTTCTTTTCGATATATCCACGAACCATAGGTTCGTTTTTGACGTTCTTGGTTTTGATTTCAATTTTCATATTGAGTTCCTCTTTTGGGTCGTCCTCTATTGCTGTTGGATATGAGTCACGGTTGCAATGCGTGTGCCAATTGACAAACCTGCCGTTGCTGCCAGATTCTGCTGGTCCTTCGGATTCAAGCGTGCGAATCCGCACTAGCAAGGAGTGAGCGAAGCGCCCAATCATCTGAACATGCCCTTTCTGCACTCGATAAACCCAAACGCGACCAGACTTGCGACAATACAGCAGGTAAAACTCAGTCTCGGCTGGGCTAAGCAGATGCCAAGGTAATGCCACGAGACCATCGGGCGAACGACTGCCGGATGACAATAGCTTGTCGAAGTCCGCCGGTGGTTGTCTAGATTCTGTTTCCTCCTCAATGCTGTTGCTCATACCTGAAAGCTCTGTTTCATGCGGTTGATGTCAGAAACCTGCCCCATGACCAACAGAGTGTCCAAACTGCGGATGGTTTCTTGAGGTTGCGGATTGAAGCGGAAGTGGCCGGCTTCGTCTTTGATACCTACGACCAAAAGATTGAAGTTATCTTTGATTTTGGAATCCTCCAACGAGCAGCCGACCAGTTGGTTTCCTTGGGAGACTTTGAACTCATCCAGTTCCATTTCGAAGTGCGAAGCTTCAGCAAAAAGCTCGACAAGATCCGCCGTACTTGGCCTCGAGATCATGCGTTCCATTTGTTGGGCTCCAACACGGTGCGGCATCACGATTTTGTCAGCGCCTGCTTGGCGAAGTTTTCGACAACTGCTCTCCTCTTCGGATTTGGCGATGATTTGGATCTTTTCATGGAGGTTGCGGGCCGTTAGCGTGATAAAGACATTTTGCGCATCTGTTGGTAGCGCGGTCGCCAGAGCACGTGCTTTGTCGATATGCACTTGCTCAAGTATTTGCTCGGAGGTGGCGTCACCTTGAATTGCCAGAAAGCCAAGCTCACTGGCTTGCAGGATCTTCTCGGGAGACAAATCGATAATCACAAACGGCAATTCGCGATGCGAAAGCTGCGTTGCAAGATCTTGCCCCAGTCGACCGAACCCACAAATAACCACGTGATTGTTGAGTCGGTTTAGTTCCTTGGTCATTTTTCTTCTCCCCAAAACTCTTTCGACTTCACCTTCGAGCATCAATTGAATAAAGCCACCGCAGGTGTAGGCGGCGGCCGACACGCCAAGCATGATGACCAACATCATCAAAACCATCATTGCTGGGGAGGAGTCAGTGTTCTCACTGTATCCAACCGTTGAAATGGTGATCACGACCATCCATACGCTCTCCAGCCAGTCGTATTGACCGATGTAACGAAACCCAAGTACCGAGAGAACAAACACGGCGACTAGGGAAATGGCACCATTTCGAATTCGTTGTAGCGATTTGGTCATGCCAGAATGCCAGTGCAAAGCGCATGCCAAGCACAAAACGTGCTATCGGGCGCGCCGGTAGGAATAAGAAAACTCGCGCGGTGTGCGAAACCGCACAACGGCGCTTCCCATCTGTGCCAAAGGGGCTCAGCGCATGTATCTCAGTGCAGTCCGTGCGGTCAATTGAATCTTTGGCACTCAATTTGCAACATCAGCAAGCGGCCAAAGCACCGGCTTTGGAATCAAAGCGTTTCCAGTGAACTTTTGTCAGATAGAAATTGTTTTAAAGGAACCCAATGAAGAACCAGATCCAAAAGATTGTTGTTCCGTGGGACTTTTCTAGTCACTCGCAAGCTGCTTTGAAGTACGCCTGTCAGCGGTTTTGCGGGGAGGCAATCAAAGTCGTTTGCGTTCTTGAACAGCCGTATCCCTACGAACTGGTTGCCAATTGGACTCATGAGTCTCGAGGGGAAGCAGCAAAACGATGCGAAGCTGATTTCTTCAAAGAGGCTGAGATCCTTGTTCCAGACTGTTCTGTCAAATTTCAAGCCGTTTATGGTGATCCTGCTGAGGAGATCTGTCGGTATGCCGACGAGATTGGTCCAGACTTCATTGTGATGTCGACTCATGGCAGAACGGGAGTTGAGAAACTCTTCATGGGTTCTGTTGCTCAGAAAGTAATTGGCAACACGCGTTTCCCCGTGATTTTGCTCCCCGGGAAGTGGTTTCAAGAGAAAAAAGGGACTATTGGTAGTACCTGTAAACTTGAAGCTGTGCAAGTAGAAGGTTCTTTAGACGGTAGCGAGGTAAATACAAATGCAAAACAATGAATTACTCGTTAGACTCCGCGAATTACACGAGGAGTTATCGGCGATCAACATAAATCTTGACTCGCATGAGCAAGTTGACGAAGCTACCGTCGATGCACTAGGACAGTTAGTGACTGATGCCGGTAAACTTGTCGATCAAGCCAAAATGGGGATCGAAACGGAAAAGTTAGGTAGTGAGCATCGCGGGCTTCTGGATGAGGTCACCGAATTCGACACTCGGCATCCCAGCGTCCGTCAATTTCTAACGCAGATGACTGACCTATTGGCCATGATTGCTATTTGAGTGTGAGTGATTGTCGCAAAGGGAGCTGCTGAGGAGGTGAGCCGCAGAAGCTTTCGTGCGTTGGTCCCAGTTTTTGTAATCAATTGTGTCTACTAGCAGGTTGGAAACCTGATCCACGTGGAGCGGGTTTCCGACCTGCTGGTCAAATGGCAACTTCACCTCGGCGAACAAAACAAACTTAACCTGTCGATGACGCAAAAATCTAACAAACTCCAGGCGGTGACGGTCAAACATCTGGACAGCTCAGGGTTCGAACGGAGTCCTCCCAGCTTCGATATCTCTGGATTGAACAAATCAAGCGATGGGCACAAGTATTCGCATGGTCATGCGTTAGTGTTGTCCGGTGGCGTCGGCCGTGGTGGAGCAGCGCGGCTTGCGGCCCGAGGTGCGCTGCGAATTGGGGCCGGCCTGGTAACTGTCGGATGCCCGACACCTGCGGTTTTAGAACACGCGGCGCGCCTGGATGCGGTTATGTGCGAGCCGATTGACGATCCTGCCACACTCGTATCGGTAATGGACACTCGGAATGTTGAAACCGTATGCTGCGGACCAGGACTCGGCATTGCCAGGGCTCAGGCGCTGTTACCCGCGTTGTTGAATTTAGAACACAACATTTCGGTGAAAGCAGTTCTAGATGCGGATGCTCTGACGGCTTACCAGCAGAATCCAAAAACGCTGTTCCAAATGTTGCACGAGAATTGTGTCATCACGCCCCATGAAGGCGAGTTTGGCCGACTGTATCCCGACTTGCTTGATCCGATTCGCACTGCGGCCGGGTTGTCATCTAGCGACGCTGGCAAGGACAATGCCAAAACCCAATCCGCCCGGGAGGCCGCCGCTCGAGCGGGGTGCGTGGTTTTACTTAAAGGTCCGACAACAGTGATCGCGCATCCCGACGGGCGCGTAACGGTGATTTCCTCGCAGGCGCCATGGTTGGCAACGGCAGGTTCCGGTGACGTGCTGGCGGGATTCATCACGGGCTTGATGGCCCGGGGCTATCTCCCCTTCGAAGCGGCCGCAATCGGCGCTTGGCTGCACGTGAGATGTGCACAGATGTTTGGGCCTTGCCTAATCGCCGAAGATATTCCCGAACAATTACCGGCGCTATTTCGAAGCTTCGGATTCGACGGAACGTGTTAATCCAACACGTAGGCGAGCTGTTCGATCCGAGATTCTTTTGCGGGCGAGTCTCTGATCGCGCGGGCCGCTTGGGCACTGGCTCCGGTTCTCGGAGTGATAACCGTCGTACAACCCGCGTTAGAAACAGACGGCTCATTGACAAAATCCATTGGGCACCGAATCAGTACCTGCAGAGATCGCAGATAGGCTCTTAGTCTTCGGTACACCCCACAGATACTCCGCGACGCAAGATATCCAGCGAAGAGATTATCCCTCTGACTTGCGCTTCGTTGTCTAAGATCACGGCGTGGTGGCAATGCTTGTTGCACATCATTACCGAAAGATCGTAGAGAGATTCATCCGGCCTGCCGACAACAAACTGCCGGCTCATGTGATAATCGACTTCGTCATAACGAAGTTTCGCGATCTGCTGAGCATCTTCGACACCGTAGCGAGCCAAATCGAAGAAGTATCCGTGCTTCCATTGGGATTCATGTGATTTCCGGATGGCCTCATACTCTGCGACGTTTTGCGATGTCAAAACACCGATGCACGATCCTGACTTCAGAAGCACCGGAAGCGCATTAATTGAGTGACAGGCCATCAATTCTGCGGCCGTTTCAATCTTTTCATTCGCGTTGATTGTAACCACAACCTTGGTCATTAT
>CAYTPS010000341.1:4335-5438 GCA_964439245.1 uncultured Pirellulaceae bacterium | reverse complement strand
CAGCAACGCCACGCCACCACCGGGAAGAACACCTTCCTCAACAGCCGCACGAGTCGCGTGAAGAGCATCTTCGACGCGCGCCTTTTTCTGCTTCATGTCGGCTTCGGTTTCAGCACCAACGCTGACAACTGCTACGCCGCCAGACAACTTAGCACGACGCTCGGAGAGTTTTTCCTTGTCATAGTCGCTGTCAGACTGCTCAATTTGATTGGTCAACTGAGTGACGCGTGCTTGGATCTCTTTACGAGTTCCGGCTCCTTCGACGATTGTCGTAGAACTCTTATCAATCGTGACTTTCTTTGCTGTACCAAGCTGAGACAGTTCGACGTTCTCAAGTTGAATGCCAAGATCTTCGCTGATCATGGTTCCACCGGTGAGAACCGCGATATCGCTGAGCATCGCTTTGCGGCGATCGCCGAAGCCTGGTGCCTTGACTGCACATACATTCAACGTGCCACGCAGCTTGTTAACCACCAGCAACGTCAGCGCCTCGGCGTCAACGTCTTCTGCAATGATCAAAAGAGGAACGCCCGACTGGCCAACCTTCTCGAGAATTGGAACCAGCGACGCAATGTTGCTGATTTTCTTTTCGAAGATCAGAACTTTCGCGTCTTCCAAGTCGCAAGACATCGTGTCTGGGCTGGTGATGAAGTAAGGAGAAATGTACCCCTTATCGAACTGCATTCCGTCAACGTAATCGACAGTCGTCTCAGCAGTCTTGCTTTCCTCTACAGTAATCACGCCGTCTTTACCAACCCGCGCAAGGGCCTCAGCAAGCAGTTCCCCAATGACGCGATCGTTGTTCGCACTAATCGCACCGACGTTCGCAATCTCTTCGGTCTTAGAGACCTTTTTTGAAATGCTGTGCAGATGCTCGACGGCAGCGTTAACAGCGCGGTCGATTCCGCGTCGTACGGCTGTCGGGTTACTCCCGGCAACAATATTTCGCAAACCTTCTTTGAAAATCGCGCGAGCCAACACGGTTGCGGTCGTCGTGCCGTCTCCGGCAAGGTCAGAAGTTTTCTGAGCAACTTCGACAACCAGTTTTGCACCCATGTTTTCGAACCGGTCTTCCAGTTCGACCTCTTTGGCAACAGTAACAC
>CAYTPS010000341.1:0-4325 GCA_964439245.1 uncultured Pirellulaceae bacterium | reverse complement strand
CGTTGGCCCCATTGTGACCGCTACTGCGTCAGCCAATTTCTCAATGCCGCGAAGCATACGTGCTCGGGCGTGGTCTTCGAACAATAGTTGTTTCGCCACTTCAATGTTCCTTATTTAAGTGAGGCCCGTTTGTTTGGCCCTCGGATGTGTGTAATGGAGAGACGGGGCCTTATACGACTTTTGCGAGGATGTCTGATTCACGCAGAATCTTGACTTCCTTGCCATCGACTTCGATGTCGCTTCCGCCGTACTTGCCGAAGATCACTTCGTCGCCAACGGCAACAGAAAGATCACCACGCTGGCCGTTGTCGAGCAATTTGCCAGGGCCGACAGCAAGGATTGTTCCGCGCTGTGGTTTTTCCTGAGCTGAACCGGGAAGAACGATGCCACCGGCAGTCGTCTCTTCTGCTTCCATTGCCTGTACAACGATACGATCATCGAGTGGACGAATTTTGATTTTAGCCATGGTTAAATATCCTTTTGCTTCTGTTTTTGTTTCTTAAGTTTGACGCGGGTTAAACCCGTGCGTCTGTTGTGATTGTTTTTGAAATGAGAGGCCGGCTTACATCATGCCCGGCATGCCACCCATACCCGGCATGCCGCCCATGCCACCCATTCCCGGCATGCCACCCATGCCACCCATACCCATGTCACCGCCCATGCCGTGATCATGATGATGGTCGCCACCTTCTTCGGCTTCGACAGGAATTTCAGCAACCAAAGATTCGGTCGTCAGCAACAACGCCGCAACGCTACCGGCGTTCTGTAAAGCTGTCTTGATGACTTTGGCAGGATCGATAACACCGGCCTCAACTAGATCGCAGTACTCACCGGAATCGGCGTTGAAGCCTTCGGTTTTTCCTTTGAGGTTGCGGACGCGGTTAACAACAACGGCTCCGTCGTAACCAGCGTTTTCTGAAATGTAACGTAGTGGGTACTCGAGAACTTTTCGGATGATTTTCACGCCAGCTTCTTCGTCGCCAACAAAATCCTTCAGAGCTTTCAAAGCCTTGTCAGCTTGCAGCAGGGCTACTCCACCGCCAGGCACGATACCTTCGGCAAGCGCTGCTGCGGTGGCGCTCTTGGCGTCCTCGAGCAGATCTTTTCGCTCTTTCATTTCAGTTTCAGTTACTGCACCGACGTTGATCTGAGCAACACCGCCGGCCAGTTTGGCCAAACGCTCTTGCAACTTCTCGCGGTCGTAATCGCTGTCAGTTGATTCGATCTCGTTGCGAATTTGATCAACGCGCTGTGCAATCGCGTCTTTCTTTCCAGCGCCGCCTACAAAAACAGTTTCTTCGGAAGTGATGCGGACCTTTTTGACCTTTCCAAGATCGGACAATTGAACTCCTTCTAGGTCAATTCCCAGATCTTTGAAGATCACTTGGCCACCAGTCAACACACCAAGGTCGCCCATGATCGCTTTTCGACGATCCCCGTAGCCCGGAGCCTTGACGGCACAGACCTGTAGAATGCCACGCATTTTGTTGACGACCAATGTGGCCAGCGCTTCACCCTCGACATCCTCGGCAATAATAAGCAGCGGCTTTTTGGCTTTGCTGACGGCTTCCAGGAGAGGAATCAGAGCTTTATTTGAAGAGATTTTCTCTTCAAAGATCAGCACGTAAGGGTTGTCCAACTCGACAACCATCTTGTCTTGGTCAGTGACAAAGTGAGGAGAAAGGAAACCGCGATCGAACTGCATTCCCTCAACGACATCAACGTAAGTTTCGCTGCCGCGGCCCTCCTCAACAGTGATTACACCGTCTTTCCCAACCTTGAGGAATGCTTCCGCCAGAACAGCTCCGATCGAAGGATCGTTGTTACCGGCGATTGTCGCAACCTGCTGAATCTCTTTTTTGCTCTTAGAGTCGATTGGCTTAGCCATCTTGTCGACTTGCTTGCAAACTGCGGCAACGGCTTTGTTGATGCCGCGTTGAATCGCCATTGGATCGAAACCGGCGGCAACCATTTTGATGCCCTCGCGGAAGATCGCTTCAGCCAGTACGGTCGCGGTGGTCGTTCCATCACCAGCGACGTCGTTTGTCTTACTGGCGGCTTCCTTGACCAACTGAACGCCCAAATTCTCGAAGGGATCGTCCAATTCGATGTCTTCAGCAACGGTCACGCCGTCTTTGGTAATTTTCGGGCTTCCCCAGCCTTTGTCCAAGATCGCGTTACGGCCACGTGGGCCAAGAGTGCTGCGAACGGCTCGAGCCAGTTTAGAAACGCCTTCCAGAAGCGGCTTGCGTGCGGCTTCGTCGAATACCATTTGTTTTGCCACCGGATTCCTCCATCTGTGAATATATGGTGTGTTGATTTCCCAAGCAGGGAGTATCTCTTTTTTGTTTGTTTTGTCAGTCCGCTAATTCGCGAAAACGAGTTGTTCGGGTCAAAAAGCGCCAAAACGTCACCCGTCGCGTCATAGATCGGGGCTGAAATGCAATCCCTGTGCCAAAGATGCTGTCATGCAGAAAGTGCGAGAACTATCGAACGGGGCTCAACGCCGCGGCATCACAGATTTCGAGCCGATACGGTAAGTGACAAAGTGGCAGCATGGCCTCCGAGCTCGGATTCGCCCGGCAGCGGAAGACCGAAATGACGAGCAAATCCCTACAAACGGGCTAAATTTCAACTTAGGCCAGTTAGGGCAAGTTCAGCCGTTGCCAAAAAACATTTTTTTTGTCAAACTATCGAGCTTAATTTCAGGGATCGGAAGATCGACGGGGACGGGGTTCTAAACGGCGTTAATCACGCTGCCCTTATGTACCGACGGTCTATCATTATCTGCCACCTACATAACGCGAATTGACTCGCGTTTCATGGAGTTTTAGTACATGTCACAAGTTGTTGACGTTCAGTTAAAAGACATCCTTCTGTCAAATAGCTCTTTCGGGCCCGCCGAAATCGACATCATCGCAGATCGCATTTGCAACGATTATTCTCAGTTCCCACAATTGCGCGAGATCACACACGAATTGGAACAGCAAACCGAACGCACCCCAGCGACTTCCGTGCGTCTCGGTATCTGCCAGTTCATGCTCGGTCGATACGAAGACGCGCTGGAGACTCTTGGAAGCGCCGACGGTGGAGCATTGGCTTACTTTTACCAAGGCCGTTCGCATTTCTTCTTGCGGAATAACGACAAAGCGATTGAGTGCTACGAGTCAGCAAAGACGGCTGGCTACAACGGCGAACAATGCAAAGTCGCGATCGCCGAGACATTGCGGCAGGCCGGTAAGTTGGACGAAGCGATGGCGATTCTAGACGACCTGTTTGGTCCGATCGAACAAACTGCCGAGTATCTATATCAGCGCGGGGCAACCATTGCAGCCCGTTGTGATAACCCGGCAGAGGTTTGTAAGCTGTACGAGCGAGCCGTTGAGCTAAACGATGCTCACGCGGGTGCACTGTTCGGTTTGGCACTTGAGAACGACCGCCGCGGCAACGACGAAAAAGCCCTCGAATTGTACCAGCGTGCGGTCGCCGTTTTCCCTTGCAATGTCGGTGCTCTGCTCAATCTGGGCTTGCTGTATGAAGATCACGACCAGTACGAACGCGCCGTACGTTGTTACGAGCGTATTCTTGAGACGCACCCAAACAACGCTCACGCGAAGCTCTACAAAGCTGACGCGATGGCGTCGATGGACGAACAGTACGACCACGATCGCGAGAAAGCCAAGCAGCAGATTGCCGGCGTAATGAGCATTCCAATCGCTCAGTTCGAACTGTCCGTTCGAAGCCGCAACTGCCTTCAGAAGATGGGCATCCTGACACTGGGAGACCTTACCAAAGTCTCTGAAATCGAGTTGCTCAACAGTAAAAACTTCGGTGAAACATCGCTGATCGAGATCCGCGAAGTCATGAGTAGCAAAGGCCTCATGGTTGGTCAGTTCTCTCATGAAAAAGGCGATGTGGACGAGCCTGTCGATTTGAGTCATCTTTCAGAAGACGAACAAGCACTGCTGGATCGACCAATGTCGGACCTCAACCTTTCGGTACGTGCTCGAAAGTGCATGACACGATTGGGGCTGACAACCATCGGCGAACTGATCCGAAAATCAGCCGACGACTTGCTGGAGTGTAAAAACTTCGGCGTGACCAGCCTGACTGAGGTGCGTGAGAAACTAACTCAGCAAGGCTTGAAGCTGCGTGGTGAGTAAGCAAGCGATCTGACTTAAGTTTAGAATCACCAGCAGTCGCAATCGATTGCTGGTGATTTTTTTTGTCCAACCGAACCGGCTAAGGCTCAGGATCAAACAACCTGACTCCCAGGTTAATTGGCGTCTTGGTGGACGGTCACCTCTAACAATTCTAAGCAAATC
>CAYTPS010000340.1:0-5449 GCA_964439245.1 uncultured Pirellulaceae bacterium | reverse complement strand
ACGACCACAGTCACGGGCCCAGTGTTTTTGAGATTGCCGAGTTGTTTGTTGTCGGAGTTGGCGGTGGCATTTTGCTGGGACTTATTCTCGGCTACGGGACGTTTCAGTTGCTGCGCTCCATCGATGACTACGAGATCGAGGTCATGATTACTTTGGCTTGTGTGATGGGAGGTTGCTCTCTGGCCCAGTACCTTCACATTTCAGCGCCACTGGCGATGGTGGTCGCCGGTTTGATCGTCGGCAACGACACTGTGCGTGGCACTGCGATGTCCAAGCAAACTGAAACTTACGTCGACAAGTTTTGGGAGCTGGTCGATATTTTGCTCAACGCAATTCTCTTTGTACTGATCGGCCTTGAGCTTTTGGTGCTGGAGATTGACCAGACAGTGCTGATCGCTGCTGGGATTGCCATCGGGATCGTGTTGCTGTCCCGTTTCCTCTCACTGATGTTGCCGGTAATGTTCTTTGCCAAACGGCTAAATTTTGCTCCGCACACAACGACCATTATGACATGGGGCGGTTTGCGAGGTGGAATCTCAATTGCGCTGGCGTTGATCCTACCAGAAGAGTGTCGGGGGCTGTTTTTAACGGTGACGTACGGAGTGGTCGTGTTCTCGATTGTCGTGCAGGGATTGAGTGTGGGTAAACTCGCTGGCCGATTGATTGGTGCTGAGAATCTTGAGACAGCAGTCGACGCGCATTAAAGCGAGCAGACAGGCAGGTCCGATAGCGTTTTCTGGTCTTCCAATCGTTCATAGGTCGCTCAGTTTTACCGCCTGCTTTAGCTTTCGAAATTGCCTCGAAAATGCTTGACAGCCGCATTTTCAACCAGCATAGTAATTAGCCGAGGATGTTACTATCCAACGGCAACTCTTGAGAGGTATCCAATGTTACTTGCCATTGCAGCCAAGCTTGGGAAGCGGACCGATCCGGTGCATTGCCGGCCGATTTTGATAGGTCTCGCTCTTGTGTTGGGCATGTCGGCTTCTTTGTTCGCCAATACCGATGCCGGCTCCAACAACGACTTTTTCTCTGCTCAAATTCTGCCCGCCGGCAGCTTGACGGTATCGGGTGAATTGGAGCCCCGGCAGTTCGGATCACCGATCGCTCAGCAAACGGGGACATTATTCCCGGGCGGCGTCGAATTACACGACTTCGCCGTGCCGCCGGGAGCAGAGTTTACTGCCGCGATCGATAACACAGCATCTGGAACTGACACGACGCTCGGTTCGTTTGACGAGTCGTTTAATTTGATCGCAACCGATGACGACTCTAGTGTTTTAGGCACTGGTCTTGGTTCGGGGTTGCAAGTGACTGGAAATCCGGATGGAACGCTTCATCTCATCGTCAGCGGCTTCAGCGACTTTGATTTCGACGGGCTGTCTGATGGCGGAACGACACCGCATCAACAAACTGGCGACTACACCTTATTTCTGCTCGACGGGGGCATTCCCGGAGACGTCGATGTGTTTGCATTCACTGGATTGACTGCCGGTGATAGTTATGTGGCCGAGACCTTTAGTGGCGCGACAGGCAGTATTCCAGATACGGTTTTAGGATGGTTTAATGATCTGGGAGTACTTGTTGCGACCGATGACGACGGAGGGGATGGAACCCTTTCACAAATGGAGGTGACCGTTCCGAGTAGCGGAACGCTGTTTTTAGGTGTCAGCGGGTACGCGGATTTTGGTTTCGTAGGCCAGCACAATGCATCGGGCAGCTACGAGCTGACGCTAGAAGCAGTCCCTGTTCCAGAGCCAACGGGAATCTGTTTGATAGCGTGGGCAATGTTGGGCATCGGACTACGTCGCCGACGTTAAAAAGATGCCCCGAGGCTACTGGTTGTCATTTTTGGGCAAGAACTGGCTTAGGTCGATTCCGCTTTGGCGCTGTTCTTCTTCTAGCAGTTTGATTCGCACCTCAAGCTTTTCAACGGTGCGTAACAATTTTGGAATCAAGTCGATCGTTTCATCATGCTTGACTGGTCGCGGAACTGCGGGATAACCCAATTGCCGCTGCAGTGCCGAAAATAGGTAGTGCGGCTCCTTCTTGCGATTGGCAAGTGCAATACGGCCTTCCTTTTCACCGAACAATGGTTCTGTGTTGTGATCCTCCGACGGATTTTTCTTGCGATAGTGGTGGCTGCTGACATAAATCAGATCTGCCAGTTCGATAATCCCTAGTTGATGCCGTACTTCCAAAATCCAGCGTTGCCAGATTCCGTCGTAAACAGGGTCCATGGCGATTGCTTGTAGACCGTGATCGTAGTCTAGTCGATTGCGGCACAGTGTTTCCATCTGAAAAAAGAACATAGCCACCTGGGAAGTTGATCCGGCCCGAAATTTAGCCTCGGCTTCCAAAACCAAAAACGCAATTTGCATGTCAAACCGACCGTGATCGTCCTCGGCAGCGTCAATCACGAACGTCTGAAACTGCGTGAAATAGTGCGGCAGTCGTTTCATGGCCGTGCCCATCGTGCCCACGTGTCGCAGTTCCGCCAAGAGAAAATCTATCGCCATTGGCAATTGAGTCGTGGCCAGAATCTCCTCACGGATGTGCTTGAGCATATCCTGAACCGGCTCGCTGTGGGCTTTTCGGTGCTGAAGTGCCTTGAACAAATACGCTTGCTCGATGTACTCCTCGCGCTCTAGTAAGCCAATCGGTGAACTGTTCATAAAGTGTCGCAGCTGAAAAAATGTGATGGCTTTTCAGGCCGAACCATTGGCAAAACCTGCATTTGCCGTCGCCAATGGATGATCGTTGCTCGGTAGGCCGATTCTAAATAGGATAACAAAGCCTATCATTTATGCACGCCCTTCAATTTCTGCGAGAAACCGATGCCCTCCAAAACGATGGAAAATGTCAAAACAGTCAACAGTGCTGTTAGAACACTGATGATGCTGGCAGTCGCGTGTGGCTTCGGGTACGTAACTTGGTTCGGTTATCACAATTACATCGCGCCGGGATTAGAAGCCAAAAAAGCGATAGCGGAACTAGAGACGCTCAAAATTGATTTTGAATCGTTGGAATCAGAATTAGAAATCACGACCGCTGAGAAAGACCGTCTCGCGACGTCGCTGAAGTTGTTGAAATTGGATAAACGGGCTGCCTTCGTGGAGGTCATGGAAATTGGCGTCGACGACATGGATCAGTCATACCTTGAGGTGCGTTTTACCGAGGTCGATCCCGATGGCAATCCCATCGGCACGTCAAAGGATTTTACGCTGCAAGGAGAGACGTTTTTTATCGATACTTGGATGGCAAAGTTTGAAGATCGGTATATCGAACAAGCCGACGGTTTACGAGGCGCTGCCCTGTTTAAATTCAAACGTATTTTTGGTGACGACGAAAAACCGAGCGAAGCCCAATCGCTAGAACACACCAGCAGCGAAGTTCCCGAGTTCTACAAACAGAACGCCGTCAGCGATTTTGAGAAGCAGATCTGGTCGGATTTTCATGCGGTCTGCAACGATCCGGCCCGCCAGGGGGAACTTGGTATCCGAGCCGTTGGTGGGCAAGCACCCCACATCAAGGCCGAAGAAGGGCGCACCTATAAAGTCACCATCCGCAACACCGGTGACATCAGCCTAATACCGGTTGAGAAAAGAACCGACGGGGATTTGGGTGGCAGCGCTGATGATTAACGGTCCATCGAAAATTCCGGCCTAGGACAATGTAACTGGGACGAGGCACCTAGGACTGGGGTTCGTTGGGATCAGTATCTTCCGACAACTCGTCGCTGTGCGGATTGGCAATCTGCGTTACATCAATGCCCAGCTTTTCCATGCGGGTATTCCATTTGTCTCGAGCAACTTTACGCATGTCGACATCGTTGTCAGCTTCATCAACGATTTCAATTCCAACGAGCGTTTCGACAACGTCTTCAAGCGTGACAACGCCTTCCATGCCGCCGTATTTGTCGACCACTAGCAGGATATGTTCGCGATCGTCCAGCAGTTTTTCGAGAACAGTACTAAGTCGGGTTTTATCCAAAACGCCACGCATTTTTCGCCTTTTAAAGTCTTTAAGTTTCGTGCGCCCCTCGTTGCGAATGTCGTCGATTAGCAATTCGTTCTTCAATACGAAACCCGTGATGTTGTCGCGGTTCTCGCCGTAGATCGGAATGCGCGAGAAATAGATCTTGTCGTGCTTTTGCAGTACTTCGTGCGCCGTCATGTCTTCCGGCAATGCAAATACCACAGTGCTGGGGGTCATGATGTCTTCAGCACACAGATCGGGAAAGCGAAAAAGATTCTTCAGGATTCGAGATTCTTTTTCATCCAGATGTCCGCCTTCGGCACCGATATCGGCCATCGCAGTAAACTCATCGCGGCTGAAAGCGTGATGGCTGTGCCCACCAGTTAGGAATTTCGTAATCAATTCAGAAACGAAGATAAACGGATAAAGGATGAAGTTCAAAAACTTTATGAACCTAGCCGTAATCGGTGCCAAGCCGCGCCAGTAAACGGCACCAATAGTTTTCGGGATGATTTCAGAGACAAACAGAATCAACAGCGTCAGCACGACCATCGCGATACCGACCGCGTTGTCTCCCCAGTATTTTGCAGCGAAAGCGCCGGCACCTCCAGAACCAATTGTGTGGGCGATTGTGTTTAACGTGAGTATCGCGGCGAGCGATCGGTCAACGTTCTTCTTGACACCTTTGATTCGAGCGGCGTTCTTATCGCCTGCCTTTTCGAGATTCGCTACATACGACGGAGAAACGCTAAGCAACACAGCCTCTGCCACGGAACAGAGCGACGAAAACAGCAGCGCAACCGCTGCGTAAATGATGCACATGAACAGATCGCGCGGGTCGCCACTTCCGCCGGAAGATGCGCGTTCGGTTGCATCAACCTTCCCGTCGCCATTGGAGTCCAATGATTTGAGACTTTCAGGTAACTCAGCGCCAGAAAGCACACCATCATGATCTGCGTCTAGCGCGTTCACGACAGGCGAGGGATTCAGTTCGTCGCCCGATAGCTTGCCATCCTTGTTCAAGTCGATCGCTTTAATCCGCTCGTCGAGCGCATCAAATGCTTCGCCGGTGATTTCGCCGTTGTCATCGACGCCAAGCGCCTGCAATATCGGTGAAACCTTTGGGCCCGATGGTGCACCACTGGCAGCAACGGGACTCGTCATGAATAACGAGAGCAGGGAACAAAAAACGAAAACTGAAATTCGATTCATCATCTTGAAGCTCGTAGAGAAATAGGTTCTCACCTCTCGGTGAGGAAATAAGAATAGCAGTTTGAGGAGATTTCTCATACGCCGCATGACATCCATGCAACACTACCTCCGTCAGTCGAGAGACTTGCCCCGTGATGAATCGCCAACCGCTTGCAGTCTCTCAGCCGAAGGCCACAACTTCTCTGGCGTTTTGGTTTACCGCTGCAGACCCTGAAGAACATTCGGAGGAAGGTCTCGAATTAGTCCCTCGATATAGACC
>CAYTPS010000339.1:402-5481 GCA_964439245.1 uncultured Pirellulaceae bacterium | reverse complement strand
GCATTATGAGTCCGGTACTGCACTGGGTGATGGTCGATCTTGGCGGGATGAGCGAAGGCATCGACTGGTTCGGCATGGGCAGCACGACAGGCAATCTCTTGCTGTACATTTTTGTTGTGACCCTCTTTTTCGGATCACTCAGCGTACTAGTCATCGGCTCTATCAAGGGCTGGTTCGGCACTTTACCAATGCGCATCGCCCGGCGAGTTCCATTGTTGGGGAAAACCATCGAGTCTTTGGCGCTTTCACGAATGGCATGGACGATGTCAGTCGCAGAAAACGCCGGCATGGATGCTTTGGAGAACGCTCGTCTCTCTCTGGGAGCAACAGAGAACTATTTCTACGAATCTCTCGAGGAAGAGGTTTGTGAGGACCTGCGAAACGGGAAAACGTTCTACAAGGCCTACAAGAAGACAGAGGCGTTTCCACAAGACTACTTGGACTACATCGATGTTGGCGAAACAGCCGGCGAATTGTCCGAAACCATGGACCGGGCTTCAAAAGACTTGCAGGCGAAAGCAGATCACAACATGCAAGTGCTTGGCAAAATTGGATTCGCGCTGACGTTCGCATTCGTAGCAGTGGTCATTGGGGGCACAGTGATTGTCATGTACAAACGAATGGTGATCGACCCGGTCATGAACTTTCAGCTTTGACAATGGCCTCTCAGGATGTGGCGCGGCCTAGTGCAACAGTCGGCCCTTCCAGCTATAATTTTTCGATGATCAAAAAACTGACTATTTTTGGCGTGGGGCTGATCGGTGGCTCTCTAGCCTTAGCTCTTAAAAAGGCCAACTTCTGCCAGCAGATCGTTGGCTGTAGCCGTGATGAGTCGCATCTGCAGCGCGCGGTTGAACTGGGCGTGATCGACGCTTACGAACTCCAACCCGAAATCGCCGTGCATGACGCCGAAGTCGTATTCCTGAGCGTTCCAATGCGAGCGATGGAATCGGTGATGAACAAATTCAAGGATGGTCTTTCCCCGGGAGCCATCATCACCGACGGCGGTAGCAGCAAAGCCAGTGTGGTTGAAGCGGCGAAAAATGTGTTTGGGAGCGTCCCTGATCGATTCGTGCCGGCTCACCCAATCGCCGGGCGCGAGAAGTCCGGCGTAGAAGCGGCGTTTGACTCGCTGTACCAAGATCACAAGGTCATCCTGACTCCATTGGAGCACACCGACGCTGAAGCGATCGATGTGGTGAGCCGCATGTGGCAAGCAACAGGAGCCGAAGTGGCGACGCTTGGAGTTGAACAACATGACTCTGTGCTTGCCGCGACCAGCCATCTCCCGCATGTGGTCGCTTACGCGCTTGTTGACACGCTCTCAGGGACAACGTTTGTAGATGAGATCTTTCAATTTGCCGCAGGCGGTTTTCGTGATCTGTCTCGCATCGCGTCGAGCGATCCAACAATGTGGAGCGACATTTGCATTGAGAACCGGACGGCTATTCTTGAAATGATCGAGGCCTACACCGCGTCGCTGAATCGTATCAAGGGCATGATTCACGACAGCGACCACCGACAACTGTTTGAGACCTTTGAAAAATCAAAGATCACGCGTGACTCATACGTCGATTAGAGACGGAAAAAGTGGTCAAACGAATGAAAAACTGGCCAAAACAGGCTAGTAAACCTTTAGTCGATCTTAACATTTTGGTAGTTTCTGAGCACTGCGGACGACGATGAACCGCTGCACATCCCCCCTCTGCAATTGGTTGCTAGGAATTTAAGTGAAGTACGCCGCTATCGGACCCATTTCGATTCACCTCCCCGAGCGGATCGAGACCAACGCAGAACTGAGTGCCGATAACGAGCGCTGGGACATGGACCTTATCGCGTCCAAGACAGGTATCCATCAGCGACACATCGCAGCTGAGGACGAATGCTCTTCGGATCTCGGTGTGAAGGCAGCTGAGAAACTTTTTGCAGAATTCGATATTGATCCTCAATCGATCGACTTCCTGTTGTTTTGTACTCAGACGCCAGACTACCCTCTGCCAACCACAGCGTGTTTGATTCAAGACCGCTTGGGGCTCCCAACATCGGCTGGTGCACTGGACTTCAACCTAGGCTGTAGCGGCTTCGTTTATGGACTCTCGATGGCCGATGGCCTGATCCAGTCCGGCGCAGCGAAAAGAATCCTGTTCATCACGGCGGAAACCTATTCCAAATTCATCGATCGCCACGATCGAAGCCTACGGACAATCTTTGGTGACGGTGCCGCCGCAACGTTAATCGAAGCTTCGGACCAGCCCTCGTTTTCTGGTTTCAAATTCGGAACAGATGGCAGCGGAGCAGACACGCTGTTGGTGGCCAAAGGCGGTCATCGAGCCGAAGAGGATCGCATCGGACCACGCAAACGCAAGCGTTGGAAAAGTGATCTATACATGGACGGGCCGGCGTTGATGAAATTCACTTCCGAGCAGATTCCGGGCTTGGTCGACGCCGTTTTGGAAACAAAAAAGCTCAAGAAGCAAGACATCGGCTTCTTCCTTTTCCATCAGGCGACCCTCAAAATGCTGGACCTTTTGATTAAGGCGATGGAGCTTCCAGATGGGCAAATGCCGCTGCGGATGAAGGACGTTGGAAATACAGTCTCTTCAACACTGCCAATCTTGATCCACCAACTGCGTCAGGAACAGGCCCTCAAAAAGGACCAAACCCATGTGCTGGTCGGCTTTGGCGTTGGCTGGTCATGGGCCGGATGTCTGTGGAAAGACACCTACGGCAGTCGATGACGAAAGAGCCATGAAGTAGCGTTTAGGCTACGCAGTGCAACCTCCCGTAGAGCAGCCACCGCCCCTCAAAGAGGAAGGGCGGTAAAATTTCTGGTGACTTTGGTTACCAGACCTCTCCCGTCTACTTCTTCGCCCGAAGAATGCGTTGTACTTCCCTTTCCAAATCGCCGAACGCAATATTGTCCTCGACCAGATTTCCCTCTAGGTCGAAAATCATCGCCAGTGGCTGGGCAACCAAGCCGACTTGCGTCGCCAAGGGACTTTTATCCATGCCACCGGGAGCGTGCAACTGAGTCCAGTTGATGGCTCGATTGTCTTTCATGAAGTTGCTGAACTTCTCGGTCGTCTCGTCGATATTCGCACCAACGACGACAACCTCATCCTCCCACTTGGCGTTCAATTTTTGAAGCTCTTTGAAGCCAGTGGTGCTTTCAGAGTCCCAGAAATGCAAAACGACAATTTTCCCACGCAACGCCGAACTGGCCAAATTGAATGACTTGCCACTGGACGTTTTGCCCTCGAAAGGTAAACGTTTTCCCTTGCCATTGATTCGGTTAAGTGCTCCCTGAGCACGTCGTCCGTAGGCTGTTTTGGGGAATTTACTGGCCAGCACTTGATACCATTTCA
The DNA here is from genome assembly GCA_964439245.1 of uncultured Pirellulaceae bacterium. Classification (GTDB taxonomy): domain Bacteria; phylum Planctomycetota; class Planctomycetia; order Pirellulales; family Pirellulaceae; genus Mariniblastus. Next base: position 2,116 of record CAYTPS010000339.1, on the reverse strand, counting down.
CAGCCTTTTCTCTATCGGCTTGATCCACCTCGTAATTCTGCCCAAGCTGGTGCAGGGCTTCGGGCGCAAACTCGCTTGATGGAAACTGACCGTAGAAGCGCTCTAGCTCCCCCATAAGCTTTGTTGTCGCCTGCTTGCGTCCTTGGGCACTGGCGATTCTCAACTTCAAAGAGTATTCCGCGTAGATCGATCGCCAGCGGATGTAATCCAACCCCTTCGTGATCTTACTGCGTGAGAGCTGATTGGAGAAATCGTTAAGGAATGAAAGTCCAGTAGGAAACTCTTCTGCGCGATATGCATCGGCCACATTGTCGGTCACATTTTGGAGCCAACTGAGCCGCTGATCTGGTTCAACTTCCTTAAATATTTCAATTCCAGCCAACGCCTTCTCTTTGTGCAAATTGGATAATCGCACGGCGTTCTTCTTGGGATTGCCTTCAGCTCTTATGGCTTCGACAGCTTTGTCTGTCTTGTCGAGTTTCTCGAATAGCCTAACCAACCCGTCGTTAACCTGTCCTCCCTCTGGGAGTTCTGCTTCGATCATCTGCATCGGAAACAGCACACCGCCATTAGAGATCGGCTTCTTGGGGTCTACCAGCTCCGGTAGTTCCATCAGACGCCAGTTGTTATCCACACGAACGACCGTCCCCAAAGAGAGGTTGCCGAACTTGCCACTGTTCTCGAAAACGGTCGAGGCATGGTCATAGCATGTGATGTCCTTGGAGATGCCATCCGCTTTGCTGACCGCCGCCACACCCGGTTGTCCATTGCCGGAGTGCACGAATTTTGATGTAGAGGTGATCTGGTTTTGGCCTCTGACCATTGCATCGAAACCGCGTTTTGCTTTTTCGAGACGCTTGGCAACTGCACTGCCAACCTTACCAGATAGCCCCAACGAATCGAATTCAGTCTGCGTCAGCAACAATCTACCAAACCGCGCTTGATCGCGCGTCTTGATAGCCATAAATGCTTCCTTGGCCACCTCTTCCACTGAGATGTTTGACCAGCCATCGATAGTGCGATCTTCGTTACGGTCAACACCGATACGCGATCCAGCTGTCCCCAACCAACGGAACTCGTCAAGCGTTCCGTTAAAGTTATTGTCACTATCACGATAGACCTCGATGCCGTCCTTGTAGTAGCTCCAGCGATCGAGGTTGCGGTCCTTATTGCGATCAAGAAACAAACGCAACATTTGTCCCGAAGCGTCGTGAACGATGTAGCCAGGCAGGCCGAAAGCTTTCTTGGATGAAATCACCTTGCAACCTTTGAGACGGTCGCCTTTAGGAGTGTCGTAATCAATGCCAGACTGGTTAGGCTTGATCGCCAATGACTTGGCAAGTTCGCCCTGTCCAAAGGCGGCTGATCCACCGAGTGTTCCGAATAAACAAACAATGAAACTTACCTGAAACCTCAACCTAGAAACCGTCGCGTGCATAGCAAATCCTGTCAAATCCTTAAAACTGTTGTCAGCTCAACCCGAAGGCGACTGAGGGGCACCGGCGCGAGACGCAAAAGTGCGCGGAGGGAATACCGTTCCCCAAATCTACGTTACCGGCGTAACGCGGTGCAACACTTGAAGTTATCCCCTCTGAAGAAAATCGGAAGGTGTATCGAGCATATTTCGAATAGTTTCCGTAATCCGGCTTGTTAAGCTGTCAGGGCTGGGAAAGACGGCTGATTTTGAGGGGACTCAACGGGCCAAGCCCTAATT
>CAYTPS010000339.1:0-392 GCA_964439245.1 uncultured Pirellulaceae bacterium | reverse complement strand
CCTGCATAAAAATGCGGTACCTGAAGTTATCCCTTACTGAGAAAAGAGGAAGCCGTATCGCGGCTAATTCGGTCAGTTTCCCGGCTTAAGATTGTTAAGCTGTCGCGGCTAGGGAAGAGGGCTGATTTTGGATGTTTGAAAAAGCCTGTGATGCTTGTTGAATGATGGTATCGACGAGGTCGTTGAATCCCTACCGCTGACCAAAAGTTCGTTGCGTTATTGCCAAAAATTGAAAATTCGGGAGATTTATTTCTTCTCTTTCGAGGTAATAGCCGAAAAAACCTAGAACTGTGTTTGACAGCAAGTGGCGAATACATAAAATGTCGCGCTGATCGAAACGGTCGTGTAGCTCAGTTGGTTAGAGCGCGTCGCTGATAACGACGAGGTCCCAA
>CAYTPS010000338.1:0-5500 GCA_964439245.1 uncultured Pirellulaceae bacterium | reverse complement strand
TTTCAACGATCCGATCCTACTTCGGATGAGAGAAAACATAAATGGAAAAAATTCCCTCGCGCGGTCTCTTCGTCACTGGCGCTGACACAGATGTTGGCAAGACTTATGTCAGCGCACTGATCGCCGCAGAATTGCGTGCGGCCGGTCATCGGGTAGGCGTTTACAAACCGGTTGCTAGTGGTTGTATCGTTGAGGGAGATGACTTGGTTGCCTCCGACGCCGTCGCGCTGTGGGAAGCGGCTGATCGCCCCCTAACTTTAGACGCCGTTTGTCCTCAGAGATTTGCCGCTCCGATCGCTCCGCATTTGGCCGCCATCGCCGAAGGCAAAACGCTTGACGTGGAACTTGCTTGCACCGCTTTGGCCGCTTGGACTCCGCACTGTGATATTGTCGTCGTCGAAGGAGCCGGCGGTTTGATGTCACCGATCGACGAAGAAGAATACGTCGCCGATCTGGCGTCTGACTTTGGCTATCCTTTGGTGGTCGTTGCCAATAATGTCGTCGGTGCGATTAACCAAACGCTACAGACGTTGATCGCGGCAGCCAACTTTCGAGAAGGCCTAGGCGTTGGAGCAGTCGTGCTCAACGATGTTCACGCCAGCGACGACCCCGCGTCAGAATCTAACCTTGAGGAAATCGTCACCCGCGTTGAAGGTCCCTTGTTCAGTCGTTTACGACATCAAGCCACGCAGTTGGACGATCCGATCGACTGGTACGAACTCGCCGCGGGTTAGCGTGAGCTGCTACTGGTAGAACACAAAAACAGAATTGATTCCATGCAAACTCCTGCACATCTTGCTGCCAGCCTTTTCGTTTGGCGAAAAGAAATTCGGTGGGCCGATGCAGCCGCTGTCGTGTTTGGAGCCGTCTTGCCGGACATTACGATGTTCTTCTTCTACGGTTACCAAAAAGCGATTGGCAGTACAGAAAAAGAGATTTGGGGCACACTTTACTTTGAAGAACACTGGCAATATTGTTTCGACGTATTCAATTCGATTCCGATCGCGATCTTGCTGTTCATCGTTTTTCGCCAATTGAAAATACGTTGGGCGCAGCTATTGGTTGCCAGCGCTGGACTACACATGCTGTGTGATCTTCCCGTTCATCATGATGACGGACATCGCCACTTTTTGCCTTTGAGCAATTGGCGATTCGAAAGTCCAATTTCCTATTGGGACCCAGCTCACTATGGATATGTTTTCGCGGCTTTTGAGTTAGTGCTCGCTATCTCTGCCTTAATTTATGTGACGCGTAAGGGCGAAAAGCCAGCCGGCCGAATCGCGATCGCAGCACTGGCAATCTATGCTGCTGGTATTGCCATATTGATATTTGTGTTTGCCCGGCCATTTTTTTGTGGCGAGTAAATCTTGACTCACATATATTGATCACAAACATCGAAGAGCTTTGTGAACAGGATAAGATATGATCTCACGACGTACGATGATCGCCGGTAGCTTTGCCACGATCGCGACTGTATACACTTCGTCGCCCGAAACGTGTGGCGCTAATCTATCTAATAGCAAGACTCGAAAGTTTACGATCGACCTACGAGGTTCTAGCATTGGCCTTCAAGGTGATCAGCGGCAGATGATTGATTTGGCGGCCAAGCATGGGTTTGAATCAGTTGGTGCTGACGCTTGGTTTATGGGAGGTTTGTCCGATGAGGAAATCTCTAAACTGAAATCCGACGTGGCGGACAAAGGATTGGTTTGGGGATCGGCTGGGTTACCCGTTGAATTCCGTAAGGACGAAGCCAAGTTCCGTGAGGATTTGTCTGGCCTAGCAAAACGCGCTGCCGCCCTTCAAAAAGTAGGCGTCACCCGTATGGGTACTTGGATTATTCCTTGCCACGACGAATTGACGTACGTTCAGAATTTCAAACAGCATGCGACGCGACTGCGCGAGTGTGCCAAAATTCTCAAGGACAACGGGCTTCGCTTTGGGTTAGAGTATGTTGGTCCACAGACACTGCGTATCAGCAAGCGTTTTCCGTTTCTCCACACGATGAAAGAAACCCGGGAACTAAATGCTGAAATCGGAGTCGACAATATGGGACTGATCATGGACAGCTGGCACTGGTACACCGCTGGCGAGACGGCGGCTGATCTGGCGACGCTGACCAATCAGGAGATCGTGGCGTGTGATTTGAATGATGCACCCAAGGACAAGACGGTAAACGAACAGATGGACCTTGAACGCGAGTTGCCAATGGCGACAGGTGTCATCGATCTGAAAACATTTTTGGAAGGTCTAGTCGCGGCTGGATATGATGGGCCTGTCCGTGCTGAACCGTTTAACCAAACAGTCAATGAGATGGAAAACGACGAAGCGTGCAAGGCGACTCAAGTTGCTATTGAATCGGCGTTCGATTTGGTCGGCGGCTGATTGTCTTTGAGCTGTCCAAAGTCTCTGGCTTCGACTACGGAAAATTGCACCTAGTAGTCTGTCAGAGCTGAGTTGACATGTAGTGGGATTCGCCAGAATTCTTGGTCGACCAAAGATCTCTGACGAAATCCACTACGCGCGACTACTCATTTCAGCTTGGACGAACCTCTAGTAATCCTTGCGAGTAAAATACACGCAGCTGATTAGCAACATCACAGCCATAAAGGCCAGTCCACTGGTCAATGGAGAGAAGGGGTTCTGGTACTTGGGCTGCTGGCGAAGATCAACTGCGCGGTTGGTATCGCTGTTGCTGCTCGACGAGAGGTAAGTCACCACTTTGTAGAATTCGCCCGGCTTTGGCCAAAGTCGGTATAACGGCCGGACTACCATGCGGTAAATTTTCTCGATCATGACGTCTGGTGGCGTTTTCGTATCGAGGACCTCCAAAGAAGGAAGCCGGTAACGTGTCAGTCGATTGGTGCGATCGGCGACGACCAATTCGGATGATGGGCCACTCAAGCTCACACCAACCGCAGAAATGTCTCCCTGTCCCGTAACGCCGGCGGGTGAGATTTTGCTGGTTTGCGTGTCAAGCATCCACAACCGTTTGTTCCCAGTCAAAAGAAAAAACTGGCCTCCGTCCGGGGTGCCAGCGATTGAGTCGACGGCGTAGTTGGATTCCGGACGAAAGCGCGCAGTCTCCTTTAGAGTGGTCGAATCGATGAGAATGATGTCTCCGTTGCCCGTCGCCAGCACGATTTTGTCGCCCCGAAACTCAATTAGGCAGCTGATCGAAGGAGCACTTTCCGATTTAATATCGGCGCTAGGACCACTGGAGTATTTTTGACCATCGAACTTAAGCACATACAGCTGCCCCTCACGATAGATTGCGATGTCGTCAGAGAGAGTGTTGATGGCCGCCTGTCCACGCGCATCGATCGATACCTTGTCGTCAGGGCTGATATCAATGTAGTACCGTTTACGACGTAGGCGTTCTTTTCCGGCGTCAGACGTTTTATCAGCGGCCGTTTTCGGGTCTTGGAAACGATAGATCTTTCCATCATTGGTAAGCGCAACAGCGATCGTTTTTCCTTGCAGGAGATCAACCATGCCTGTAGGGAACTTGCCGATCTTTTCCAACGGCTCACCTACGCCGCTGGCCAGCAGCATTGGCTGGCGCGAGAAACTGATCGGGTTGAATAGTGAAGTGTTCCCTGTGATGACTTGACCGTCGGCGGGGTTGATCACCGGACCGTATGGCAACGACACTTCGCGCGACTGATCCAGATTGGCGCTGTATGAGATCATGCCCAACTGCATCTTGGAGTGATCGTCCAATCCGGGCATCAGTGACTGCCACGACTGACTTTTTTTATCCCAAGTGGAGAACTGTCCCAACCGGTCAAGCTGGACGATTCCATCGTTCGAACTACTGGCGGCAACGATACGTGTGTTTTGCATACGAGTATTGAGAAAACCGTGACCCGTTCCAACGAAAAAACAGGTTCCCCAAAACAAAATGGTGACTACCACCGACAGGATCGTACTACGTGTGGTTAGTCCAACAAATGCAGACACTGAGTAGTAGATTCCAAACACAATCACATACAGCACGATGCAGAACAAAATGGCATTCTCCCAAACGCCCATCGCCAAACCTAGCCACAACCAAATTCCTAGAAACAGATAAGTGGCGCAGAGCGCGATGAATACGCAACCACCGATAAATTTGGACAGAAATAAACCGCTGCGCGAGATGGGTTTACTCAACAACAGATTTAACGAACCGGGTTCAAAGGTTTCTGGAATAATACTCGCGGTAAACAACAGCGCGACGGCCAGGCCAATCGAAAGAACGAATTTGTCTAGGATGCCGGGTATCACGGAGATGACTTGGGCGCCGAATTGCGCCTGCGAGGTGGGAACATCCAGCATTTCAAACGGCCACGGCCCGTACCACGCCGACATCGAAGTGGCCTGTCCACGCGAGATGCTGGAGCGGAACGCGCGCCCGATCAACAGCCGGTTTAAACGCCGGGAATGCCGACTGCTGTATCCTTTTGCAAGTTTTTCTTTGAGCGCTTTGGCCTCGCCACTCAATCGCATCCGTTTCCAGTCTTCGGGGCGATAGAAATTCGGATCTTTGATCAGTTCGTTTAACTGTTCGATTAATTTTTGATGCACAAAAAAAGCGCGATTGTTTTTCTGTTGCCTGACTGGTGAATTAGCCGCGCGGGGAAGGTCTTGAGCATCGCTGACATTGCCATTGTTACCAGTCGCCTCGAGCTTTTTCTTTAAAGTGGCTGGAAACAGCTCCCAGATTCTTCCAATTTCCGGACGACTCGGGTCATCCTTTTTCTCAAGAAGTTGTTCGATTAGCCCTGCTGGATCTTTGACGTGCTGTTGATAGACAAGTTTCCAGTCCAGCGTTTCGACAAAGTGAAACGGTGCCAGTGCAACCAACAACAGTGTGATGAGCCCCAGCAGCACATACAAAACTCTCGAGGCCATAGCCGCGCGAAAGGAATCTTTGATGATGGCAAGGTATTGCCGCATATTGGTCTACCACAGAAATAGTTTCGTCGTTCACGACGCAAGGTGACGCGTGAGAAAACGAAGTTTATAGTTCCTCGATAAGTTTCAAAAAAGCGTCTTCGAGACTGATTCGTCGCGGCAGCAGCCGAAGAATGCTGATCTGCTGTTTTCTCATCTCGTCAACAAATTCGTCAACCTCTCCCTGAAACGAAAATTCGATGTCGATCGAAGCTGCCGTTTTGGTTGGAGGTTTTAGGTGTTTGAAAGTTCGACCTTGAAGAGCTGCTTCGATTTCTTGAATTGGAGCATTGAGATCCACTTCCGCATTGATCTGCTGGTTCTCGTTGGCCACTTCCTGTCCAATTGTTTCCACCGGTCCGCAGTACTTCAGTTGGCCCAAGTTGAGAATCGCCACTGAGTCGCATATAAGTTCGACTTCTTGAAGCAGGTGACTGTTTAGAAAAATTGTCACTCCCCGCTCTCTCAGCCGATGAATAATCTGCCTCATTTCGGCGCGAGCACGTGGGTCGAGTCCGTCTGTAGGCTCATCCAGCATCAATAATTTTGGCTCGTGCAACAT
>CAYTPS010000337.1:3654-5507 GCA_964439245.1 uncultured Pirellulaceae bacterium | reverse complement strand
GGCTCTCGCGTACGATTGCCGATCTAGACGGATCGGGCGATATTCAGGCTCATCACCTCGCCGAGGCGATTAACTACCGCATGCTTGATCGCGACGCGTGGCAGTAGGCTGGACCACTAGCGACGTTGGTCATGCCGAATTGAGATTTAAGTGGGAGGAGTTCGATTGGAAATCGGACCTACTTCATCAGGAAAGACCCCAAAAGCATCAAAAGTCCGACCCCTCCGATCGCATAGAGGCCAAATGCCAGATAAGCAAGGATCGAGCTCTGCTTGTTGCCTTTCAAAAACGGCGGTTCTGCAAATTCGCCAAGATCCTCAGTTTTGGAAAGCGTCGTGGCCAATTTATAAAGCTGTTCGGGATTCAGGTTGCGTACTTCTTCGCGCGTTTGCTGCACGTGATGTTCAATATCGACCGGCGTGTGGAGTGATCTGGCGTAGAGATGCAGGCCCAATCCAGCCCCACCAAAGATCACTGCCAGTGCCAAACCGGCGGTGAATAAGCCTTTTCGTGCTGCCGACATCGGTCTTTTGAGATTTGCCGGCGCCGTTTCTACCGGGGAAAGCTTCTTTATTTCACCAAGCTTGGGAACCTCGATGTCCTTTCCGCATTCTGCACATGTGAGGGTTTGCCCCGACTGCCGAGGGCCAACCTGAATGATGGCAGCACATTGAGGGCAGGGCAGTTGGAAAAGATCTGGCATGAGTTAGTGTCGCTTGGTGTTGCTGTTAAAATTGGCGAAAGCCTAAGAACGGAGCCATAATAGCAATCGCAGTTAGACTTTGCAGGGTGTCCATTACGCTGAGGGAGTTAAAGGTAAGAAACTTCAACCCTCTGATCGTATGTGCCTATTCTAACTCAACAATTGTTCAATCGGCGTTCGCCAGACAGGATCTTGGCGAGGCTGAGCACTGTGACACTCAGTCACTGCATTTAGAAGCCGGGGGTTCGATAGATCGGTAGCGGGACGGAATTGTCCCCAACCCCCATATTGTGGCGATTCAAATGACTGTTTCGCCCTCAACAATCGCTAGCGTCTTGCCTGGCAATCGATTTTTGGGAGGTGTTGACTTCGCCATTGTGAACCTTGAGGAGATGGTTCTCGTAGAGAGCCTGCATGCCTAAATCAAATGTTTAAAAACTACTCTCGATAGAGGACATGAGTCATAAAATCGCATCATCGACTCAAAAATAGCTGGACCGGAAAAGTGTGTTGAGTACAATTCTCAAGGTCAGAAAAACGAAGCTTTCGCTGTATCGACAGCCCACCGAACTTCCGCTTCCACAGCCTTTGTTCAAACCGAAAGCCTTTTCGTTAACGACCAATGTATCGCTCCGCCGGTCGAGGCATCAACGGTAGTAAAACTGCAAGTTGGAACGAGCGGTACCCGAGATGGGATTGCGGGATGTAATTTCTTAATAGCAGGGCTGTTATTCTAACGATTTCAATTGGCCAACTGATGGACATTGGCGAAATGAGACGTGCCAAGCATGGATGAGGTGTTTGGGCGGAAACGAATCTTCAACGCGGCAATAGTAATATCACCAAGTGAAGATCTTGTTTTCCTACCACGACTAATCACACTGGCCGGTTCAGAAGAGATCATTGAAACCTGTTCGTTAACCGGAATCTTTTTCCAAATTTCCATCTTGATTAAAGTTTTGTAAATTAAGTGTTAGACTTCGATGTTCGCCAGAGGATCTGTGATTGCTCCCAAAATCGGATCAGCGTCCATTACGTTATCGACGTTCTAACACTAGTGGTTTTCACTGATAATTATTCAGGCGTGATGAACCACTCGGTTGCTTGAGACGGCAGCCATCATAACCAGATTAACCCCAAACCCCCGCCA
>CAYTPS010000337.1:230-3644 GCA_964439245.1 uncultured Pirellulaceae bacterium | reverse complement strand
CTTGTACGACGCACTGATCGAAGACGAAGATTCAACACGTACACGTGCATCTAAAGGTGATTTTGCCTCAGTCGTTGAGGCTGGCGCGGACACCCCGCCAGCAGCCGCAACTGATGAACTTGATTTGGGTCGCAGAAGCCCAAAAACGGGTGCAGAAGAATTGCGCTCGGGAATGGATGAGGCCGATGCATGGTCGGATGATCCAGTACGTATGTATCTGACTCAGATGGGTGAGATCCCCCTGCTTACACGTACCGAAGAAATCACGCTGGCCAAACGTATTGAGGACACCCGCCGTGAGTTCCGCACCAAACTTCTTGAGTCCGACTACGTGATGCGAGTGGCTTACAAAACATTGGTCCGTGTTCATCGCGGCGAACTGCCTTTTGACCGAACGGTTCAGGTTTCTGTTACCGATCGTCTTGAAAAAGAACAGATTCTTGGCCGCATCCGGCACAACTTGACCACGTTGTCGGTTTTACTCAAACGCAACCATCACGATTTCATGGTCGCTTCTTCCAAGAGTCAGCCCAAGAGTAAGCGTAGTGCTGCTTGGGAGAATCTTGGTCGCCGTCGCCGTCGCGCGGTTCGACTGATCGAGGAATTGGGGCTTCGTACCCAAAGAATCGAATTGATGATTCGTATGATCGAGGATTTCAGTAAACGCGTGGACGACCTGCTAGAACGCATTCAAGAGCACAAAAAGGCTCGTAAGCCGGCTCACGAACGGGAGGCTTGGATTCAGGAAATGCGGACGATCCTTGTTGCCTGTCAGGAAAGCCCAACGAGTTTGCGGAACCGAGTCAACTACCTGCGGGAGGTTTATACCCGGTACCAGAAAGCCAAACGCGAGCTATCAGAGGGTAACCTTCGTCTGGTGGTTTCCATTGCCAAGAAGTATCGCAACCGTGGGCTGAGTTTTCTCGACCTGATTCAGGAGGGTAATGCCGGCTTGATGCGTGCGGTCGACAAGTTCGAGTACCGTCGAGGTTTCAAGTTCTGTACCTATGCCACATGGTGGATTCGACAGGCAATCACACGTGCCGTTGCTGATCAGAGCCGCACAATCCGGATTCCGGTTCATATGGTCGAAACCATGTCACGGGTTCGATCAGTGTCGCGACAACTGCTTCAAGAATTGGGACGCGAGCCGTCTCTTGAGGAAGTTGCGAAGCGAAGCGAGACAACCATTGAGGAAGCACGTCGTGTGCTGGCGATGAGCCGCTATCCGATCAGTCTTGATCGTCCTGTCGGTAACAGCGAAGACAGTCACTTTGGTGACCTGCTGCCCGACGGAGAAGCCGAAAGCCCCTCTATCGGTGCTGGCCAGGAAATGCTCAAGGGACGGATTCAAGATGTCCTTAAGACGCTCAGCTATCGCGAACGCGAGATCATTAAGCTGCGTTATGGTCTTGGTGACGGGTATAGTTACACGTTGGAAGAGGTGGGCCATATCTTCAAGGTCACGCGTGAGCGTATTCGCCAGATCGAAGCCAAGGCAGTTCGTAAACTTCAGCAGCCAAGTCGCAGCCAAGAGTTGGTTGGTTTCCTAGACTAGGGAACTAAACGGTCGCAGACAAATAGAGGGCATCCATTGCTAACGCGGTGGATGCCTTTTTTCGTTTTGCGTGTCGACTGGTCCGTCAGAGCTGAATTGAGGAATGTCATGTTTGCGCTCGGGTTAGCATGCTCACGCAAGCGTGAAGCATGGCACCCATCTAAACGTTCATTTCAGATTTGGAGGACGACTAGAACCGCTAAAAAGGCTTACGCAGCCGAAGTCGCTAGTCTTCGGTTCCATTTCTGGAGTCTAACGACTTGAGCCACGAGGAGGTGTGAGCCCTTCTCGGTCACGGCTCGGGGCGAGTGATGGGTTTCTCCTTGCAGTTTGAATAAAGGCAAATAGATTTCTGAGAAAACGGACTTGATTGCCAAAATCGCTTTCGTGAAACTGCTATCGTTTTCCAAACCCAACTAGAGGTAATACCTTGTCAGGCGTGGGATTGTTTTTGGCGTATATCATGACACAAAAGCCGTCTCAAAATCTAGGAGCATGGTAAGTTTTACAAACATCGGATGCACAACGGATTGATTGCTGAAGAACTGACATTAAAGATTAACTGGCTACCGTGACCGTAGGTGTCACGCTCCTCAGCGATACAGATAGTGAAGAGAGAAACTCACCATCTGGAGAAAACCAAATATGCCCAAATACTATATTCAATCCGGTAACGTTTCTTTTGTTGTTTGTGCGAATGATCCTCAAGGAGCTGCTTTGTGGACGATGCACCGTACGATCGACGACAAGATTTGTGAGTATGAAGATGAATTGAGTCTTCGCAGCCACCTGATCCAGGATGCAGCGGAATACGAAGAACCCATTGATGGCGTACCCGAGAATGTTCCCTTCGAGCCGATGCTCGAAGGTTTGGCCGAATTTGATGAAATGATCTATATCAGCGAATTGGGCTTCGGTCGAGAAGATAGTGGGTGTCTAGAGACAGACGAAGTTTTCACCCAATGGCGTCAGCTTATGGCGGCCGTGGATCGCCTATTCGATAAGCGCGACGTGCAATAGGGCCTGATCGGCATGTATGCAAGCAAGCCGCATGCACTGCGCGATACTATGACGAGGTTGGTACAGGCGATTGGCTCAAGCGAAAATCGATCAGCTTCACTTCGGCACTGGACCGACCTCGGAATTCATTCACAATTGGCTCGAATGCAAAGTCGTAAGATGCGTTGGTATCTTTGAGTTTGGGAAGCCATTCAGGTTTTCCAAAAGCGACTGCACGAATCGTGGCACTGTGCTGTTTCAGTCTCAGTGACAGGTGTCGGCCTTCAGAGCCCATCGTTTTCACTTCTTCTGCCAACTGGACTCCGGTGGCACAGAGAACAGGTCGCGGATTGTTCTGTCCAAATGGCGCGAGTTTCTCGAGGTCCCGGATCATCGAAACCGTGATTTGGCCGATGGTAGCCTCAGCATCAATGTCTAGGTCGGGGATGAGTTCTGCGACGCTGACCTGCTCGATGACCTGTTGAAAGAATTCATCGCGAAACGCATCAACATCTTCAGGCTTGATTGACATCCCTGCAGCGGCGCGATGCCCTCCAAATTTGATCAGATGTTCTTGGCTGCCCGCAATGGCGTCGTATAAATTCACGCCGCAAGCAGATCGCGCCGACCCAATCGCAGGGCGACTGCCAAGCGGATCGATTGAAAACAGCACGGTCGGGCGATGGTATTGTTGCGCCACACGTCCGGCGGCGATGCCCAAAACGCCCAGATGCCAGTCATTGCCGGCAACAACAATCGCGGGATCGCATTCAGGATCGAAATCTTTCTCGATTATTTCTCTGGCGCTTTTGAGAATCTTACGGTCTAGGCTGTCGCGGTTCTTGTTGAGTTGGTTG
>CAYTPS010000337.1:0-220 GCA_964439245.1 uncultured Pirellulaceae bacterium | reverse complement strand
CATTGATGTGGTCAGCCAATTGAACACCGCGATCCTCGCAGTCGCAGATCAGTAATTCCACGCCCAATTGAGCTTGGCCAAGACGACCTGAAGCGTTGAGGCGTGGCCCCACCATGAAAGCGATGTCGCTCGATTGGAGCCGAGGCTTACCGGCAACCTTGGCGAGCTTCATCAGGTGTTCGAGACCCGGATTGGCGAACTTTCGCATGCAGTTTAGGCC
>CAYTPS010000336.1:2311-5584 GCA_964439245.1 uncultured Pirellulaceae bacterium | reverse complement strand
TGGTAGGGCTGAGTAAAGACTGGCAGTTGTCGTTGAGCCTGATCGAGATGCAGACCATTCAAGCACATTTCAACGCGCTCGATCGCGACGCCACCGACATTGAATTAGAAACGATCGCTCAAACTTGGTCCGAGCACTGCAGTCACAAAACGCTGGCCGGTCGAATTTCGTACACCGACGAAAATGGCACTCGCCAGTTCGACAACATGCTCAAGGAAACCATCTTTGCCGCCACCATGCAGATCCGAGCCGATCTGGGGGACGATGATTGGTGCGTAAGTGTGTTTAAGGACAACGCCGGCATCGTCCGATTTGACGATAAAAACAACGTCGCGTTCAAAGTCGAAACCCACAATCGTCCATCGGCACTGGAGCCTTACGGTGGTGCCAATACGGGAATCGGCGGAGTGATCCGCGATACACTGGGTACCGGGATGGGTGCCAAACCGGTCTGCAACACTGATGTATTCTGCTTTGCTCCCCCGGAAACTCCGTTTGAGGATCTGCCACCGGGTGTAATGCATCCTCGGCAGGTCGTAAAAGGAGTCGTTTCGGGAGTGCGTGACTACGGGAACCGGATGGGCATTCCAACGGTCAATGGAGCCGTTTATTTTGACCCGCGGTACGTCGGCAATCCGTTGGTCTTTTGCGGCAACGTCGGCATCCTGCCGCAAGAAATGTCTTTCAAGCAGCCCCAAGCAAACGACTTGATCGTTTCGATCGGTGGCAAGACGGGGCGCGATGGAATTCATGGAGCCACGTTTAGTTCGGCCGAATTGACCGAATCAAGCGACATTACCTCCGGCGGCGCGGTACAAATTGGAAATGCAATCACCGAAAAAATGGTGATGGATGTGATGCTCAAGGCGCGTGACTTGAACCTGTACACCGCGGTCACCGACTGTGGCGCCGGCGGATACTCAAGTGCTGTCGGCGAAATGGGCGAGGACCTAGGTGCCGAGGTCTGGTTAGACAAAGTACCGCTAAAATACGAGGGGCTCTCCTATACCGAGATTTGGATTTCCGAAGCTCAAGAACGGATGGTATTCTCTGTCCCAGAGAAAAACTGGCCTGCGTTTGAAAAGCTCTGCACCGACGAATCGGTCGAAGCCACCGTTTTGGGCCGGTTCACGCCGACTGGAAATCTGACGCTGAAGTACGGCGACGAAGTTGTGGGTGACATGTCGATGCGGTTTCTGCACGACGGTCGCCCACCGGTGATACGCGAGGCATCCTATCAGCCGACGACGCCGACGGAAATTTCGGTCGATGGAACCGAAGACTACAACGGCCAATTGAAATCGATTTTGGGGTCCCTAAACGTGGCTTCCAAACACTGGATCATTCGCCAATACGATCACGAAGTGCAAGGTGGCAGCGTGATCAAGCCGCTTGTTGGCGTCCAAAATGACGGGCCAGGAGATGCCGCTGTTGTCCGACCAGTGCTCGATTCTCGGCGCGGACTGGCAATTTCTTGCGGGATGAATCCGCACTTTGGTGAACTCGATACGTACCACATGGCGGCCAGTGCCATTGACGAGGCGCTTCGGAACTGCGTCGCTGTTGGAGCCGACCCCAGCCAGATTGCGCTGCTGGATAATTTCTGCTGGGGTTACACCGACCGCCCCGAAACACTTGGATCACTGGTACGTGCGGCCAATGCCTGCCATGACCTGTCGATCGATTTGCAAACGCCGTTCATCAGCGGCAAAGACAGTTTGCACAATGAATTTAGCTACACCGATGACGCCGGAAACCGTCAAACCATTTCAATCCCCGCCACGTTGTTGATCAGCGCCATGGGCCAAGTTCCCGATGTTGCTAACTGCGTCACAATGGATTTTAAGTCTGCCGGAAATCTGATCTATCAGATCGGCGTCACCGACAACCATCTAGGTGGTTCACACTGGGGATTAGTCTCTGGTAACAGCGGCGGCCATGTTCCAACGGTTGACACGGCGGTTGCTAAATCCACCTTCGCTGCCGTTTTTCAAGCGATCTCCAGCGGTTTGATCCGCAGTTGCCACGACTTGAGCGAGGGCGGCCTGGCGGTCGCAATTGCCGAAATGGCATTCGCCGGCGGTTTGGGGGTCGAGGCAGACCTTAGCACAATCGATGTCGGCGGGACCGCAGGAGCGCACACCGATCTGGCGCGGTTGTTCTCCGAATCGAACACACGATTTGTGGTTGAAGTTCAACCCGAAAATCAGGCTGCGTTTGAGGCGGCATTTGCAGATATCTCACTGGCCAAAATTGGAACCGTTACCGACGGAGAAACGGTCGTTGTTCGATCGGGCGAAACCGTCTTGGTCAAAAGTTCGGTAGCTGAGCTAAAAGAAGCTTGGCAAAGTCCGTTGGATTGGAGCTAATCGAGGAAATCTACCATGAGCAAACCTAAAGTTCTTATCCTTCGCGCCCCTGGCACCAACTGTGATCAGGAGACCGGTTACGCTTTTGAAAAAGCTGGTGCAGAAGCAGAGTACGTTCACATCAACCAATTGCTGGAGGACGCTACCGTTCTCGAGAACAGCCAAATTCTGTGCTTGCCCGGCGGATTCAGCTACGGTGACGACATCGGTGCCGGTCGAGTCCTGGCGTCTCAGATGCAGTCAAAGCTGGCCAAAGCAATCGGTGATTTCCACGATGCGGGGAAACTTGTTCTAGGCATTTGCAACGGTTTCCAAATCCTGATCAAAACCGGATTTCTCTTACCCGGCGACGAAGCGGGCCTGCCAGCGACCCTTACCTGGAACGATCACGGCCGATTCATTGACACTTGGGTCAACCTCAAGGCCAACTCGAATAAGTGCGTCTTCCTTGAGGGCGTCGAACAAATGTACTTGCCGATCGCTCATGCGGAAGGAAAGTTTGTCGCGCGTGACCAGTCGATCATCGACAGTTTAAAGACCAATCACCAGATGGCGTTGACCTATTGCCGCCCCGATGGCAGCAATGGAGCGGATCTGACATTTCCCGACAATCCTAACGGGTCAACGGCCAATATCGCTGGCGTATGTAGCGATTCAGGGCGCATCTTTGGCTTGATGCCTCACCCGGAACGTTTCATTGATCCGACGCATCATCCACGCTGGACACGCGAGCCACAGGCAGACGAAGGGCAAGGCATGGTTGTCTTCCGAAACGCCGTCGATTTTTTCGCGTAGTCGGTAGGATCGTCAATTTGCTGGCCGGCAACTAGAATGATGTTGTCGAAAACGTTATTTCAGTTGAGCAGTGGCGAGCGAGTAATCGAATGGAAATTCTGGGTGGTCC
>CAYTPS010000336.1:0-2301 GCA_964439245.1 uncultured Pirellulaceae bacterium | reverse complement strand
CTCATGGTCCGGGCGTGTCCACAATCGTCTTCGGTTGTCCGGCCGGGGTCAAAATCGATCGTTCTCAGATCCAGCATTTTCTCAACCGAAGACGACCGGGCTCCAACAAGCACGGTACGCCCCGCAACGAGGCGGATCGTGTTGTTCTGACGGCAGGAGTCTTTGACGATGCCGATCACGCAGCGATGCTGCAGGGACCAGAAATTGAGGTCGGTGGCGAGAGCCCGACACGCGTGCCGACCTACTCGGTGGGCTATTCGACAGGTGAACCGATCGGGGCATTCGTGGCGTCCGCATCCTCTAAAAGTGGTCACTACCAACAGTTTTCCGGCAGCCAAGGCGAAGTGCGCCCCGGGCATACAGATTTGGTCAAGCATCACAAATCCAAGGGCTTTGTCGATTACCGAGGCGGCGGTCGTTCCAGTTACCGCAGTGCGATCACTGACGTCGTCGGCGGATCGATAGCTCGCGCGTTTCTCAGCGGTTCGTTTGAGACGCGCTTCATCAGCAATATCGTTCAGGTTGGAAATCTCAAATCGGCAACAACGCTAGCGGATCAGTTTAGCTCGGCTAAAGTCCCGGCTGCGGAAATCGATGCGCTGGAGCAGCAGCTTGCCGGGGCAGAGATTTACACGCTCGATCCGGCATTCGCATCAGAAGCCGCAAAGCTGATCATGGAGACTCGCAAGCAGGGCGATTCATTGGGCGGCGTGGTCGAAGTGGTCGCTGTCAATGTGCCAGCGCTGGTCGGAGAACCGCTGTACAACAGCCTCAAGTTACGGCTGATGGGTTCGTTGGGCGGGCTACATGCGGTGCGAGCCGTCGAGGTAGGGGCCGGCCACGATGTGGTGACTCGATTGGGCAGTGAGAATAACGATCCCATTCGCAGCGCAGGCTATCAGAGCAACCACCATGGAGGAATGCTGGGCGGCATGACCACCGGCAGCCCATTGGTCGCAAGAGTATCCTTCAAACCGACCTCGACCATCATGAAGGCTCAGCATTCAGTCCGCAAAGACCTGTCGGAGATCGAATTCCAGCTGGAAAAAGGGCGGCATGATCCGTGCGTTGCCGTTCGCGCTGGAGTGGCGTTAGAATCACGAATGGCAATCGAATTGGCCAACGCTGTTTTGATGCATCAAGCCGGCAGAGTTCACGCTGAAGATTTCAAGCTGTTTTGAGTCGCATGGTGTGCGTCCTCGCTCACACCTCGGGTTATTAGACGTAGCGAGCGTGCCTACTGATCTGCCTTCGCCATGCGGGTCGGCTTTTTCTCGATCGCATCAAGCATTGCCCCAAAGATAGCCTGAACCTCTTTGCTTTGGGTAGCGCTGCTGTTGTAGCGGCCATACTGCAAGCGGATCTCGTCAGTGGTCAGCAACAGCCCATACTCCTTAACGGCCTCTGCAAATCCGTCGACGGCAGCCTGTCTGCTGGCCAAATCAAGTCCATTTTGGCTGGCGTAGTTCACCAATTCGCGCTGGGCTCGTGCCGTACCAAGCTTCGCGGCAATCTCTGTTGCCTGCTGGGTCTTGCCGGCTACGTACAGCATCTTGTAAATCGAATCTTCGTGCTTATACAAATTATAAAAACCGTACTGCTGTCGATTGGCGGCCAGTTTGGCCAGCCACTGCGAGGCAACCGCCGCTTGGATTACTCGGCTGGTGTCTGTCGGTTCCCAAGAAGAACTCAGCCCCTCAAACAGCGCCAATTGAGAATTGACAATCTGTGTATCAAAATTTAAGTCAATAATTCTGATCAGCGGATCCGACTTGGCCAAGCGTTGGACGATCAAACGATTTTGCTCACTGCTGACCACGACGCCAATCGGCAAGTACCGCGTTCGCCAATCGGCCCGCAGTTGCTGGATCACATGATTGAAACGTGGACGCAGCATATTGTCGGTCAGCAACAACAGCTTCCAATCGGGACTGCCAGTGGCCGCTTTGTAGAACTCAAGCCCGTTACGCACAGATTCAACTTTGACGCCAGCATTAGAAACGGTTCCCTCAAACGATCGAGAATCTTTGCTTCCATAGTGCCCGACCAGGACTTTCTGTTGTCCGCTTGTATTGCTGATAAATGCCGCCAAGTCGACGACATACGAACTGCCCGCGTAGGCCGTCTTGGGGTCAAGGCCCGCGATCGCATCCAAGGCCGCGAACTGCAAATACCGCTCGCCGGAAAGTATGCATTTGACTAACGCACAATTGCCGCCTTGGCCTGAGTACAGAACAGACGAATCATTGACCTCTTTCAACAATTCACAGATCCCGATCGATGCCGGAAAGATCTCTCTGT
>CAYTPS010000335.1:0-5585 GCA_964439245.1 uncultured Pirellulaceae bacterium | reverse complement strand
CCCTAGAAGCATTTTCAATAGCGACACCACAGAATCCTCTTCTCTGAATTCGTTCCGGTCCGGCAATGGAGTTTTCGACAATTCACAAGCTGCTGACCTGGTGCCCGCCCAACTGCACGAGCAAACTTACACGGTAGATCTGGCTCAGCATTCTGCGCCACATCAAGAAATGCTTCCTATGTCGGCGACGCTTCCTAGTGACGTTTCTTGGATTGAGCAACCAATGGCTACTCCGGCCGTGGCGATCCCATCGGTTCCCGAGGTGGTTTCTTCGTCAGCTCAACCGGTCTACGAAGCGCCAGCGACCAACTGCGGTCAGCCTGCGTCGGTTGTTGAGCAGCCCACGGTCGTTCAGCAGGCGCCAGTTCCTTCTACGGTAATCGTCAACATCTATCAACAAGCGCCCGCGGTACAGCCAAGTTTCGTTCAACCGATCCTAGCTCCAATTCATGGGCCAGCGCCGATTCAGGTTGTTGCTCCCCGACGAGGATGCTGTTTGTTTGGCCGCCACTAAAGGTTCTGGTCAACTGTTAAGCGACTGGACGATTGTGAAATCGCAAAAATGAGAATGGCGTTCCGAGTAATTACGGAACGCCTTTTTTTATCGCCAAAGATCGTTCGCTGGCTAGACCGCCAGTTGTTCCTGAAGCTGAGCTTTTTTGAAAGGGCGGCAACAACGCTATTGATAACCTAGCCACCTTGGAGGACTCATGTCATTGGTAATAACGGGAATTGACAGACGGAATCGAGATTGAGAAGGACTTTTTGCTTACTCCGTCTCTTCGGGCGTCTCTTGGGTCATTTCATCTAGCTTGGTTAGGTCGACTTCGCTGCCCATTTCGCGAAGCAGTTTCTGAAGAGTCGGCTCAAGCATCTTGTCGTTGGCATGACCGCGGAAGCGAATCACGCCATGTTCATCAAGCAACAAAATTGTTGGGATGCCTATTGCTTGCCACTTGTCTCTGATGTCGCCGTTTGGGTCATTGAAACTACGCCAATTGATCTTGTTCTTCTTGATGGCCTCTTGCAGCAGTTCAGGGTCGTCAGCCACGTTAACTCCTATAAAGGCGAACGGCTCATCCGCCAATAACTCAACGCACGCCCGTGCGCGTGGATATCGTATCCGACAAGGCGGTCACCAATCGGCCCAGAAGTCGATCAATACTACATTTCCGCGGTAATCGCTCAACTTGAATTTTACACCATCAGGATCCTCTCCTTCAATCTCGGGAGCAACTTTGCCAACAGAGAGATGCTCCAGCCTATACCTTCTGTACTGAACTGCTTCAGAGCATTTTTTCTTTTCTGCGTGAACTAAAGTCTCATCGGGATATCGGTTTTCTAGCCTGTCCAAGAGTTTCATGTAGCGCTGCTCGCTCGTGTCGATTTGCGAAAAAAACTCGCAAATTGTTTTCGCCTCTGGATCTTCGCTGAGCAATTTGAGCTCTTCTTCATTAGGGGCAAGTTTGACCGCCTCATCCATCAATCGAATCAAATTCCACGTCGCTTGAGCACGCGCACTTTTGCTGATTGATTGTCTCGCAAGTGTCTTCAGTAAATTTTCATAGGCAATTGAGGCATGGAGGGAGAACGACTTAAGAAGATCCCCGATGTTACGACTGCGGAGGTGATGGTCTGTTGCTTGCTTACAGATTTCTAACGAGTGTTCTTCATCGGTCAGGCCTTCTTTGGCAATGAACACTAGTGCTTCTAGGGCCATCTGGTCAGATCCCAGTGCCTCGGAAATTTTCAGTACTTCATCAACGTCAATCGCGCCATCTCTTTGTGCGGCCTCTTTAATTTTCGCTTTTGCTTCGTCTGATTCTGCGTTCTTGTACTCTGCTTTCCAGTCAGCATTATTGTCCGCAATCTTTTCAAGCAGTGCGGAGAGCGCCTCTTTGTTACTTACGCTGTCCGAGGTGACTTTGGGGCGTACTAGATAATAATCTGGCATGCTTGCATCTAGACGTAGGTAAGGCGTAAGCCCCGTCTGGCGGCGTACCATTTGGCTTGTATCCAAGAACACATCGACAATTTGCAAGCCGGCAGGAGGTTTCTTGTTTAAGGTCTTAACAAGGCTGAGTGTAAACGGTGAGTTATCACCGTCGCCGTCCGGCGTTACCTGCCCCGAAGGTGCCGAAAAAGATACGATCATTCCCGTTGGAGCTTGGGGGATAGCGCTGAATCCTTTTGTGGAACTACGAGAAAATGAACGAAAGGGATTGTTTCTACAAGCGTCTAAGATAACGACGTTTAGGCTACCATCGGAGTCCTCCATTGCGTCAATTAGATAATTGAGGTTAACGCAACGGTGTTTCACATGATGCTCTCTCTCGGCTTTAGCGCCGATGGGAACCATGAAGTTTTGGTTGTCGACTTGAACGCCGTGTCCCGCATAAAAGAACAAGCATAAATCACCGTTACTGCGGTCTTTGGTCAATTCATCGATGTCGGATTCCAGTTGAATCTTTGTTCGATCTTTCTTCACCGTTACGTCGAAGCTAAGCGCCTCTAAGGCTTTTGCAACCGCGGCTACATCGTTGACAGGGTTTTTGAGCGGTTGATTGTCATAGTTCGAATTTCCAACCAATAACGCCACGCGTTTGGGCGTGGTGGTTTGCGCGGCCAATGGAGAAGCAACTACAATAACAAAGAGAAACAACAAAAGATTTTTTGCAATTGTTGAAAACGCGATATCACGCAGAAAGAACATGGCAACCTCAAGCCAAACTTTGATTAACGGAACCGTGTTCTGTATTCTATGTCAAAGGAGTGAACCACTAAAACTGAATAACGCAAGAAAAAAGACACTTTTGCCAAGTTGGGATTTGTTGTTTTGAGCCAAGCGACATATGCAAAAAAGGCATTCCGAAGTAAACATTCGGAACACCTTATTGTTTTTATCATCAAAGATCGTTCACTGGCTAGACCGCCAGCAGTTCCTGAAGCTGAGCTTTTGAAAGGGCGCCAACTTTGCGATTGATAACTTCGCCACCTTGGAAGACCAAGATTGTTGGTACGGCAGAAACGCCATATTTCATTGCCAATTCCATATTCTCGGTCACGTTGCACTTACCGATTTTGGCACTGCTGCCCATTTCGTCGGATAGTTCGTCAATGACCGGACTCAGTTCACGGCAAGGCGGTCAGCCATCTGCCCAGAAGTCAACGAGAACAGGTGTTTCTGCTCCCAAGACTTCCGCTTCGAAGTTGTCTTCATCAAATTCTGCTGCCACGAGATTTCTCCATTAGGGAAAAGTATTGTGATTGCGCTCAACCACCGCGATCGGTCGTTCATTGATGCTCAACGTAGTGATGTCGAACATCCACAGACCCAGATACTTTCGGCATTTTATCCGAATGCGAATGAGTTCAACCAGAAGGAGCGAGCGGTTTGCGGAGAAAAACGTGTTTTTACAGGGAATTCTGGTGCACGGCGCGAAAGTCACTTGGCAGTGCAGGAGGCATGTTCCCAACTTGACCGATTGAAAATGGGATCCCGCCAACAGCGCAAACAGAGTCCTAGCTGTCTTCCGAAGGCCGCGAAACTACACCGGTGTCGCGACTTGAGAATTTAGATAGGCATTACAAGCTTCAGCAGCGCCACGCCCTTCGCCGATAGCCCACACGACCAAACTTTGCCCGCGACGGCAGTCACCGGCGGCAAACACGCCCGGCACATTCGTCTGATAGTCCTTTTCGTCAGCTACCATGTTGGAGCGTCCATCGGTTTCGATGCCAAACGCCTCTGAGATGGGGGCTTCTGGACCTAGGAAACCTAACGCCAAAAAGATCAGATCGGCCTCGATGACTCTCTCGGTTCCTTCAATGTGAGAGAATGGGGCGACGCCAGGACGCGGCTTGGACCAATCCACTTGCATCGTTTTCAAACCGCTCAAATTCCAATCTTTGTCAGCGATAAATTCGACTGTCTCCACGGCAAATTGACGTGGGTCTTGACCGAATTTCGCCTTGGCTTCGGCGTGCCCATAGTCTGTGCGGAAGATGACTGGCCACTGAGGCCACGGATTTGAATCCGATCTCTCCTCAGGCGGTCGGTCGACAATCTCAAGGTTCACCACACTTTCACAACCTTGGCGAAGCGCGGTCCCAATACAGTCGGTTCCAGTATCGCCACCACCGATGACGACGACCTTTTTTCCTTTTGCGTCGATGGGTTCGTTGGCTCCCGACAACAAGTACTGAGTCGATCCATGTAGGTATTCCATCGCGAAATGGATGCCATTCATTGATCGGCCGGGGATCTTCAGATCGCGCGGTTGCGTTGCACCGACGCAGAGGATCACCGCATCGAAATCTGATTTTAGTTGATCAGCCGTCACATCGACTCCAACATTGACGCCCGTTTTGAACTCGATGCCCTCCTCGGCAAGCAAATCTAATCGCCGTTGGACGATTTCCTTATCAAGTTTCATGTTGGGGATGCCGTACATCAGCAATCCACCGATGCGATCGTGTCGTTCGAATACGGTCACTTGATGACCGGCTTGATTCAGTTGGTCGGCGGCAGCTAAACCCGCGGGGCCGGAACCGACGATGGCTACGGTCTTGCCAGAACGATTGGTGACTTCACGAGGCACAATCCAGCCGTTGTCAAAACCGCGGTCAACGATCGAGCGTTCGATGTTCTTGATCGTTACTGCAGGTTCATTGATTCCTAGCACACACGACCCCTCGCATGGAGCAGGACAAACGCGTCCTGTGAACTCTGGGAAATTGTTCGTGTGGTGCAGGCGGTCAAGCGCTTCCTTCCACTTGCCTTGATAGACCAAGTGGTTCCATTCTGGAATCAGGTTGTTGATCGGGCAACCGGCCGCCGAACGACCAATCAACTCTCCGGTGTGACAAAACGGGACTCCACAGTCCATGCATCGCGCGCCCTGTTTTTGCAGAGGCTCGTCAGTCAATTCGACCAAGAACTCTTTCCAATCGCCAATGCGCTCCTGCGGATCGCGTTTGCCTTCGTTTTCGCGATCGAACTCCATAAATCCAGTTGGCTTACCCATATTTCGTCACTCTTATTTATCGTGGTCTGTTTTCAATGGTCATTTTTTGGCTCGATAGCTCGAGCCCTGAAGCAGGGGCGACTACGCCTTCGCCGCTTCGGCACGTTGACGGAGAATTTCTCGATATTTGATCGGAATGATCTTTCGGAAACGGGGGAACTCTTCAGCCCAGTTTTCGAGGATCGCGGCCCCTACTTTACTGCCGGTGTATTCGACGTGGCGGCTGATCATGCCGCGCAGTTCCGAAATGTCTTCAGCGTTTTCCATCACTTCGATGTCAATCATCTCCATGTTGATATCCGGTTCGATGTTGTTATCGGGGTCATACAGATAGGCGACACCGCCGGACATTCCAGCCGCGAAGTTACGTCCAATCTTGCCCAGCACTGCAACTCGACCACCAGTCATATACTCGCAACCGTGATCGCCAATGCCTTCAATGACGGTCCAGGCGCCCGAGTTTCGAACGGCAAACCTTTCGGCTGCAACTCCGCTGAAATAGGCTTCACCGGCAGTTGCGCCGTAGAGAGCAACGTTGCCAATCAAAATGTTCTCGTT
>CAYTPS010000334.1:0-5625 GCA_964439245.1 uncultured Pirellulaceae bacterium | reverse complement strand
GAACAGGGGACTTACACCCCCAAGAAAATAAACATGCCCGGCACACCACGAAAAAGGCCTCGGTGTTTGCCGAGGCCTAATCCTTGAATCAAGCCTAATTCTAGAGGCTTGTATTTCGTGCTCCCAAAATTCTAAAGCAGCAAGTTCCCAAACTAGATGGAAGATTTTCCAGTTTTGATTTTGATCTTTCGAGCAACCGGTTTGGCCGCTTTGGGAACGACAATGTTCAGGACGCCATTTTCGCAAGACGCCTCAATTTTGTCTTCGTCCACCTGCGCCCCAAACTGAAACACGCGCTCAAATTCACCATGCACTCGAGCATCCTCAAGCACGCGAGTTCCCTCGGAAATATCTTCCGTTTTACGAACACCCGAAACTTTTAATTCGCCATCGAGCAATTCAATAGAGACATCGTCTACGTCGACTCCGGGCAGATCTAACGCGACAGTAAATGCCGTTTCTGACTCAACCACGTGAGCTGCAGGCCGAAACGCCGATTTACCTGCATTACATTGTTCTGCGTCACTGTTTCCACAAGAAGACTTGTTGCCCATTACTTGATCAAACAGATTTTCGACGTCGATATAGAAATCTCCAAAGGGAGTAAAAATTCGGTTTTTCGAACCATGACCACTCGTTTCAAAACGCATTGGCTTGTTCCTTTTCAAAAATAGAGAAATCGTGACCGAAACGCCAGTGTGTCAGTCGACACGGGCGAATCAACAAACGTTATTCGCAAGCAGTATGCCAATCTTGTAAAGAAAACGCCTTACCCCGGTAAAAACCGCTTCAAACCAGCCTACCTGAATTGGCAGCACATGTTGGCTTGATCCGCCAGAATCACTGCAACCTCAACGCCGACTGCCAAAACTGACAGTCTTGGCAGTTACCCCGTACCATGGCAGTCGCTACAATTCACTCACTCAATTGCCAAAAAATGGCTCCACTGATACCCGTCGGGTAGTTGTTCGGTTGCGCTAAACTCCAAGTGCAAGATTCGTCGTCGTAGATTTCCCTCGGAGTCCGTATGCCCGCTGGCGTGTGAGATCATTGGACGCATAGCCAACACATCCCCCGCGTTAACCAGAATTTTGACGGCCTCTTGCGATGTTGTGTGCACCTTCTTACCACCAGCGTGAGAGCCCGGTATAACTTCTAGCGGACCGTTACTGGTCGTCACGTCGTCCAAATGAATGCGCAACGTCAGCATGTTTCTTAAAAGATCTTCAAATGCTTCGACGTGATCTACTCCCGCTTTGCGAGTTGGTTTTGAGAAGTGCGTCGTAGGCAGCGAGTTATCTTTGACTGCAATCGTCAAATCTTTGTGCCAAGGTAGATACCACGACCGATCCGATGGCTTGTCAAAATACAAAACTCGCACCAGTCCAAAACGCGGTGAAAGATCTGCAGTCAATAGCTCAACAAGTGGAGCGGCGCTAAAGCATGATTGGATGTCGGGAATCGAATCAATCAGATTCCTCGCTGCATATACTTTCCCGCGCGACTTAATGGAACTCTCGCTATCGGTGGCTATCGCACTTTCAAGCCTATCGATCATACGCTGAACCGCAGCAGCATCGAAAACTGATTCAATCACGCTAAAGCCATTGGCGTTCAAACGCCCTAAGTGTTCGGAAAGCTCCATTCGCCTCGCCTAAAACTACTATTCTGGTTAAATTTAATTCAAATCTCAAGAAACGAGGTCGTTGCCAGAATATACCAATCATTGATGTCGTCATCGACCAGCGGAAGAAAATCTGTGAGCGCGAACGATCTGATCGAATTTCAACCAACGCATCGTGGCATGTTGCTAAGGCTCCCGCGCCGTATGCTGGGCAAAGCGAAGACATTTGGATGGCTGCCTCTCCTTTTCGGACTAATTCCTTTAGGCTTTGGCGTGAGCTGGATCTCATCCATTTTTCCGCTCAAGTTTCAGGGGCCGGCAGGCTTCGGTTTCTTCGACGTTTTTATCATCGCGTTTGCTGCCACTGGTTTAGTGCCGCTGTGGTTTGGTCTGAAAATCGTCATCTTGGGGATCGCCATCCTCAGAGATCAAACCTACACACGTGTCGAAATTACCGACAAGAATCTAATTTGCTACGAGTCATTCTACGGTTTCTCCTTCAAACGCAAGATTCCAGCGCAGCCCATCAAGCAACTGGTGATCAACCAAATGCTCGATCCGCCTGAAAGTAACGATAACAATCCAGACTTCGATCACACGGAAAAAATGCCAGACTTCATCCGGCACTTATTTCCCGATGACCTGCGAGTCTTAACAACGACAAAGAGAATGGGACTTGGCATCATAGCCGCCTATCCATCAAAAATCGTCGCTGAAGCTGCCTCTCTGATCGGGAAAGAACTAGATGAGATCCAGTTTCGACTGCCAAGCTCTCGC
The DNA here is from genome assembly GCA_964439245.1 of uncultured Pirellulaceae bacterium. Classification (GTDB taxonomy): domain Bacteria; phylum Planctomycetota; class Planctomycetia; order Pirellulales; family Pirellulaceae; genus Mariniblastus. Next base: position 3,224 of record CAYTPS010000334.1, on the reverse strand, counting down.
ACTGCGGACGACCCGACAAATGCTCAAACCGATGTATCCAAGACGCGTGTCCAAATCATAGACGCCACCAAGGAAGTGGCACCGCAACCACTTGTTCAACAAGCGATCTCATTAGCAGCACCCTCTACGTTGCACTCAATTGAGCCGACGGGAACCAGCTTGCCAGCGGAACCTCCGGCCGGCAGTCTGCTGAAGGTGACCCACCAAGACGGAACCGATGTCTACGAGGTTCCGGCACAAGGTTGGCGCAGGGTCGTACCAATCATTGGGTTCGCCGCGTTTTGGAATGGCTTCATGATTTTGTTTACGACGTTATTTTTTTTGGGCGAACCACAGAACCAATTCGCTGGCTTGTGGGAGTTTGTTGGACTTGTCGCGTTCGTTAGTGTTTTTTGGATCGTCGGCATTGGCCTCGCTATTTGGGCTTGGAACTCAGCAAAGCGCAGCGCGATGATCGGTGTAAGTGGGGAACAAATATTTATCGAAACGAAGTCCATTTTTGGCACGAAGTGGACGGAGTTCAACCAAAGTAAAATTCATTCTATCTCTGTCCGAAACAGTGGCGCGACAGTCAACGATGTTCCCATCAAACATCTTGTAATAGAAACGGCGGATCAGCCTCCACTCGGATTGTTTTCAAATCTTACCAATGAAGAATTGTACTGGTTGGCAGGCAGACTAAGAGCTTCGCTCAACTTCAAATGGAAAAGTCAACTTTCCATCAGCACCGCCTTTGACGAAGACGGCGACATCATCGCCCCTCAAAGAACGCGTCTAAAGATTGATCGTCACGGAGGCAGAACCACTGTGGAAATCCCCGCCGCTCCCATTGGAACGCTGGTGCCTCTACTGTGCTTTTTAATCTTGTCGCTTGCTTTTACTGCAGGAATCATCTGGGCGACAGTTCAACAAGGCGACCTTGGAGGTCTCTTTTTCGTCGTTCCGATTGGTGGCATAATCAATACGACGGCGATCGCTGGCTTGGTCTATAGCCTGCGTCGGTGGACAATCGTCGCCTCTCAGTACCAACTAGCGATCACTCGCCGATGGCCACTGGGTACAAAAGAACAAACTTTCAATCCAGAGAACATCAAGACGATTTGCCTTAGACAAAACGGCTTCCAATCCAACAATCAGACGCATTATCATTTGGAGGTCGATACCCACCAAAAAAAATAAGGCGATAGCGCTGATGAGCAATTGGAGCGTCAAAGAACTAAAATACGTCGCCGCAACGTTATACGAAGCACTAAAGATGGATCACACAAGCGCAGTGGACGAAGCCACGAGTCCTTGAAGCCGAAATCAGCTTCAAGGAACAACTGGGCAAGCGTTACGCCCCCATCGCATCTTCAAACGAGCCTTCTTGAACAGGAAAGCAAAGGTGCTCTTGCACGTATTTGATGCCATCGGCGCTCGTGGCGTCGCCGTCGCGGTAATTGCTCTCCGCTTCCACGACCAAAGGTGCGGAATCGACACCCATTGTCTCACAGTAGCGTTTCGCGTAGCCGACTTTCATCATCAATTCCACGTAGCGTGTCATGTTCAGATCGCCTGTCGCGAGGTCAGTGAACTGCATCGCTCGGTGATGCCAATCGCCCTCCATCTTTCGAAGTGGAACACCGTGATGGATGGTAAAGTTCTTTACGTGGCAACCGTAGATGCGCGATCCGACTTTGTTGAAACGTGTTTCCCAATCCTCGCCTTCCCAACAGTGAGAAGGATCGGCATTGACGCCCAAGCATTTATCTCCGTCGCAAATGTCGACCAGCATATTGAACTCATCGGCACACATCGCACCGGTACCGGGATGAATTTCGTGCGCCAAAATCATGCCCAGTGAATTTGCGTGAGCCCGGAGTTTTGCCGTCTTCTCTACGAAACGATCTTTACCTTCTTTGATCAAATCGAAATCGCCGCCGGCCCAAAATCCCCATGGATAGCCCGTTGCCAATTCCCAGCCAAACGCAACTCCCCAAAACATTGGCAGAATCTTGATGTTTAACTCCGCCATCAAATCCATCAGTCGCAATAAGTAATCCTCGTAGAAGGCTTCAAGCTCTGAAGGGGATTTTGACTGGTTGGGACCATGAATAAATGGATGCCCACTCTTGGTACCGGTCCAAGCACTGGTATGCACCCAGAAAGGACAGTGAGCCGAAATACCGTCCATCTTCAAACCGTTTTTCTCAAACGCCGACTTGATCTCTTCAGCCGATTTGAACTTCATTCCATCTTCCGAAGCCTCCAGCATATAGTTCGATGGCTGAGCACCACCTGCCCCCGATGCTTTGGCAAATGCCAGAAAGTCGTCTAGGCCCTTAGGACCATGCTGAGCGCCTTCGATACTTGAATGAAAAATTGACTTTGCCATGCTAGACACCAAATGTGAACGTTTTCAAAATTTAAACAGGAGGTGATTATCTTGATCGGTTTCTACTGATCTTGCAAGCTTTCCAACATACCCAACAATCGATTGAATAAAAATAAACGAAGAAGCAGGGTAACTCGTCCGCTCTACTGAATCACAAAAATTCGCGGCGGGAAGCAAAACACGGGGATCGCAAGCGACGCCAAGCCAATCGTCCAGCGAAACCAACCTATTGGGATTTTGTCATTGCGAGTTGGCGGGTGGTCAGTGCCAATCAACAACAGTAGTACCACCATCAGGCTCATCATCAACGTCTGGTAGTACACCATGAACGCGATGGCGAACAGCATTGTCCCTTTGGCGATCCAGTGAGCTGCCTTACCGAAAAGTGTATAAGTCACGTGACCACCGTCCAGTTGACCAATCGGCATCATATTGAGTCCTGTAATCAACATGCCTACCCAACCGGCCACGAACATTGCGTTTAGCTGACTGAGCCAAACGACATCGCCGGTTTGGTATCCAGGGACTTCCGCCCATTGTGCGAACCAGTCCATCAAAATAGGCAATCGAAAGCCTATTCCTCCAAATGGCTGAGTTGTCAGGTCCAATTGCGCAACACCAAACCAAGCGATCGGAATCGCTGCCACCAACCCGGCGATGGGACCAGCAAGCCCAATATCAAAAATTTGTTTTCGATCAGCCGTGTGCCCGTGCATGGCGATCACGGCCCCCATTGTTCCAATCGGGTTAATCGGCAGAGGCAAGAAAAAAGGGTAAGACGCAGGGACGCGATAAATTAACGTCGCTACAAAATGCCCCATCTCATGCAACCAGATGATCAGGATCACAA
>CAYTPS010000333.1:948-5629 GCA_964439245.1 uncultured Pirellulaceae bacterium | reverse complement strand
AAACTGACAGTTGTGTCTTTTTTGACAGAATATTACTGCTTCGAGAGAACTGCGCCAGCTGTCTCAAAAAAGTCCTCCGCCCCGAAGTTTCCCGATTTCAAAGCAATCACGAGTTGTTCTGACGCGCGCAGCGCCGGCACGCCTGGTGCAATTTCAGGGCCAATGGCCAATGTATCCAGCGCCAAACCTTCCACAACGGCCCCGGATGTTTCACCTCCGGCCGTGATAATTTTGCGGACACCACCTTCTGCACAGAAGCGCGCAACGTCCGCAAACAGGCCCTCAAGCGCGACTGCAGACGCCTCGCGCCCAAATTCCTTTTGAACATCTTTGACAACATCCGGATCGGCTGAACTGTATGCCAAAGGGATTCCATCTTGTGACATCAGCCAATCTGCAATGTCGCGAGCTGCGACTTCGCCGTTCAAAACATCTGCGGCCTTAATTTCACGTGCAGGTTGGCCGTTCTTGATATGGCGGGCAACCTGACCTCGCGTTGCGATGGAACACGAGCCAGACAAGATCACACACGGCCCATCCTCCCCCCGCCAAGGCACAGATTGGCCATCACAACCAAAATTTGCAGGCAATCCAAGTGCGACACCGGACCCACCTGTAATCAAAGGCAAGTCCCGGGCTGCCTGACCAATCGCCATCAAATCCTCATCTCGGATGGCATCCACCACGATATGGCGATGACCGGCAAGATGTTCGCGTTCCAATCCAGCTGAAATGGCCTCGGGGCCAGCAAAAACATCGTTTGTTGCAACATGTCCGACTGAATGCACAGTCTGCGGAGCCAGCCAGCGTCGAATATCTGAATCCGTCATGGGCGTTAGCGGGTGATTTCGCATGCCGGAATCGCTCAACAAAGTATCCGCGACGAACAAATGCCCCTGATAGATTGAGCGCCCGGTGCCCGGAAACGCAGGGCATACAATGACTTTATGAGCATCCAACGCATCCGCCAGAGCATCCGCAACCGGCCCAATGTTCCCGTCCGGTGTGGAATCAAATGTTGAGCAATATTTGAAGAAAAACTGCTGGCATCCTTGCGCTTTGAGCCATTTCAACGCGGCAAGGGATTGCTCAATTGCATCTTTGGGATCAATGGAGCGGGATTTCAACGCAATAACCCCGGCTTGCACGTCGGCTTGCGCGTCATTCTCCGGAATCCCGGTGTACTGAACAACACGCATACCACCCTTGGCGAGCGTATTTGCCAGATCGCTCGACCCGGTAAAATCGTCTCCGATGCAGCCTAGTAACATCAGCCTTCCCCCGGCAGCTTGAGACCTGCGTTTCGTGCATAAACCTTCGCGACGGCAGCATCATCTTCGCCACCCAATCCCATCCCGGCGGCCGCCAGAAATTGCTGCAGCGCCGCGGCCGTCATCGGCGCACTGAAATTCGAAGAACGCGCGATGTCCATGACGATCCCCAAATCTTTTGGCCAAATATTCACTTGAGAATGGGGTGTATAATCGCCGTTTGCGATATGCGGCGCACGATTTTCAAGCATCCAACTTGACCCCGCACATTTGCTGATCACTTCGACGAATTTGTCGGGCGTGACACCTTGAGTCATTCCAAACGTTAACGCCTCGGCCATTGTTGCAATATGGACACCTGCCAGCAATTGGTTCACGGCCTTCATTGCAGACCCGGCACCGACCTCGGTGCCCAAATCGAAAACTGTCTCTGCCATCGCATCAAGCGCTTCGCCTGCTGCTTCAAAACTAGCTTTTGGGCCCGACGCCATGACACTCAGCTGCCCAGCGGCGGCCTTGGCTGATCCGCCAGAGATCGGGGCATCAAGGTAATGCACCTCATGCGCCGCGCACCGTTTTGCCATATCTCGTGCGAAATCTGGCGGGACTGTTGCACACGCGATCACAACGGAACCTGCGGACATATCAGGCACAATTCCAACCTCACCGAACAGCACGGATTCTGTCTGTGCCGCATTCAAAACAACCACGGTGGCGACATTCAGCAATGGCGCGACGTCACTCAGCGCGCCGCTATGACCGCCTTCGTTGCGCAATTTTTCTTCTTGTTGAGGGACGACGTCGAACCCATAGGTCGCGTGCCCTGCCCGGATCATGGATTGCGCCACTCCGTAGCCCATGGAACCCAAGCCAATCACAGCGATTTTTTGTGACATAGTCATCCCTCTATGTTTTCGCTAACATTGAGGGACAATGCCAAGGATTTCGCGAATTGCAACCAAGTCGCGACTACGTAACCGCTTTGCATCTACAGGAAAATACGGCATCACGCCGAACATTGAAAAGACACTAGGAAAGCCAATCGTGCCCACCGACATTCAAGAGGAACTTGTCGACCTGCTGATTATTGGAGGCGGCATTAACGGCTGTGGAATCGCCCGAGACGCAGCGGGCCGGGGAATGTCGGTCACTTTGGCCGAAATGAACGATTTGGCCTCCGCGACATCATCAGCCTCTACGAAGCTGTTTCATGGCGGGCTGCGTTATCTTGAGTATTTCGAATTCCGGCTGGTCCGCGAAGCATTAAAAGAACGCGAAGTCCTGTTACGCACGATGCCGCATATCTCTTGGCCCATGCGGTTCGTTCTGCCGTATCACAAAGACATGCGTTTTGAATCTGACACGCCGACGTCTCGGTTCCTGGCTGTGATTATGCCGTGGATGCGAGGCCGCAGGCCCGGGTGGCTTATTCGATTGGGATTGTTTCTTTATGACACACTTGGAACGCGCGAGATACTGCCCGCAACGCATACCCTTGATCTGAAAAATACTCCGGAAGGAGCACCGCTGAACGACCGCTTCGTGAAAGCGTTCGAATATTCCGACTGTTGGGTTCAAGACAGTCGCCTCGTGGTTCTAAATGCAAGAGATGCGGCCAACAGAGGTGCAGAAATTCTGACTCGAACAAAGGTCGTTTCAGCCGAGCGACACGAAGATCATTGGACCGTAAAGCTGCAAACTGCCGACGGTTCGTTTCTGACCCGAAAAGCAAAAGCTCTAATCAATGCAGCGGGCCCTTGGGCGAGCGAAGTGATCAAAGGAACGTTGCGATTAAACAGTTCTGCGAATGTGCGCCTCGTTCGCGGCAGCCATGTGGTCACGAAAAAACTCTTTGACCATGATAAATGTTACTTTTTCCAAGGCACTGATGGCCGCATCATTTTTGCAATCCCGTATGAGCAGGACTTTACACTGATTGGTACAACCGATCAGCCGCACGATGCGCCGGACACGCAGCCCGAATGCACGCCCGAAGAACAGGCCTACTTGCTAGATTTCGCATCCGACTATTTCAAAAAACCATTGGGCGCAGATGACGTTGTTTGGACGTATTCCGGCGTTCGCCCGCTTTATGATGACGGAGCGAGTTCAGCCACCGCAGCGACGCGGGAATATGTGCTGGATCTTGATACGTCAGCAGCCCCATTGCTTAATATTTTCGGTGGAAAAATAACGACTTATCGAAAACTTGCCGAAGCTGCTTTGGCCGAAATTGGGTCTGCAACGCCTGTACCTAAGCCAGCATGGACTGCAGGTGTGCCGCTACCCGGTGGAGACTTCAAAGTCGAAGACGTGGACACATTAAAAGACAAACTGAATGGCTCTTACCCCTTCCTGACTAACGCTTGGGCCGAACGGCTCATACGAGCCTATGGAACTCAGAGTTGGGATGTTTTGGGGAATGCGCAGTCAATTGATGACTTGGGCCATGATTTCGGCGCAACCCTGACGGCGTCCGAAATAGATTGGTGCATCTCTCAAGAATGGGTTGTGGCTGCGGAAGATTTGCTTTGGCGTCGAAGTAAATTGGGATTGCGGTTTATCGATGAAGACACTTCCAAGATCGAAACATACATCAAGCAAAAGCTTGAGGCGCCCAATGCCCTATAATTAGGTGTAGATCACCGCTTACCGTACGGTCGGCATAGGCTTTATCAATATGTGATTTGCTATTGAACATTCTGAGATCGCAAAAGTCGCGAACACGCGCCGTCGCTCAGATCACAAATGGCAGGAAGCAACAGCATTGCCGAATTTCACAGCAAGCTAATCTCTACTCATCGTGGAGGACAACGATGACGATTTTGAGGCTACCGAACTTGCTCTGCGCCAAACCCACAACTTTAAAAACCCCATAGATCGATGTAAAAACGGGAAAGACGCAATTGCATATTTGAAAAAGACAGGGAAGTTCTTTTCAATATTAAGTCGGACTCGGATCTCCGGCTAATCTCAGTTGTAGTCATGACATCTAGTTATGATCAGCGTGACATCGACAGATGTTATGAGTCCGGCGCCAACACCTACATCATGAAACCTCTCAATTGGGACAGTTTCTTCGAAGCTATTGCACGCCTCAAAGAGTTTTGGCTTGAAATCGCTTCACTGCCAAAGGTGAAAAAATGAGTTTTCAAAAGATTCTAATTGTAGATTATTCACCTGATGATATCGAACGCCTGACAACGCTCATTTTGCAAGTTCATCCCAAATTTGCTTTCAAAGAAGCCAAAAATGGACAGATCGCATTAGAAAAATTACGAACTTGGAAGCCAGATTGCATTCTACTTGACTATCGGCTTGGCCATGAAAACGGGATTAACTTGTTACCTGACTTTCTTGGTTCACCAGATGCTTGTCCTGTGATTGTCCTTACTGGTCAGGGTTCAGAA
>CAYTPS010000333.1:0-938 GCA_964439245.1 uncultured Pirellulaceae bacterium | reverse complement strand
TTCAGAAAAAGTGGCTGCAACAGCAATAAAGTCTGGCGCTTCTGACTACCTCATCAAACAAGAAGCAACCGGAACGGACCTCCGAACAGAGATTGAGCACGCAATTGAGCGGTCTGAAATACAAGCGGCGCTTGCAAAACAGAAGCAAGAATTGATGCAGCAAGGTCGTTTAGAGGCGTTAGGGCAACTCAGCGCTGGAATAGCACATGATTTCAACAATATGTTGGCAACGGTGAAATTGGGAGCCGAAGGAATAAAACGCGCGCCAGCGTGTAAGAACGCGGCAAAAAAATTGGAACTGATTTCGGCAACTGTTGATCGAGCTGCTGATAGAACCCTTGGGCTTCTAGCGTTTGCAAGTAAACAAGTTGGAAGATTGAGTTACTAAAAATGTTCCAGTGTTACGAATGAGATTGAAAATTTGATTCAAGATCTTATTGCCAGCACATGCTCAATTGAAATTGAAACACTAGATCCAGATGTCCTTTTTCACTGCGATCATGCCCTCCTACAGAATGCACTTTTGAATATAGTAATGAATTCGCGTGATGCGATAGATGAGCCCGGAAAGCAAGGCTTAATCAAAATCGAAACTCGCATGATTGAAGTTGCCACGGGCGACAACCATGTTCTGTTCAGCGTTACCGATAATGGCGCGGGTATAGACCCAAAAATAATTGAGCGTGCAACCGATCCCTATTTTATAACCAAGAGACAGTCCAAGGGAACCGGTATTGGACTCTCTATGGTTCATGGATTTGCAACTCAATGTGGGTCTAGACTGCAAATTCAATCAACGCCCAATTGCGAAACTAAAGTAGTATTTTCCGTGTCGATTGGCACGCCAACAAATCGCAAAGTTGTAACAAATAATATCAATACTAGGATCATTTCCAGCAAAAAATTCCCTCCCTCCGCGTCGCGTACTGGTTGTTGAG
>CAYTPS010000332.1:0-5652 GCA_964439245.1 uncultured Pirellulaceae bacterium | reverse complement strand
TCTATGACCTCTTCCGCTGCGGATTGTTGCCGGAGAACTTTGCGATCCTCGGTGTCAGTCGCAGTAAGCTCTCCGATGACGATTTCCGCGACAAGGCGTTTTTGGCGAACGATCTGTTCGACGTCTCCGGCGAGTCAGAGGAGAACAAGGCGGCATTTGCCAAAAAGCTGTTTTATCAGCCGATTGATACCAATGACGAAGCGGACTACGAAAAAGTTGGGACGCGACTCGAAAGCTTGAATAAAGAGTTTTCCACGGAAGGGAACTACATCTTTTATCTTTCGACGCCGCCGGTGTTGTACGAGAAAATTCCCGCTTACTTGTCGGCGCATGGTCTGAATACTTGCGGCGACGGCGGGTACCGACGGTTGGTGATTGAAAAGCCGTTTGGGTACGACCTTAAGTCAGCCCAAAATCTAAATCAGAGTTTGAAATCTCACTTCCCTGAAGAAGAGATTTACCGCATTGACCATTACCTTGGAAAAGAGACAGTTCAAAACTTGCTGGTTACGCGATTTGCTAACGGTGTTTTTGAACCACTGTGGAATCGCAACTACATCCATCATGTCGAAATTACCTCTGCCGAAACGCTTGGTGTGGGCAATCGCGGTGGTTACTACGATACGTCTGGCGCTTTGCGTGACATGTTGCAAAATCACCTGATGCAGATCGTGGCTCATGTTGCGATGGAACCTCCTATCTCGCCCACCGCTGCATCAATCCGAAGTAAGAGCAAGTTGTTCCAGTCTTTGCGTCCGATCGAGCCCAAAGACGTAGCCAAGTACTCCATCCGGGGACAGTACATGGCCTCGAACATGCTGGGTGAAATGGTCAAAGGCTACCGCGATGAGGAAGGGGTGCCGGACGGATCCAAAACTGAGACTTATGCGGCGCTCAAGTTTTACATCGACAATTGGCGTTGGTCGAACGTACCGTTTTATATTCGCACTGGGAAGCGTATGCCGACCAAGGTCACGGAGATCGCGATCACGTTCAAAGATCCGCCACACCGGCTGTTTAACCACGAAGATAATTTTACACAGACTCACAATCAACTAGTAATCCGAATTCAGCCGGACGAAGGATTGCTGATGAAGTTCGGGATGAAGGTGCCGGGGCAGGGGTTTAAAGTGAAAAACGTCGGGATGGATTTCCACTTTAGTGACCTTGCCGAGGGAGACGTTCCGGAGGCCTACGAACGCTTGTTGCTGGACTGCATGAAGGGCGACGCCACACTTTATGCTCACGGGGACAGTGTGGAGGCTTCTTGGAATTTTGTGGAACCGATTCTCGATGCTTGGAAGAACGATGATTCGATTCCGGTGTTTGGCTACCCGGCGGGAACTTGGGGACCGCTGGTTGCCAACGACATGATCGAACCGGAAGAAATTACATGGCGAAATCCTTGCAGTCAACTCACCGAAGATACGAACTACTGTAAGCTTTAATTGGTTGGACGAGCGTTTACCGAGATGAAGTTTAGTCGACTTGTATTCCGGTTTCGGCCTCGCCCAAGTTTCAGGATTTTGACTTTAAATGTCGTTTCATGGCCGCCAGTGTTGCTTCGCTGACGTGGTGTTCAATGCCCTCGCTGTCGATCTCGGCTATCTTCTGGTCAACGCCCAGCGATAACAGAAACTCCAACACGATCTGGTGGCGTTTCTTAGAACGTTTGGCCAGTCGAGTTCCGTCGGCTGTCAAAGTGATGGGGCGGTAAGGAGCCGTTTCCAACAAGCCTTCTTGCTTCAATCGACCTACAATCCTTGATACCGTCACGTGGCTGACAGCGAAGTGCCGTGCCAAATCTAGAACGCGGCATTCTCCCTTCTCTTGGACCACGTCAAAGACTGCTTCCACGTAATCCTCGGCAGTCTCTTGCGCGTGGTCGGCTCGGGTACGAGTGTGTGGCTCGGAACGCTCTTTTGGCGATTTTTCAGTGGTTTTGTGTGTTTTCTTCGTCATTGGGAGGCCGAAAAGTTGCGACTAAGCCTTGTTGGGCATTAAAAGTCAGTTTATCACTTGCTTCATCCGTAGCATATGCTACATTTGTGTGTAGCTAATGCTACGGATGCGCGAATTGCCAGTCAAACGTTACCAATGATTTGCAAGAACTGGCTCTACGAAAGCAACTTATGTTTTTGAATTTGAGACTTATGAAACACTTTTTTGACACAACACTTGCTGAAGCGGTCGTCTCCAAACTGTCGGCTTGGTCCGGCATGAAACGACAGAGAAAAGCGTTCACCTTGGTCGAACTGTTAGTGGTCATTGCCATCATTGGCATCTTGATTGGGATGTTGTTGCCTGCCGTTCAGCAGACGCGCGAAGCCGCCCGCAGGGTAAGTTGCGCCAACAATCTCCGTCAAATGGGGATCGCCATGTTGAACTATGAGTCGGCTCATCAGCATTTCCCGGCAGGCTACACATCAACGCCGACCAGCAATGGCAGCGTTCCTTCGGGCGTTTTCATTGATCCGGCGACTTGGGATGCTGGTCCCGGCTGGGGATGGGGGGCTCATTTACTTCCGTTCATCGATGGCGGAAACATCTTCAAGGAACTGGACTTTGACCAACCGCTCTGGGCTCCCGAGCACCGCGCGATGATCGAGCAGCAGTTGCCGATGTTTCTCTGTCCATCTGCGTCCGGCGACGATCAACCTTTTACCGTTGTTGACGAATCTTCCGCGCCTTATTCCCCTGCGGGCGCAACGCCTTTAGTGCTCGGCCGCTCCCACTATGTCGCCAGCCACGGCCAAGAATCGGCTTGGGGGCCGGAGGCAGGCCCCGATCGTGTCGGAGAGGTCTTCACCAACATCTACACCAGCTCAACCCGGCAGGTGACAATCAATGGAGACATCAGTCGCGTTTCCGATGGCCCGTTTTACCGCAACTCGAAAACACGCCTGTCTCAGATCACCGATGGGACGACGCAAACGATATTTCTGGGCGAGCACTCATCACGTTTGAGTGACAAGACTTGGGTGGGCGTTGTTCCCGGAGCGACCGTCCATCCCCGCTTTAGTTCACCTGAAAACGGACCTGATGGAGCTGCGACGATGGTGCTAGTCCACATGGGGCCATCGGGCGGGGAACTGGACATCACAGGATTTCCCATCATCCATCCTGTGAACTTTCCGACCTTTCATGTTGGCCAGATGTACTCGGAACATACCGGCGGCGGCAACATCTGCATGGGTGACGGTTCAGTTCACTTCTTCTCACAAGAAATTGATCTAATGACTTACGCAGAGCTAAGCAGCATGAACGAGGGTGAAGTTGTGGGAGAGTGGTAGTGAAAGATTCGCAAAATAGCTCAGTGGTTAAGTGGATTGTTTTAGCGGTTGCTTTACTGGTCGTTGTTGCAATCTTTTTCAGTATGGGACGTGGCTACGGCAAGGTCTCTGATCGGTCGTACAAGTATGCGACCGCGCTCTACAGTGCTTGCCTATCAGAAAGTGGCGAGAGACTTGAAAAGATCAGTGAGTTGATTGAAAAAGACACCATCGAAGAGCTCATTCCCAGTCACGAGCTTAAATGGTTGACGGCGATCGTGGAGCAGGCCCAAAACGGTGACTGGAAATCTGCGGCCCAATCTTCCAAACGCATGATGGAAGACCAGGTCGAATACTGAGCCGGTGTGTGAGAGATGAGCGGTCAATCGCATGGAGTATAGCGACGGGCGAGCGGGCCAGTTGTTTTTTCCCTGTTCGAACGGGGCCCAGTGCCCATCTTCATATATCGGCGGTGGACCATTGAAACGCGGTATGTTAGTTTCTGGTGATTGTACATCGTCACCGATTTGATAAACCAAGCATGCCTGAAATTAAAACCTACGCTGACAACCCTGCCGTCGCTGCCGAATTCGCCAGATATCTTTGCGACTGGATCAATAGCCAGCCTCAGGAAAAAATTACTGTCTCACTCTCGGGCGGCAGCACGCCGAAACTTCTTTTTCAGGTGCTCGCTAGTGATTTCAAAGATGCCGTCGATTGGTCGAAAGTTCACTTTTTCTGGGGGGACGAGCGTTGTGTTGCGCCGGACGATCCCGAGAGCAATTACGGCGAGTGCAAGGCGTTACTGTTGGACAAAATATCGATTCCGGAGGAGAACGTTCACCGCGTCCTTGGCGAGAACGATCCGGCGGAAGAGGCCGTGCGTTATGGCGAAGAGATCCGCCAACATGTTGCAACAAACAGCGGCGGATTGCCGGCGTTTGACCTGATGATTTTGGGCATGGGCGGCGATGGCCATACCGCGTCCATTTTTCCCTATCAGATGGAATTGATGAAATCGGAAAACGTGTGCGAGGTCGCTGTGCATCCGGATTCCGGCCAGAAACGCGTAACGATCACCGGAGAAACACTAAATGCTTCAAAAGCAGTTGTGTTCTTGATTACCGGCGGTGGAAAAGCTGATGTACTAAAGACGGTTATCGAACAAACAGGTACTCAGTACCCGGCAACCCACATTCAACCGGTTGGAAGTCTGACATTCTTCTTGGATGAAGCGGCAGCAGCAAAGTTGGCTTAGCACATTTTTTCATACAACATCTTTACGCTTGGCCTTAGTACAAGAAGCAGCATAAAGTAAACAATCAGTTAATAGGCTTCGCTGAATAACCAAAAACGTACTCCATCCCGAGAAACAGGCGGGGCAGAGAGTGTTCTCGACCTCGCGTAGCTTGAAGTATGAAAAGGCTGGAAGCTCTTCTGGCAGGGGGCGCTCATTGGCCAGAGGCGGCATCACCTATTTGCTCCTCATCGTCGACGATTGTCGGTCGGACGGGAGCTGAGTCGGTACCGGGAACCAGCAATGGACCTGGTGAGTTGTCGTCGACAATCTGCTTTAACTCGGCGCTTTCGACAGATTCGATTTCCATCAAGCGATCCGTAAGCGCCACCAATGCTGCTTTACGCTCACGCAAGATCTTGCGAACACGCTCAAGAGATTCGTCAATGATACGGTTGACCTCAGTATCGATTTCGCGTGCCGTTTGCTCGCTATACATACGACTGGAAAGCGATCCAGAAGATCCGGCCAAAAACGGGCTGCTGCGATCCTGCTTGAAATTCACGCGTCCCATCTCGCTCATTCCGTACTGCATGACCATCGATCGCGCAATGTCCGTCGCACGCTCTAGATCGTTAGACGCTCCGGTCGAGATATCGGTATAGATCAATTCTTCGGCCAACGTTCCAGCCAGCAGGATCTGAAGCTCGCTCTCGAGTTCGCTCTTGGTCATCAAGAATTTGTCTTTGGTTGGTCGTTGCATGGTGTATCCCAGTGCGGCCAAACCACGCGGAATAATCGAAACCTTGTGCACCGGATCCGTGTTGGGCAGCACAAACGCCACCAAAGCATGTCCGGCCTCGTGATAGGCGACGCGCTCCTTTTCTTCGGGCGACATGACGCGCTGTTTTTTCTCAAGGCCCGCAGTGACTCGTTCGACCGCTTCGTTGAAGTTGTCCATGACGACGGTCGGCTGGCCAAGCCTAGCGGCAAGCAGTGCTGCTTCGTTGACTAGATTCGCCAGTTCGGCACCGGCAAAACCGGGGCTGATGGCGGCAATTTTTTCCAGTTCTACGTTCGGATCGAGTTTGACTTGTTTGACGTGAACTTTGAGGATCTCCTCGCGCCCACGCACATCTGGAC
>CAYTPS010000331.1:0-5659 GCA_964439245.1 uncultured Pirellulaceae bacterium | reverse complement strand
AAACGGCAAGCTATTTCTGCGCCGGGAGGGTCGCAGCGATGTGTTGTTGGAGCGAGAATCAGCAAACGTCTTTCACGAAGTCAATGATTCCAAATTCAAGCAGGAGTTCACGAAGAACAAAGCAGGCGAGATGGTTGTCACAGCCTATCACAACACGCATGCTCCCTATTCGCTGAAACGCCTGGAAACCGACTGGGCAGATTTTGAGTTTCAATCACTCAACGGCACGTTCTCGAATTCTGAAACGGGCGGTCAGTTCAAGCTTGTTCACGTTCGCGAGCAAGAGTACGAAGTCACAATCAAAGGCCGGAATGCTCGCAAGGCACGACTGGTTTCTCCCAACAAACTGATCTCTGGAAGCTATGTGTGCGAGTGGACCGGGAAGCTGGATCAGGGCACGACATTGATGCTTGGTGCGAGCCGAATTCGCAACGTCAAATTCGTCAGAGTGGATCCAAGCAGATAGGCATGGGACTGTTAGAACATGGCAGGCAAGAGCGCGGCCCACGCATCCGTCTATCTCAACTGGCCGCGTTTTCCAAAACGTCTTTGGCTGAACGCATCAGTTGTTCGGCTCGTTGCAAACAGGTCGCAGCTTCATCAACATAGCCGTCTGCAGATGCGCTCCACGCTCGGTTGATGGCCCGTTCGCCAGCTGCGAATTGGGTCATGACATCGGCGAACACGTTCAAGCCGTATTCCGATGTGATGCTGTCGCGGCCTTCGGCAAAAACGCTGAGATCTTCGGCAAGGTCGTCGTCAATTCGCTTGGCAATCTTGCTGGGCGCAAGCTTGTCGGTTTCTTTGGATAGCCGCGAGACGTTTTCAATCACGTTACCAATACGAGCCGTGATTTCAGAGAGGCTTGCCTCGCTCTTTTCCGACTTTTGAGTTTCCGTCGTGCTGCCCAGGCGAATCATGACGATTCCGGCAACGCAGGCGGCGGCTGCCGGGATGTACCAAACCCATGGGATCAAATGCCAACCGTCTTCAGGGACGACGACTCCGGAAAGATCGGGAAGCTCGTACCGACCTGCTTGGGCATTCTCTTCAGTAAGCGACTTTACATGATTGACCCCTTTGGAATCGGCGTTGTAAACCGTTGCCAAAGAGCCAACCAGAAAGCCAGCCCACAACAAAACTTGACCGAGAATTTTCATTTGAAGTCTCTTGAATTTTCTACCATCAACCCGCGAACACTTTGACCAAGGCATCGCCAACGTCGACCAATGCTTCACCCACAATCAAGCCGGCGGCAATCGGTATTCCGAATTCTTCCGCCCATCGGTTCCCTGCTGTTTTGTTGCACAGGATCCGCAAACAACATCCAAACGTGTACGTCAAAACAATGTTGAACGGCATGTAGAATCCGAGCGCGACCATCACGCCGATGCCGCCCAAGCCGCTGACTGCCAGCAGGAATCCCAGTACGCCTCCAGCGGTGTAGCGATAGTCCGGCACGTCGCCGTCGACCAAGCCTTCGATCACGCTGGCCAGTGCACTGGCTTGGGCCGCAGGAAGTTTGTCGCTACCGATTCCGTAAGCCTTGTCATCAATGTCAGTTGACTGAGCCACGGTTTGCGGTTGTTCGCCTTCGATCGTCGGCGGTTTGCCGCTGGCTTCCAGCAGGAACATCAGGCCGATCACAACGCATGGCCCCAGCCAAGCACCGACAAACTGAGCCATCTGCTGACGACGCGGAACGCCTCCAACCAGATAGCCTGACTTGAGGTCCAGCATCATGTCGCTGGCCTGTGAAATCGCGAGGCAGATCGCCGCTCCAACCACCATGCAGCTGACGATCGTATCGGCTTTGTTCATGCCCCAGCTGGTTGCGATTACGATCAGAATGGTGATTGCGATCAGCGTCATTCCCGAAAGCGGCGACCAATTTGTGCGGCCAACACATTCGGCAACGATGACTCCTGCGATCCAGATCCAGATCGTGCCCAGCCCGGCCATCGTTAGCGCTGTGGCGAACGTCATCGATGGAACCGATTTGAATGCCAGATAGACCAGGCAAATCGCGCCGGCAACGATCGCCAGAACCAGCAGGCTGATCGGCATTTCATCTTTCGAAGCGCTGTCTCCGCTCTTGCCGGATCGGCTCATCGAACCAATCGCACTTTTGATCAACGGAAACGCCATGATGATTCCACCGAGAGCGGCTCCGATCAGCATTCCAATTCCGGATGGCTTGTAAATGAACTTCCGCATCGCACCGGGAGATTCGACCAGTGTCTGCATTTCCGGTGCACCGATTGTGTTGATGATGGGAGACAGCAGCCAATAGCAAATGAATCCGCCGGCTCCAAACCAGAATCCACCTTTGCCCGAGAGGAAGCCGACTCCAACAGTCATCAGCGAACAGTAGATAACGATGCTGTACCGAGGCGGGATGCCGATGATGGAGCCCAGATCAAGGTCTTCAATTCCGACGCCGCCTGGCATCGCAAATCCATGTTTGATTAGCAGACAAAAGGCTCCTGAAATAATCGCTGCACCAAACAGGTACATCGCTTTCTGGATGCCAGCTCCTGGCGACTTGAGGATCGTCGCAACAGCGATTCCGCCAGGATAAGGCAATCGCTGGAAGTCGATCATTTGTTTTCGAAGTGGGATGACAAAAGCCAAACCGATGAATGCGCCTGCGATACAAGCGAACAGCATCAGCGGTACGTCGAAGTCAGCGACTCCTGAAAGCCCTTCTTTTTTGCTCAGGATGAAAAGAGCGGGTACTGAAAACATGATGCCCGAAGACGCACCGTTAACCGCCGACGCGACGGTTTGGTTAATGTTGTTCTCAAGGATGCTCGTGCGGCGCATCAGGCCTCGCAGCACACCCCAACCCAGAATCGCAGCCAGTTCAGATCCTTCGATCGAAAAGCCGAGCTTCAGAGCCGCGTAGCTAATGGAGACCGCGATCAGTGCGCCCAGAATCCAGCCGACGATAATCGCTGGCCAAGTGAACTCTGGATAAGGCCCGTGCCGAACAATTTCGCCGTCCCGAGTCGACTCTCGTTTTATCTCGCCTGACATAGATCCACGTCAAATGAACGAACCAAAATCCGCAATCCAATGCGGGAGAAAAGCCTGTATGGTTGCTGGCTTGAGTGTTCGCAGTACGGTTGGACTTTGCCCACCCGCCAACCAAACCAGAGAGTTAAAGTTTACTGGAATCTGTTGCTGGCTGGTACGGGATGCGATCGATTGCTTTAATCGGGTCGTAGCAACCAATCAGACCATCGGCGCTAGCCGCGGTTTCGCATGTCTGAGTAACCCACAGCATTGGAAAGAACCGCGGCTAGCGCCGATCGGCTGATTTGGTGTTCACTTGGGGCCTGCGTCAAGGTATCGGTCAAAATGTGCTACGAGTTTTCGCAATAAATAACGAGCATGGTGTGGCTGCTGCGTCCAGCGGTGAGTCGCGCCGGGCGCAAATGCGAAATCGAAATCTTTACCTTGTCGCATTAGCTCTTCGGCCAGCATCACCGTTGTCTTAAACGGTACGACGTCGTCCTGAATGCCATGGATGATCAAAAGGTGATCCTCCAGGTTGCCGGCGTACTGAGCCGCGCCGCGCTTGAAAGCTTCGGGGTGAGTCTCAGGGCGCCGAACGATGGCCACGTCATCGGTGCCAAAGAAAAACGGATCCACGGCAGCCGCGGCGGCGACTCCAGCTTTGAAAAGCCCCGGTTTTTTAAATAGCGAGTAGATCGAAAGCGTGCCTCCGTAGCTGCTGCCCCAAATTCCGATTCGCTGATCGTCAACGTAGGGCAACGCAGATATGTGCTCGACAGCACTGTGCAAGTCTTCGATGTCGTCTCCGGCAAAGTCCATCAAGAATTCTTCACGGAAGTCTCGACCGTATCCCGTGCTGCCTCGCACATCCACTTGAACCACGATGTAGCCGCGTTCGACCAGAAGTTGATGCAACAAAGCGTTCCTGCTGGACCAGCGATTGCGAACGGTGTTGGAATACACCGGGCCAAACACGACCGGATACTTCTTTTCGCGATCCAGAATGGCAGGTTCCAGGATGCGTGCGTGCAACGTGTAATCATCGATGCGGCTGGGGAACGAAACATAGCGTGCACGAGCCCAGTTCGTTCGTTTGAACTCGGCGGGCGGTGAAGTTGTAATCTTGCGCTCCGCAGACTCTCCGTCGGCCGCTACCAGATAGAGCTCCGTCGGAGACACATCATCGGATCGCAGCAACGCAACTTTGGAGCCGTCGGGTGAAGGATAAGGTCGGTGCTGACCAGGCAGTTTGCTGATACGTGTCGCTTTGCCGCCATCGTCCGAAATGCGAAACACATGACGCTCGTAAGGACTCGGTTCGTTCGATTGAAAGAAGATGGACTTGGAATTTTGATTGACCAACGGCGGACTGGTCACGTCAAACTTTGCGTCGGTCAGTAGTTTCGGATCGCCCTTTCCCGGATCCAGCAAATACAAACCATATCGATCGCCGATGTCGCTAAGGAAGACAACGCGTTTTCCATCCGGGTGCCAAGCAGATCCGATTGATGTGTAGATTCGTGTTTCCCGAATGTCGTGCCAGAGCCGGACGACACGGTTGTTTGCAGAATCGACCTCATGAAGCCAGCGCTCCTCAGCAGTATCCGACTCCCGATCGACCAGCAACTTCCCACTGGAAGACCACGAAAAATCGACGATTCTGTTTTCGGTGGGGTTGGGGAAATCCAGCAGCTTTAACTTTCCGCTTTTGATGTCATAGAAGCCAACTGAACGATGCTCATTTGAATCACCCGGATAGCCTCGACGATGATTGTTGATCAGGATTTTCTTGCCCAGATAGTAAGGATAAGGAGCAACTCCCATCTCACGGCGATCAACGTAGTGCACCGCGATGGTTTGACTGTCTGGAGACCAGCGATAGGTAGGCCCACCCCAAACATAGGGACCGATCTCGACGTCGGGGCGGTTGTAAGTTCCCAGCGGTATGTCTGAGATCGAGGGGACTCCGATGTCAGTCGCTTGCGTGAGCCGATTGGTTTTCAATTCGAGAAGCCAGAGGTCTCCTTTTTGAAGGAAGGACGCGTACTTGCCGTCTGGCGAAATTGCGAGGTTCGATTTACGCCCACCGAATCTGGTTATCTGTGCACTGGCTCCATCTTCGGTGCCCACTGCCCAGATTTCACCGTCGCGGATGTAGACCAACGCGCGGCCATCAGGCGTCCACGCAAATTGGTTTACGCCAGAATTGCCTTCGGTGACCGATGTCAGTGAACGCAAATTGGAACCGTCGCCTTCAACGGTCCAAATCTCGCGGCGTGGCTTGGCGGAATCGTTCCAGAGAAATGCCACTTGGCTACTGTCGGGAGACCACGCCGGCGCAGTTGGTGACGTTCCGGTGATCGTTGACGGAGAGACGACATGATCGATGGTCAAGCCAGACGTTGGGGTTTCTTGGCTGAGTGCATGTGTCGGCGCGAGAAAGATTGCGACGATAATTGAAAGGAGTTGTATGCGGATTCGTTTCATTGCGGGCAACATATCGTTTCTCTTTTCAGTATCATGCAAACAGCAATACGAGCCCGAAGCGCCAGCGAGTGGTTCTGGTCATGCGAAAACCACTCGCTTGCGCTTCGGGCTCGTATTTTCGATTGCTCTCCTCGAAATCCAGGAATGACCG
>CAYTPS010000330.1:0-5661 GCA_964439245.1 uncultured Pirellulaceae bacterium | reverse complement strand
GGCTCTCGCGTACGATTGCCGATCTAGACGGATCGGGCGATATTCAGGCTCATCATTTAGCCGAAGCGATCAACTACCGGATGCTTGATCGCGACGCGTGGCAGTAGTTCACCGTAGGATAGGCCTCTAGCCTGTCATTGTGCTTCACGACAGGCTGTAAGCCTGTCTCCACTCGTAAAAAACGGAACAGATCTGAACCGGTTCTCTTTTTACGTGAAACGGCAGTAGCTAAACTGCTGCTATGCCTCGCACACGTAGACATTGCCCCGCAGGAGAAATCTTCCATGTGCTCAATCGAGCCGTGGCAAGGCTGCAAATCTTTGAAAAGCCGGAAGACTAAGAAGCCTTCCTTCGTGTAGTTGAAGAGACCGTTGAGATTGTACCGCTACCCATCTTCAGTATGGTCGTGATGCCAAACCACTGGCATTTTGTCGTACAGCCCACAGATGACAAACAGGTCAGTGAATTCTTTCGGCGCCTAACCGTCACCCACACCATGCGCTGGCATGCGCACTACAAGACCAGCGGTAGTGGGCATCTCTATCAGGGACGATTCAAATCGTTTCCCATCCAAGATGACGAGCACCTGCTGTGGGTGATGCGATACGTGGAACGAAACGCGCTTCGCGCCAACTTGGTTGAATCAGCTGAGGACTGGCAATGGGGATCGGCTTTTCTAAGAAGATTGCCCAAGCAAAAGCGCCCGGCGTGGCTTAGGCTTCCCAAGGAAGTTCAGCTTCCTCGCAAGCGTTCTTTGGTAAACAAGCCGCCTACCGAGAAAGAAGCAAAGGCGATCCAGCAGTGCATCAAACGCGGTTCTCCATTTGGTGATCCAACGTGGGCAACGCAGAGCGCAGCAAGACTAGGGTTGGAATCGACAATGCGACCGAGGGGAAGACCTAGAAAAGAAGACCTGACCGGCTCTGGAGAAAAGTAGCTGTTGGTAAGAGAATCATGATGTTGTGAGTAAGCACCATCAAGTTCAATTCTCTGCACCTACTCCAGTAGCTTTTGCCTTTGCAGTAGGATCCCTGCCGCCTCTTGATCATCGACATCACTGTTTCGACTTGAGCTCGCTTTCTGTATTTCTCATCGTTGAATCTCGTTTGTATCAGCCGACGGTATCTTCCTTTGGCGGGTTTGTTGGTGGGTCGTCCATGCTTGGGTGGAATGATCGTTCTGAGCGACATCTCCTCTCTTGCAAATCGATGATTTGCTTCGCTGTCATAACCAGCATCAGCGAGAACTGTTCTGAGTTTCACCCGTCCCGCCGCCTGCCGAATCAAGCCCTCGAACTCACCAACATCGGGATACGGGCCTTTGCCAGTTCCAAAGGCAATGATGAAGTGATTGGTGACATCGACGACAACTCCAAGCTTGGGATAACGCTTGTAAGTGATGGTTTTCCACGGACTTTGCCTGGTCGATCGGCGTTTGACAAAGTAGGCGCTGGCCGAGGTTGCGTTGAGACCTGTTGAATCGATCGCTGCTTCGTTGACATAAGTCTTCCGTTGCATCTGTTTTCGAACTGTCTCATCAAGCAACTTCTTTGCGGGCTTGCTGGTCAACAGCCGTTTGGCGGCTTTCTGAAACGTGGTGAAGTGTGGAACGGCTTGAAGTTCAATTGCTTTACAAAGTGAATCGCAATCGGAAAGCGACTCAACAAGGCCGCGGTAATCGGTGCGCAGAAAGTTCTTCAGAACAAGACAAGCAAAGAGCTGATGTTGGGTAAACTTTTTCGGGCTGTTCCTGTGGCTGTGAGCCGGCAGCGAAGCTCGCGCAATTTTCAATGCGGTCAACAAAACGGCTTTCGGTGATTTACTGGTAACGCTCATCACGAGCTGTTACGATCAAAACACCGCTAGCGGGGCAAATAATTTCAAAACTTTTCTACAGAGCCGACCTGACCCCTTATTATCCTTCCTTGTTCTTCCTTATTCTTGCGTGACCCCTCATTCTTGCGGGCAACTTTAAGGACGGGGCAAATTGCCCCCGACCTTAAGCTGTCCGGTTTGCTCGCTAATCCTGGAGGCGAACTATTTTGCTATCCGCGGGTCAATTTTTGGTGTGAAGTCCTTTGGTACTCTGGGTACTAACAGGTTGAGGCCATGGTTTTCACATAAAGGGCACCGTGGCCGAGTTGGCGTTGGTGGGAAACGATCCGTTCTAGGTCGCTCGCAAAAAGGTAGTTCCGCAGGATGTTTGTGGTCGTTAGCGATAGCCGTTGAACCAAACAGTGCGAGTGCTGCTAGTGCAGCCAGAGTTGTTTTTTTCAAAACGGGGTTCTCCTAAATTAAAGAATGGCATTGGTTTGATCCGCCGCCTGTGAGTGTCAGTGATCCACGCCACTGCTTACATAGAGCAGACCGTGAGAATTTTTAATTTAAGTACTAAACTTGAAATTTGTTAGAAATACGTCGCCCACTCAGTTGGTAGCAGCAGCTAATCCGCTACGTAAAAAAACCGGGGAGTGAGATTCTCACTCCCCGGAAAGTAGTTAGGTAACGGTAAAAAGCTTTCTTACTTCTTTTTCTCTTTAGTGCCGGCATCTTTAATTCCGGCATCTTTATTGTCGCGGCAAACGGTAGTTCGTTCAGTTACCGAACGTTTTCCACCACCGTTGAGGCCGCCACGAATAACACCGATGTTGCCACCAATGTTTCCACCACCGCCACCAGACGACTTGGTCTCCCTGTCGACCCTGTGCGTTCCTGCCGGGCACTTGTCCGCAGGATGTTTGTGGTCGTCAGCGATAGCCGTTGAACCAAACAGTGCGAGTGCTGCTAGTGCAGCCAGAGTTGTTTTTTTCAAAACGGGGTTCTCCTAAATTAAAGAATGGCATTGGTTTGATCCGCCGCCTGTGAGTGTCAGTGATCCACGCCACTGCTTACATAGAGCAGACCGTGAGAATTTTTAATTTAAGTACTAAACTTGAAATTTGTTAGAAATACGTCGCCCACTCAGTTGGTAGCAGCAGCTAATCCGCTACGTAAAAAAACCGGGGAGTGGGATTCTCACTCCCCGGAAAGTAGTTAGGTACCGGTAAAAAGCTATCTTCGCCTTTGGCGCATCGCGGCAGAGAAAATCGATGCGTTGCAACGCCTACATAAATCAATGTTCTAACTTGAAGAGCCTACTGCCGCGCCCATCGCTGACCTAAAACACTTAATGATTGCGTGTTTGTGCTGAGCAATCCTGCCCTCGCTCAACTGAAGACGCTCCGCGATGTCTTTACCGCGAACACCTTCCATCCACAAGGTAAATACCTCGTGCTGTCGATCAGTGAGACTGTCGGCATAGGATGTCAGCTCTGAAAGACTTGCTTGAAACAACTTTGCCGGATCTTCCAAGTCGTAGTTATCCGGCAGCCTTCGAGTCCATTGTGGTTTTCTCGGCGTTGGTGGTTCAATATTTCGAACCACATGTTTTTTAAGAGAGACTTGATCTCCAGCAGTCGTTGTAGATAGCTTGAATGCCGTTGGATGATCCGCTCTTCCACGTTTTCTCAGGCTGAGGCGGTACTTTACGGTGTTGACGACCGCATCATAAAGCGCTTTAGCCGGATCGTCGTATAAATTCAGCTCGTACTCAAATTGCCGAACGGCTGGGTCATGTCTCATTTTTTGACCGTGTACGTTGGATTCACCCCCAAGAAGGGTGAAAGCCAAAGTATCGGCAATAATGTCGTCAACATCGTCTTTATGCCAACAACCGCTTTCCGTGACTTCTTTCGTCACTTTGGGGAGTAACTTCATCAATTCTTGGCGTAACTCGTTTGGTCCTTCAGGCAATTTTGCCATGTCTGGTCCTGGGGCTAAACAGTGGGATAGTAAAAACTTACACTTCGAGAATTACACTCCGCCTACGATTGGAATAGCGAGAGCGATTAGACAGTGCAAAATAAAAGTAAAGGATGTTGAATTCATGAGATTCTCCAGTTGGTTACTTTTGGAATTTGGCGAAAGACGGCTGGCTACGCGCCCAAGCTAGGTCGGCATCGTCCGCCAAGAAGTCGGTATAACAAGTTTGTGTTGCCCACGATGGCACACACGTAATAAGGTCAGCAATAGCTAAGTCAAGCTCGGTTGTATTTCGAAGTCTTGATGCATAGCACAATCTATTGCAATGTGCTGTGTGACAGTCAGGGCGAATTGAGATCGCTCGCTTGAACAATTCAAATGCTTCTTCGCATGCTTCGTTGTCTGACCGTCTCATTTTCACGCACGCCAAATGTGAAATTGCTGTTGCCAGGTCGCCGGAGAACACGTTGATTGCAGTGCAAGCAAGTCGCTCAGCATCCTCAAGAGAGTCATTTAATTGGTGTGCCCAAGTCAATCCATTTAGGCAACGGGAATCCGTTTCGTCGAACGACTCGATGGCCACACTCGTCTTGCCCTCTTCGAGGTATTTTAAAAGTTTGGGGCGTGGATCTTCTTCGGGGTAATTTCTAATCGGATACGGCCTTCCGTATAGACGAATGAATTCGCGAAGCGGTGGAATAGTAATTGATTTCATTTAGGCTCCCTTAAAATGGGGTGTACTTGGTTGTGAACTGGCTATTCTGAAGACGGAGGACACCGGAAATGTTTAGCCCTTAAATTTCATGCATTCCTAGTTTTAAGGATTTCTTGAAAAACTGCGGGTAAATGCCCAGTGCGATTCGTAACTTTGCAAGCTTCAGATTCGAAAAAGTTAATTTTCTTTAAATAGACATCAGCCCTTGTTTCAGTTGTGCCGCTGTTAGTTTTTTTTCTCGAGGGGACGAAATAGGATTGGCTTTGAAGATAGGTTGTTAGTCTGCCATAGGGTCGGCATGTTGATGCTACTGCCATGGTGACTGTTGGCACTCCAGTGAGTACCTTTCGTAGGTAAGCCGGGTTGAGCCACAGGCTTGTTGCTAACCGGCTGTTTTGGTTTCGCATTTTTAAAGTCATTGGGGCGAGAATCCGCTTTACCTGCCAGCACTTGAATACGAGCTGGTCTGGTGCTCAACGGGACCACGGCATCAATGTAGATGTTTTTTTCTTTGGGCTTCCCCCATCCCTTAGCGTTGATTCCCTTCGTGACCCAGTAGCTACCGATGCGCTTATTGTTTCGGTCAAAGACTCGGATTCCAACGTAGCCAGTATGGCCGAGTAATCGGCCACGATTTTTTATTGTGCCCCTAAACGTCAGCTTCCCAGTTTTTAAATCGAGCTGCGCGACGCCTTTGATCCGGCACTTGTCCGCTATTGTCTTATAGAAGTTGTTAACTTTAAGAACTGCCTACTCAGCATTTAGAGGTGAAACAGAACAAACGAACAAAAGAGCTGTGAGTGCTACTTGGCTTACAACGAGTTTCACTTTGAATCTCCTTTTTGACACACTTAATGAAACATTGTTGAGCCGAGTTAGCAGAGGTCGTGCCAACCGCAATAAACCTACAAAACCGATAAGAAATCATTTTTGCTGTAGTCAAATTGATTGCCAATTTCACTCAACTGATACAAACGGTCGTTTGGATACTCAAATGGGCAGACATTGCAGAGCCCAAAATCTCACCAATCCTATTTGGGTTAAACGTATTTAACATGCTGATGGTTGGGCCGCCCGGATCGGGAAAGACGATGTTGGCCAAGCGAATTCCAACGGTGCTGCCCCAACTGACTCCGCAGGAATCGA
>CAYTPS010000329.1:1889-5685 GCA_964439245.1 uncultured Pirellulaceae bacterium | reverse complement strand
AAACAGGAACAATATTTGTGTGATGCAAACTAGCCGCTGCGGAAGCTTCGCGTTGGAAACGCATCTTGGATTCTTCACTTTGAAATAACCCAGCAGGCAAGACCTTCAGCGCAACTCTTCTGTTCAGCGAGATTTGATGAGCTTCATAAACAACCCCCATCCCACCGCGACCAACCTCTTGAATAATCTGATAGTCAGCGACTTGCTTGCCTATCAGCATCTCGGAGGATGCGACTGTTTTCTTAGAAGCGGCTTGACGAATCGGCTGGCGGCCCATTTCATCAACTAAAAGTTCGGCAAGACCTGTAGGCAATCCTGGGGTTCGCGGTTTCGATTGGCCGTCACGGTTTTTAAATGTTGTCTGCTGGCCACACGACAGATCATAAGCCAAGGTATCAAGCCGCTGCTCGCAAGTCGCACATCCTTCAACGTGCTTATTAATTAACTCGAATTCATCGCATTCGACTTCACCGCTTAGAAATCTCTTTAGCGTCTTTTCACCAGGACACTGTTTAATTGGCACAAATTCCAAGTCTTTGCGACTCCTACCTAACGCTAACAATGCAAAAAACGCATTGCCAATTTAGGAATGAAATGCGTCTACTCTCGCTGCTTCTTCTGGATCAGCGGTCTGGCACCACAGCAGCGATGCCAAAAACCGCGATCATAGACAAGATATCGCTTCAATTCTAACCACCTGAAAGAATAGTAACAAAAGGTCCAATATCCAGTAGATTTACTTGCCCATCCTGGTTGATATCCGCCTCGGGTTGAAAGCCACCAGAAGAAATCAAGTCAATAAATGGGGAGATATCCAATAGATTGACGGCGCCATCCATGTTCACATCGCCTAATATCACAGTCGATTGTGTATAGAGTTCCACGTCGTTGCCGTCGCCGCCAGCGTATGTGATGATCAGTTCAACGCCATTATAGGAGCCGACCACGTCACCTTCGGATAGATTATCGAACTGCCCCATTGCTGTTCCGCCAACATCGGCAATCAGGAATTGTTGCCCGGGCTCCAGGATAAACTCTTCGCCCAGCGTAACGTTCAAGTTGCCGCCAAATGTTGTTTCACTGGACGTGGTAAACCTTCCAAAGCTTCCCAAACCAACGCCATCGATTCGAATATCAACAGATGCTCCGGTTTCCAAGTTTAACTCTCCACTAGACAATGATCCGGCTTCCAGGTTGAGGGTACTGGTTGGCCAGACAGTAGTCAGACCTGAAACGTTGACCTCTCCACCGGATGAGATGTTCAGAGTTGCGTCTCCGCCGGGTTGGGTTGTCGATCCGCCGATGTAAAGCGCGTCCATATTCCATTGCGAGCCGGCGCCGGCGATCGTTGCGGTGCCATTGCTGCCAGCCTGAATTCCGATATAGCCAACACCCGCGTTGACGACGCCGCCGTCATCAACGGTTAACGTACCGTTCCCGTTATTACCGACAAGCAGATCAACAGTGTTGTCCCAGCGAGATCCACTTCCGGTGACCGTGGCCGTTCCGGTACTGCCGGCTCCGTTGCCAAGCCGACCACCTGCTGCACTGACCGTACCACCGGCCTCAATGTTCAATACGCCGGTACCAGCAAGCCCCACATTCAAATTCGCAGCATTGCTCCAATTGGAACCTGTGCCGTGCACCAAAACCTCTCCAGAGCGTCCAGAGATGCCTCCAATTTGGCTTTGGCCATCGTTTGATATCGTCGATCCATTGCGAACCGCCATTCTCGCGATAAAGCCACTGTCACCGACAGCCAATTTAGTTCCAGGGGCACTGATAAAATCATTGCCGACTGAAACTTCTCCCGAAGAGTTTAGATCAAGATGCCCCACACCACCGTCGGATGCAAACAAACCTCCCAGCAACAGCTCGTCACAATTCAATTCTGCATCATTGCTGACAGTGGCGGTACCGAAGCCGGCAGCCTGGCTGCCGATATAACCGACACCGGCAGTGACGACGCCGCTGTCATCAACGGTTAACGTACCGTTCCCGTTATTTCCAACAACCAGATCAACGGTATTGTCCCAGCGAGATCCAATACCGGTGACCGTGGCCGTTCCGGCACTGCCGGCTCCGTTGCCGAGCCGACCTCCTGCTGCACTGACCGTACCGCCAAATTCAACACTCATCTCACCCGTTTCAAAAAGTCCCACATTCAAATTCGACGTATTGGTCCAGCTGCCTTCGTCATTGACAAGGAGCAAGCTGTTTGTCCCATCAATAACACCTTCGGTGCTTGTAACATCAGCTCCCGTGCTTACTCCCATTATGGATTCAACGTCGATCGTATTGGTGGCGGTCAACTTCAATCTAAAAACACCAAATGAAGTCGATGGGCCTACCTCGACATTCCCAATGGCGGTGTGCGAAGTTTCGCTGCCTACATTCGCATCAAAAACAACGGTGCCAGCTTTGACGTCGACGCTTCCGGCAACAGAATCTCCGGTCTCGTTACGCCATTGGACGCTAGTTTCCACATCTCTGTCGAAGATCGTACGCAAGTTGGCGTTTGGAGTAATTGACCAGTTGAAAGCAAGATCCCAAAACCTAGGTTGTGGGGTCGCGAAGTCCGGGTTGACCCAATGCGTATTGTTAAGACAATCCACGCTGTCGCGATAGTTTGTTATGGTCTGTCTTGTCGAATTGCTAAAATTGTTTGTACAATTTTGGGTAGTTGCGGTGGCGTTCATCGTGTTGCTTGGGCACGAGCAATGATTAGCGCTCCAACTGTGCCCTAATTCATGAGCACTCAAGTTAGTTGCGCATGCCAAATTGCCGGCGCCGGCCCAAAAAGACTGGCTCCAAGCGTATCCGGTATCATTTGCGCTACATATACCAGAATTCCAAGCAACGCCTATCGTGGATCCGATTGCGTCTCTATCTTCCCCCGTAAACATGTGGACAACATCTCGACGCACAATTGAAAGAGTTGGGTCGTTCATCCATTCATTCCTAACTTGAGTCAAAAAAACTTGAGGGTCAAAGGAAGTGTACGTGCCATCGGCGAAAGCTCTCTGTATAACAAAGGTCAAAACGTGCGTGATGCCGACTTGATTCTCAAACTGCGTGTTCATCGTGTTGATTATTGACTCCATTACCGGAAGCGGGTTACCACCTTGATTGTCGGTAAAGAAATGATCGCAATCGAAGGCGATCTCCGCGACTTGCGGCGTTCCACCTGATCCAGTGCCGCGGCCGAGGCCCTTGTTGTCAGGGCCGTTTTCCGAAGCGCGATGATCCGACGGGCTTTGCGTACCCTTGTTACCTTTTCTTGCTTCAACGGCCAGCTCTTTGGGCACGTTGGCAATCGAGCACCGACCGTTATGTGGTTTTATATCAGAGGGTTCAT
The DNA here is from genome assembly GCA_964439245.1 of uncultured Pirellulaceae bacterium. Lineage (GTDB taxonomy): Bacteria > Planctomycetota > Planctomycetia > Pirellulales > Pirellulaceae > Mariniblastus. Next base: position 2,327 of record CAYTPS010000329.1, on the reverse strand, counting down.
ACAAAACGTGATTGGTTACGTCTGAGTTAGCAAACTTTGAAGCAACAGGCTCGACGAAATAGACTCGACCATCGCCCATCATCACCTTGGCGCTTAGCCCTGATTCGAGGACAGACCCCGCCACAATACTCCCCTCACTGCCGATTAGGCTGCCTCTCACCGTTCGGGGGGCTTCTGGCTCAATTTCTACGTATTCTCCGGCTCTGTTTTTCGTCACCAACCGGAAATCATTGGTTCGAATCGAATGAGGACGTAGGTCAAGCATGTAGTTGATACCTTCGATCATCAACTCTGCCTTGACGCGCTTTCCAGGAGTTCGATCGATATTCAACGAAACAAATTGAGCTTGCTCCAACCCAAAGGCTTCGAAAACTTCAAACTGTTCCTGGCCGATCAACTTACTGGGAAGCAACATTGCCAGAATTGAGGTAATAGCTG
>CAYTPS010000329.1:0-1879 GCA_964439245.1 uncultured Pirellulaceae bacterium | reverse complement strand
TCAACGTCCTTCTCCGTGTCTATCAGGCGAGCCTGGTTTAATCTCAAATTGGATGTTTATCAGGAGCTTTACGTTGGTCAATCGAAGTATCTAGCAGGCGATTAGAAAAAAAGTATATTTTTTCACTTACCGTTTTGGTGAGAATTTTTACATGCGGCTGTTAGCCATTTGCGAATTTATTCCTAGTTCACAAAATCGTTCCTAGGTAGAGTTTATTGAACCGCAAATTGACCAAATGTACTTTAGCGGCAGAGCCCTAGCCCCCGGTTTTGGGGCACTACCTGCCGAACCGGCGGCAGCGCCGTGCCGTCAATACATTTAATAAACGCTACCCAGAACCAGTCACTGAAAATACCAGTGGACCAGGTTTAGGCTGAATTCCCGAGGCATCGATTTACAACGCGCATGAATTTCGTTGCTATTACGTTACTGCCGAGTTACGATGCTGAAGAAGAAAGCTGTCTTAGGCATTTCTCTTTTGATGAACCATGAGTTGAGATCTGGCGTTATTCCAGCAAAGAGATTTCTTCTTTTATCAACTTCTGGACATGATTCTTGTTGGCGTATGCGACACCAGCGGATATTCCTAGGACGGATGCAACCTCCTGTCCGGACTTTCCATGGTTTGCCAAAAGGTCCCAACTCTCCCACCGTTTTTCATTCACGCGTTTGCGCACTCTTGATTTGGCTTCTTCAAGAACTTCTAAATCAAAGGCCTCAGCGAGATATTCATGAAGCTGAAGTCGTGCTGGTTGTGAGGCCACAACCTCCAAAACTTCAGTACCACCAAGGGCCGGTTCACGATTAGCTCTGGCACGAACAAAATCAGTAATGGTGTTTTCTGTGACGCGACGAAGCCACCCGCGAAAAGACTGTTCTGGGTCGTATTCGAACTTCGCAAAATTCCGCGCAAGTTTTAACAGCACGTCCTGAGTCACATCTTCAGCATCACTGGCTTGCAATTTTCGAGTCAAAGCCCATTGATAAATTCGAGTACCATATCGCTCGACGAATTCACGCCAGACTTCGTTGTTCCCGGACTCGTCTCGTATCTTATTTAGTAGAGTCAGACTAGTCGTCGAATAATTTTCTGGCATTTTGCTACAAGCAGTTTTTTGCGTCGGGCGAAGCAGTTTGCTGAAATTGAGTGAAACTTTTGGTTAGGATTCCTTATCCCAACCCCGACTTGAATTATAAGTGGAGGGACGAGGCTTGGCACCCAGTTATCGTGGTTTTTTGCTGCTTCTGATCTCCGTTCAATGTCGCTGGATAACATTTCCCCAAATTTAACACGGTACTACGAAATCGCCCACGTCGGTATTACGCCATTGTCATTGGGCACCCGATAAAGTCCAAACGATGTCGATACCGAAATCGCACTATTGGACGACAACTGATTTCTTTTGGCAGCGAACGACAATTTCAGCTGGCTTCAAAGTGATTTACTCTTTGATTAACTGCCCGCAGGAACCTACTTCCATGCGGTAGCTCGAAATGCCACAAAAAGCGTTGACCACAGACCTCGTACTATGCAGTGTGTGGTCTCACATTTCATCTAATATTGGAGGGCACCACGGGCAAGTTTTTCGCCGACCACGTAAGCTGGCGTGTCCACCCAAAAACAGTGGTACAGAATTCGGTACAGAATAACCTGTGCTAACTTGAGTTAACCGGGTTTATTCTGTACCCGAATTTCATTTTTCCTCGGTTTTTTGACGTATCAGCCGTATTTAAAATCCTGTGTCCATTAGAACCGGCGGGTTCAAGTCCCGCCTCGGCAATTTGCTTGTCAATTCTACTCGAACGCAAAACGAGTTAGCATTCTAGTCCTGCGCGTCAATTTCTATCTAAAGGGTCTTGGCCTGATTCAACACTAAAC
>CAYTPS010000328.1:0-5700 GCA_964439245.1 uncultured Pirellulaceae bacterium | reverse complement strand
GCCCACCAAAGGTAGCGGTATCGGCGCAAGCCGTCCGGCAAGTCAGCTCGGATATTGCTGGGATGCTCTAGTTGTGCATGCCTTGTGGGGCCGGAGGGCTCGCGCCCATGCCGCTATCTGAAAATCGCAAATACGAGTTCGTGTCCAAGCGATCCGTAAATCAAATCTCAATCGACATCTTGTCGGTGGCGACGGTGATCGAAGAGTAGATCTCTTTTACTGAATCCAAATCCAGTGGTGGCTCGTTGCCGTTGAGCGGGTTGATGTGAACCAAGTACATTGCGTTGGCGTTGGCGGCGGCAGCGACCTGAGCAACCGGCGTTAAGCAACTGTGCCCCGTTAATTTGGCTTGATCTTCAAATCCGTCCGCGAAATAGCATTCGTGGACCAACACATCGACGTTTCGAATAAAGTCAATGTAGTCCATTCCCGGTGCGGCGGTAGTGTCAGTGATATAGGCAAGCGTCTTTTGTCCGCCGGATATACGAAAACCGTGGCTGCCTCCCGGATGTTCCAGCGCAACGGAATCCACAGTCGCAGTTGCAATTTCCACAGAGGGCTGTAACGGCACTAACTCAAAATTGGGACCCACCGGAAAAAGAGCATTGGCAAATAGGTGGTTCTGTATTGTCTCGATTTTGTCTTCGGCGACATGAACAGTGACTCGTTCGAGGTCTTTCTCAAACAGCACGTCATAAAGGAAAGTTAGCCCCACAGAATGATCTAGATGCACGTGTGACAAGAAAATGTCGAGCGTTTTGGTCTGGATCAAATCGCGTACGCGAAACATACCGGTACCAGCATCGAAAATGATTCCTAATTCTGGAATCATCATGCACGCGGTCTGGCGCTGTTCATTGGGGTGATAGCCCGTCGTTCCTAGAAAGTGAAATTTCACGATAGGTGTTGCCTCAATCGATTGAACAGCGAATTCCAGATGCAATGCTCTGCATCGCAAAAACTTCTTTCGGTCCTCCCCGACGGAGGGAGGACACTTCAGCATTATGTTAGCACAGCAACCCGGTTAGGTTCAGTTATCGTCCTAACAGATTACCAATTCCTTTGATCAGCTCCCCTTCGAGACTCGGTTGAGCCGCCCCACCACTGGCCGCAGGAGTTGCTGGAACGCCCTGCCCTGCGGCGGTTGGAGGTTTTGTTCCTCCGCCGAGAAAGCCTCCTAAGCGGCCTTGAATTTGTTGCTGTAACGCTCCCCCCAGATTCTCTTGGAGCTTGCTTTGAACTCTATTGATTTCGCCGCCCAGTTTCTCATTGAGCTGATTTTGGTACTCGCCAATTTTTGGGCTGACTTTATCGGCGAGCACTTTGTTCAGTGCGCTGCCGGCAGCCGCGCGGGCTAGTTGACCAGAGAAATTTCGAATGGCTTGCTGGTCGAGGATTGGTTTCGAAACCGTGCCCGCGATCGGAATCGAGAGCGATTGTCCTTTGAGTCCGTCAAGATATTGTGAACTGGTTAGCCAATCATCGGGAATTGGGATGCGAGCCACCATGTTGATCGTTTGATCCAGCCCAACGCTGCCGGAGGTTTCAATCCGAATGTCGTCGTGAGAAAACTTGATGCCTTCGTGGTAGACGCGCCCATTTTCGACTGAGACAGGGATCGTCTGCTCTGACATCTTTAGCCATGTGTTGTAGTCGCGATCAGAATTTGCCTTGTCAGGCCTGACGATTGCCTGAATTTGTTTTGCCGCTCCAATCAACTGCTGCGCCATAGGTCCGGCGCTGACCACGACATTCTGCATCGTCACCGTCGCACGAGCGCGAAGCTTCATTGGATCATACAGAGGCATTTGAACACCATCAGAGTCAACCGAAAATGTTCCCTCGGCTGCCGTAGCGCCGGCCGCTAATGGATTAATGTATTTTAGCGCCGAAGCACATGTCTCCGGCGTCATTTGAACAGCATCCAATATCCTTTGCTTGGCCAGATACAAAACCGGCTCGCTAGAGCGCAAGTCAATTTTGGGGCTGAGTTGAATTTGTCCACCGGAGAACGAAGTTGGACTGATCGCCGTTGAAACGACACCTTGATCAACGATGATTTCGGTCGTCGACTGGCCAATTGGCAAATCTAGTACTCTGCCGCCGGTCCAGCCGACGCGCGTGCTGGCTTGGAGGTTGGGCGAAATGAACGGCGCCGGCGCTCCACCGGTCGGAGTCTCAAACAGCGGACCACGCACCACGAAAGGTTGCTCGCCTGTTCCACTTAGCCGCACAGTGCGTCCGGTGTAGACGTCCAGCAGTGAATTAACCAGTTCCCAGTTGGGGTTCCAGACACCATTTAGATCGGTCAGTAAACGTCCCGAGAGTTCGCCAATTGTCCCCGAAGCGTTAGCCGAAATCGTGTTGGACGAAAGTTGCATCTGTTCAAGGGCGATGGCATCAAAATCATTGGCCAATCGAATAGCGCCCTTTACGTTGACTTGTTGCTCGGTCCAGACCGGCGTCATACCGGATGGGTGGCTGGCGGTCTGAAAGCCTGCTCCCGGCTGAATCGCGGGCTTGGTGGCGGCGGTAAGATCGTTGATCTTTATGTTGACCACTCCCCCAATGCCACTGTTGTCTGATGCTAGCCGCACTGTTCCTTCAGCATCGCCAAAGAGAAACACCGAATCGTCTGTTGGAGACAATTGCAGCCAATCGGCGATACGGTTGACGTTGGCCCGTAGTGCGACATCGCCGTTAACCTGTATGTTGTCGTTCGCGATGACTTGTAGGTTTTGACCGCTGGCTGATAGGCCACTGGAAGAAAAAGAAGTGTCGGCGATGTTGATGACGCCCGAATTCAAATCGTATTGGAGGTTGGCTGCTCCATTCATTTGCGGTTCGCGTATGATCAAACCGTAGCCATGAAATTGAGGTTGCTGCAGCGTAAAATTTAAACCTGAAAGAATCAGCTTGTTGCCGGCCAGTGCAACATTGGTGTTCAAATCTAAATCGCCACCGGCGGCAATTTCGCCCAAGTCAACGAAATTTTGGACATGTCTCAAATAGCCACCCGCGTCACCCAGTGCTCGGGCGCTGAATTTCCAGTCGGTGTGAGCGGCCAGGTCGGCAATGGGCTCAACCAGTTGAACCAAAACGCGCTCAGTACCAAGGTCTGCGTTAGCCACGCCCGAATCAACGCGCAGTTGTCCACTGGAGAGCGCGTTGAGAACGGCCTCTAATTGGATGGTCGCACGATCTTGTTTCCAATCAGGCAACCCTGGCATCGCTACGCGCGGATTGGCAACGACAAAGCTTCCGATCACATCGATCGGTCGGTCGTGAATCATGCTCGCTGCATTGTTGCCGGTTGGGTTGCCACGCAGTTGCCAGCCGACTTTCCCGTCTAGGTTGCCGGCGAGGGCCATCTGCTGCAGATCGACGAACTGACCGACGCGCTTGGTTAGCAGATCTAAGTCACCTTTGAAATCGAATACGCCTTCGAACCTGTTGGCGTTGCCCAAAATCGTCAAGAAATCTGTTTTGCATTGAACATTCTTTAGCGCCAATCCCGTTTGGTCACTCGTCAGTACCGTGGAAAGATTGATGGGTTCTTGCCAGACAATTTCTTGTCCGCCGCGTCGCGCTTTTAGGTCGGCCATGTCGACGTTCATCAACAACTGTCGCTGTTGTGAACCGACTTGAAAGTTCGCGACGCCCGATTGTAGCTGTAGGTCTTGATGGGTGTGGAAGGTTGCCGGCAACATGCGCATCAGCCGAGCCAAGTCTAGATTGCCCTGCATCTGAAAGTTGGATTCCGGTAGCTGCGTTCCGGCAGCCAGACGACTAACGTCGGCAATTTCAAATTGCCCGTTGGCTTGTACGCGCCCCACATCGCTGTTGAATTCAAACTGGTCAGCCCAAAGCGTTGACGGAGAAAGATCAATTTTTCCTGTGGCATTTGCGGATGCTAAACGGAAAACATCGTTCCCTAGAATCTCGGTTGATGCCAGTTGCAACTCGGTGAGGTTCATCGATTCCACGGTCGCTTGAACGTGAGACGATTGTAAATCGTAAGCTGCTTTCAACTGGCAGTTGAGATTTCCTGCGACGGCGGTTGATCCTACAGCGCGTTCGGCTAGTGGACCAAGAATTGATAGGGGAAGGGTTTGGCTTTGCAGGGCTACGTCGACCGATTTCATCAGCAACTGTGTTTGGCCCGGGTCCAGTGTGGCGACAAGGCTGATGTTTCCACTGCCTTGCGGGACCGGAGTTCCACCAGCGTCGACGGAAAATGGAGTCACACGGCATTGGAGGACGGAGGCCACCGCGGCATCTGGCGATTTAACCTGAGCGCTCACATTGAGTTGATCGACCGACCAAGCGCCTTGGCTGGCGACGGAAGTTATCGAGGCAGTTCCATCAACAATGCTGACCGAGGCCCGCGGCAGGTCAGTGGAAGCGTTAGACGGTTGCATTTGCGCACGGTCGTGCGGTGATGCCGCCAGGTAATTTTCTAAAACGTCTTCGAGATTGCTGCCGTTTTTACGAAGCTGAAGATTCACGACCGGTTGAGTAAGTTCGAAGTGGCCGAAGTCGGTATTGCCCAGATCGCCAAGAGCGCTACTTGCGAACGACCATAATCGCTTGGAGGATTTGACTTCTGCGATGCTCACGACCGGTTGCTGGTTTGCATCCAGTAGTGTGACGTTCTTAAGTGTCAGTGGTTGGAACCAGCCAGCTGACGCTCGGCCGATTTTCAGTTGCCCATTTAGATCGCCGGTGAACATGTTTACGGCGCGTTGCTCTAGACCCAGTAGTGTTACTACATTGGGCAAGACAAGAATTACGACCAGTAGCATCAACAACAGGTAAGGCCAGCGTCGTCTGTGACGTGGGTGCTCAGTTGATCGCGATGATAATTCGTCAGAGTGGTTTCTTTGGTGTCGGTCACGCGCCTGTGACATAACAGCGTCCTTGCTTCGTGAATTCGTAGGTGAAATACGAGCAGGAGTTTAGAGAGGCCGTCAGGCGGCGAACATAGAGAAGCAGTGCTAGCGAGCGGTGCTTATATTTTGGCGGGGCAAGTTTTCGAGTTGTCGTATCTCACGTTTGGGCAAGTTAAAAACCTGTCCCAAGAAACCCTCTGTTAACCAATCAGTAGATTTCCTGAATCATCCCCGTCGCCAGATTCCCAAACGCGGCGGACTTCTCGTAGACCGTAACAGCATAAGTCGTACTGTGCACTCAACCGCTCTAGCAGTCCGCTAGGGACGATGTTTTCTTGGCCGGATTCAATTTCGCTGGCCATCAGATAAGCGCGTTTGCCAAATGTGCGGTAGACATCAAACTTGCTGTCATGGCTGCTGTTGTCGGATTGCCGCAAAGCTTCTGGATAGACGCCGGCCCAGAACAGAGTGAAATCACCGATGTGCTGGTGAAGTTCGCGTTTCGCATCTCCCAGTCGGGGAGACGCTTCGATGACCATTTCGGGAAGTGACAATAGACGTTTGCCACTGACACCGCGGACGCGGTGAACAACGTCGTTGTGAACGAAACGAATTAACAAATCGCTCAGATAGTCGATCAACGGCGGATCGACGACGCCCAAATGAGACTGGAACGTGGATTCGGCCAAACCCGCAAAATACCGGTGGACTGCCGAATCGGACTTTCGATTCATAAAGACCTCCCGAGGAGTCCATTGCGGTCCTCGTGACCGCTCGACCCTCTAACTAAACGTTAGTTCGTCATATT
>CAYTPS010000327.1:0-5750 GCA_964439245.1 uncultured Pirellulaceae bacterium | reverse complement strand
GGGACATTTTGGCTCTGTAGAAGAGTTTCAAGATTGTTTGCCCCCTTTTCTCTCCCCCTAGCATCCACCATACACGGTGAGTGGTAAAGACTAAACAAAACCGGTTTCTTCGGCTTTTCTAGCAAACCGAAACCATTCAATTGCTGAGCACGACAATAAAGGGACCAATATCAGAGATGTCAACAAAGCCGTCTTCGTTCACATCCGCTTCAATTTGGTAAGCACCATCAACGAGTAATGCTATGAAGTGAGGGATATCGGCAAAGTCAACTGCGTCGTTTTGATCGACATCACCGAGCAAAACATCGGGTTCTGGCGACAGATCCACCACAATCAATCTCGCTCGATCGTCTTCAAACGAGTTTGCAATCAATCGCAAAGTGTCCGATTCGGCATCCCAATGCACGTCACTTGCTCTAACTTCTCCATCAAATCTCAAACTTGGGTCCAAAGAGGTTAGCCAATCATTCAGGTAGACGACATTCTGCCAAGAATCGTGATAGATGAAGTACCGACTTCCTGAAGCGAGGTCGTCGTTATCAACGCCAATAACATAACCATTGTCTGTCAGCCCCAATACTCCGCCGAGAAACTCTTGGTTATTCTCATTCAACAAGTATTTGATTTCCCAATTCGGGCCTTCCCAAATCGTGGCGCCGCTTGGGCCACCCCCAAAATCGCTTACAAATCCGCCCACGGAATTTCCATCGGGCGACACGCCTTCTACGTCGGCAAATCCGAAAAACTGGGTTGCGTCAATCAGTATAGTCACTTCACCTTCTTCCCAAACTCCAGGTGAGCCCCCAAATTGGCCAACGGCAACCAGCCCATCGTCACTAACGTCGACAAGCCTATTGGTGCCTCCGACAAACGAAAGTTCAAAGCCTGTAGCAGCATTCCACCGGCCCCTGTAATTGGTAAAGCTCCCGACGACACCGCCACTCCAAGCGGCTAAAGCTGAGTGCCCCACCAACAAATTGCCATCTGGCCTACCAATTTCAACGACGTTGCTCAAGTCCGAGGTTGCCCAAGTCAGAGGTTCGGAAAGGCCTGCTGCATTTTTTACGTATCCCGCCAGACGACTTCCGTCATTAGAGATGCCAGCGATGACGAAATCGTTGACCGCCCCAGCAACATTTGCAGGTTTGGTAAAGACAAAGCCATCATTAGCCGAGTTGAGCGTTGCAATCGAGAAGTTTCCATCACTGAAGGCGCCAATTCGAGCAACGATTGTTGTCTCACCAGAGGCCGCGTTGTAACCGATGTCAGTAAACGTAACTCCCGGCTGAGACTCAATAATGTTGACCTGGCCTTTCAAAGAACCACAGGAGATGAGGAGCAGGAGAAAGCAACGATAGAAAATTTCAAGTTTCATTTTGGATAAGCCATTGCGCTATTCATACAAATCTGTACACACCGTGATGATAGCATACAGGTGTCAAAAAGGGACACCAAACTTTGCTTGCAGGGGCATCGAAAAAGGGCCCCCTAGGCGTCACAAGCAAAAGGTTCCAGTAGCCAAAAATGAAACTGATTCATCGAAAATCCCAAAGTGGCACGATAACAGAACTCCCCAACTTTCACATACATTGACTAGCCTCGGTCGTTTCACATTACGGTCGATTGAACGGGCCGGACTAAAGGTGTTTGCGAACGCCACCGTTGAGTCTATCCATTAAATCTGTATCCACTGCACCACCTTGGCTGGTGATAAAGGCACTGTACGCTTGTGGATTATTTATATTTAAAAAACTGACCAGCTCCGGATCAAAAGCACGAAGCTCAGCCAGCTCGACCTTTCGAGCACTTAAACGCTCTGCCAGCTCAGACACGCGCAAGCTGTTCTTGCTGATCAATTCATTTGCCTTGGACCACGTATCCGTTCGATAGACGGCCGTCATCCCAAACACACGTTCCCCCTCAACCGGCGTCACCGCGCGACAATCGTGCTGACGAGCAATGCGCAGCAGTTCTTCTGCCAACCGCGGCACTAAAACCGGCACATCACAGCCTACAACAAAAGCAAATCGACAAACTGCCTCTAAGGCTTTCAGTCCTGCCTCAATCCCAGCCAATGGCCCTTTCTCTTCATGCTCGTCGGCAACGAAAGTCACTTCACCGAATCCATCAAGTGAATTTAGTTTTTTGCTAAACATATCCTGCTGTCCGGGAGCAACGGAGATGACAACGTGGGAGCTGGTTTCCACGCATTGATCGACAAGGCACTCGATAAATGTGCGATCCCTAAACGGAAGCAACGCCTTGTCCATGCCCATCCGTTGACTTCGACCGCCGGCCAAAATCAAAATCCCTAGTTCGTTGTCAATATTTGGCATGGTCGTTTCTGTGATGTCGGCAGCCCATTGGAAACCGCTGCAGGTGGCACTAATATAGACCAACGCACACAATAAATCATCGACGCATTGGAAGCCATTTTCTAAGATGCCCCTTAAACTCCATCTGAAGACTCAAATTGATGTGCCACTTAATGTGGATCGGGTTCTCCCTGAAAACGCAGTTGGGAGAGACGTCCATCGAATCCCGATCGATGAAGGAAATCGACGCGGCACATTAGGCGATTATTTCGACATCAAGGGATCTGCTGCCGAAGACCTCACGGTTTGTTTCTCCGGCGACTTGAAAAACGTCTTTGGGATCGGCAGGTCTATGAAATGCGGCACGATTGAAGTCTTGGGAGATACCGGGCCATTCGTTGGCCGAGGCATGTCTGGCGGCAACATTTTCGTAACCGGGAACACGGATGACTATCTGGGCGCCGAAATGACTGGCGGGCAAATTATCGTACGCGGGGACGCGCGAAACTACGTGGGCGCTAACACGCCTGGTGCCAAATACGGGATGAACCGAGGTAGCATTTTCGTCTCCGGAACCGCCGGACAATCACTGGGCCGGAGAATGCGTCGCGGCACGATTGTCGTCCAAGGAGCGGTTGGCTCATTGTGTGGCTGGGAAATGCTTGCCGGCAACATCCTAGTTTTTGGCAGCGCTCCGGACGACACGGGCCTAGACATGAAACGCGGCACCATAATCCTTGCCGGCGAATCGAATAGCTCATTCAGTCCTAGTTCACCTTTTGTCGCCGGCACTGCTTGCACCAGTCCAACGATCGCCATGATCGGAGCTTGGTTGACACAAAGTCAAAACGAGATATCGAAAGAGACAATCGAGCAGTCTTTGATCGCACCGAAATTTCTCCAATGGCATGGCGACCTCAACGAGGGAGGCCGCGGCGAAATTTTCTCTCCAGTCACGCTCTAAATACACGGTGGACGGAATCCGACACGACCAATGTCTCTCCGCGTTGCAGAGGCGGCGCACAAAAAAAGCCGCTTATTGAAATGGATTCAACAAGCGGCTTTTAGCAACAATCAAACAATCAACACCCAAGAATGTCGGAAGCTTGTAGTGTGTCTACCTGAAGAGGTTAAAGATTCCACCGAAGGTGAATACTTGAGCAATCGTATTTCCGATAAGCTCTCTCTTACGATATTCAAGAATGATCAAGTCGCCGGGTTGAATGATCACACGCTCGCTTGGATCAGCCAGTGCGTATCGCAGATCGACGTCGATCGCCACTTGCTCACAGCCACACTTACGTAGCACGGTAACTTGAGTCGCCGGCAAAGGAACCGTGGTTCGACCTAGTCCGCCGCTACCGGCGGCACCTGAAACGGATCCGCCAGCAATGGCGATCGCTTCGAGCACGTCAAGCTTGTAATCACGCGGCAGTGGGAATCGTCCACCTTCAAGCAATCCACCTGTGTAGAAGACGTCTTCCTCACGGCCTTTGATGTAAACCACATCTCCGTCGTAAAGCGTAATGTCCTCTTCAGTCAAGTTGGGGAACTGTCCTTGTTCGGCTTCAATCGGAATTCGAATCATGTTGGCCTGACTCATACCGACCGTTCGTTGATCGACAGGTGCGTTGACCTCCTGCACCAGCGAATCAATATCGTTCGCTTGGCCACCGCGGAAGATGACGATCTCGTTGCGGGCTCGCTCGCCCGGCCTACCGCCAGTTTCGCTCAACGCATGCAGAACATCGTTCTCACCAGCAGGCAACTGAATCGAAGAAGTCTCGGTCGAGCCCTCTGTCGGGACAAAGATTGCATTTCGGTTAAGATTGTTGTTGCCGCGGTTGACTTGGATGTCTTCGCGAATGACCAGGACGTTGTAGGTACGTCGCTGCATCAGCGTCACGATGATTTTTTCGTTACCTTCCAAGAGAATCTTTTTGTCCTTGGTGTAAGCATCCGCAATGCGACGCTCCGCGTCAGCCAAAGACAATCCAGTCACTCGAATAGGAGCAACCAGCGGCAAAGAGATGTAGCCATCGTCCCGAATTGGAACTGGGTAACCAAGTCCGGGCTGTGCTCCGGGATCATCCGGGAAGTTAACTGGAGGAGGCGTGTCCTTGTCTCCGGTGACGCCCTGAATGTAAATCCCAAGCGTATCACCTTTGGCAAGTGTGTATTCTTCGGGAGGCGTCTGACGAAGCGCCAAGAAGTTGATTTGCTGAGTCGTATCTGGCTTGCAGCAGGCTGCGTTAAGCACTTCCTGAGCAGGCACAAGATCTTCAGGTGCGAAGGATGACTGGCATCCGGTTGTGAAGCCGATTGAGCAACACATTGCGATCGCCGCGGCGATTTTTTGAGTTAAGAGGTTTGACCGCATGGTCGTGGTCTCCAAGAAACGATTGTGTCGGTTGTTATTTTGTTGCGGGATTTATCCCTTGCTCCAATCATTTCGGACATCTCGTTGATCCGCTATTAGCGGTTAGCCACGTGTTCTCATTGTTCGGGTTCAGGTGACTTTACCGGTTGTTACGATCGATCTCGAAGGTCCGAATGCGCCTTCAAAACTTGTTAATCTGTTATGATTGCGTGACCGAGATGGCCAAATTGTCACCTTGGATGCGGTCATTGGATTGATAGCAATACGCCATCATCCAAAGCAAAGCCCGTTGATTGCTCCGCCGCGGAGGTCCACTTTGGGACATTCCACATTAACTTTCGCCACAATGGTTGAAACTGGAACCTTCGCTATAATCGTGCTTTTCCCGCTTACTCCTCTCTTCAACGGACAAGATGAACTACCACGCACGGAAGAACTGCCCCGAAACCGAACGTATCCGCGCCAGTGCAGCACGGGAAGCCAACTGGAAACGCTGGGGGCCCTATCTTTCTGAGCGACAGTGGGGAACAGTTCGAGAGGACTACTCCGCCAACGGTGACAGCTGGCGTTCGTTCACACACCGAGACGCCACCAGCCGCACTTACCGCTGGGGTGAAGACGGCTTATTGGGCATTACTGACCGACAAAACCGACTTTCATTCGCTCTGGCGTTGTGGAACGAGAAGGATCCAATCCTGAAGGAACGCTTGTTTGGGCTAACGGGCCCCGAAGGCAATCACGGAGAAGACGTAAAAGAAGCTTACTTCTATCTGGATTCCGCCCCCTCGCACGCGTACATGAAAGCTTTGTACAAATACCCGCAGGCTGAATTCCCCTATCAAAAATTGCGGGACGAAAATGCGAAACGGTCTCTTCAGCAGCCCGAATACGAACTTCACGACACCGGGGTTTTTCGTGAAAGCCGCTACTTCGACGTTCAGGCCGAGTATTCCAAAGGCGCCCCAAATGATGTGCTGATCAGAATCACCATTTCCAATCGCGGCCCCGATGAGGCCCCGATCCACCTGTTGCCCACATTCTGGTACCGCAACACT
>CAYTPS010000326.1:0-5759 GCA_964439245.1 uncultured Pirellulaceae bacterium | reverse complement strand
ACCGTATGGATCACTACCCGCGTCAGTTGGCCGGCGGCCAAGAGCAACGTGTTTCGATTGCCCTAGCTATCGCAACCGACCCAACCTTGATCGTCGCAGACGAACCGACCGGTGACCTCGACGCTAAATCCGGCAACGAGATTCTCGAGCTGATGCATCGACTGAACGATGAGTTCGAAAAGACCATCATCATGGTGACCCACGATCCAAAGGCCGCCGCGCGAGCCAAACGTACGCTCACCATGGCCGACGGTCGTTTGGTCAGCGACACGCAAAACGCCAACGCTGCGGGGAAGACGGCATGAAGTTACTTACCTACATCTGGCGCAACGTTCGTCGAAACAAATTAAGGTCAGGATTGACCATGCTCTCGGTTGGCTTCTCTCTAGCCTTGATGACAATCCTCTATGGATACCTTGCCATGCAGGAATATTCCAAGCGCGAAGCTAACAAACATGACCGCGTCGTCGTTCTGAATAAACTTGGCTTTGCTTCACCATTGCCCATCTCATGCGTAGCAAAAATTGAGAAACTCGATGGGATCATTGCCGCGACACCGTTCGCCTGGTTTGGTGGCAACTACAAAAGCCAACGTGCTGCGTTTGCTCAATTCGCTGTTGAACCCAAAACGGTTTTCGATATCTACTCGGAGTACGAAATCCCCGCCGAGCAAGTGGCCGCGTTCAAAAAAGAACGTCAGGCCTGTGTCGTTGACGAAAGTCTCGCAAAGGCCATGAAGTGGAAACTGGGAGACCGCATCCCACTTGAAGGAACGATCTACCAGCAAGATCTCGATCTGAAACTGGTTGGCATTTACAAGGCTCCTGGCAACACGGGATCGCTGTGGTTCAACTGGAATTACCTTGACGAAGAATTGAGATCCGCCGGAGATGGTTTTGCTGGCAACGCGGGTTCGATCCAAGCCAAATGTACTTCGGCGAAGGCAGTAGCATTAATGAGCGATGAGATTGATGCGCTGTTTGCCAATTCGGACAACGCAACTCGCACCCGATCCGAGGCAGCTTTCCAGCAGATGTTCGCCGACATGCTGGGGGATGTACAGTCTTACATTCGCTACATTTCGATGGCGGTTGTGTTTGCCCTGACACTGGTCTCCGCAACAGCCATGGCGATGTCGATGCGTGAACGAATTACTGAAATCGCCGTGCTCAAAGCGATTGGTTTTTCGCGCCAACGCGTTCTAGCATTGGTTTTGGGCGAATCGACGATGATCGCCATACTTGGCGGCCTAGTTGGAATTGCGATGGGTTTGGGCGGTCTGCAATTGCTCTCCAGCGTACCGATGGCCGCCAGTTTGTTTCCGATCCCCGTCATCGAATTGGCTGGCTCTTGGTTGTGGGGGCTCGTTGCAGTGGCCGCAGCCATTGGATTGGTCAGCGGCATCACACCAGCGGTCCTAGCGGCACAACAGTCGGTCGTTGACGGCCTGAGACAAGTGGTTTGATCGTCCGATTTTTTGTGAGCGACAGGGCGCTAGCCGTCGGTTGGTTGCCCCGCGCAAACCGGCGGCTAGCGCCTTGCCGCTCACGGGAGTGAAACAATTCCGCCTAATTGAGTACTCACATTGAAATGAGTTTTGCATGATTCCACTAAAATACAATCTTCGCAGCCTGAGCGTGCGGTGGGTTACCACACTGTTGACCTGCCTAGCAATCGGCATTGTTGTGTTTGCGTCAGTGTTGACCTTCGGCATGATCGAAGGCATCGAACACGCGTTGACCTCATCAGGCGATGAGACCGATTTGATCATCATGCGGAAAGGATCCAACAACGAACTTTCCAGCACTATCGCGCCAACGGCAGCGCGTGAGCTGATGAATCTAGAGGGAATTGCCAAGGGTTCTGACGGCGAGCCATTGGCCTCGCGTGAATTCATCACGATTCTAACTCAACCAAGACGCGGTGCAGGCGGCACCGCAAATGTCATCGTGCGCGGACTCGATAAAGCCGGTCGCCAGCTTCGTCCAAATTTCACTATTATTCAGGGCCGCGATCTGGAACCGGGTGTCAATGAATTGGTCGCCAGCAAAAGCATCTCCGCCCGTTTCGAAAACCTCGGAATTGACGAATCAATCGAGATCAATAACGTGGAATTCAAGGTCGTCGGACTGTTCGAGGCGGGTGGCAGTGCCGCAGAATCTGAAGTTTGGGCTGATCTACGTGACCTGACCGCCGCTCAACGCTACAACGGAGCGATCTCTATCGTCAACATGCGCGTTCTCGAACAGTCCGATCGCCAAGCGATCATTGAACGCGTGCGCGATAACGACCAATTTAAACTTAGCGCAGTGGTTGAGTCTGACTATTTCGAAGATCAAAAATCATCATCGCTGGCCATCAAAGTGATCGCCTATATCATTGCCGCCTTTCTCACAGTCGGCGCAATGTTTGCGGCGGCCAATACAATGTATTCGGCAGTCTCCAGCCGAGCCCGCGAGATTGGCACTTTGCGAGCGTTGGGCTTCCCGCGCTCTTCAGTCTTGCTCTCATTCATGATGGAGTCGCTTGTAATCTGTTTGATCGGCGGCGTGCTTGGCTGTCTGGCCACGCTGCCGCTCAACGGTTTGTCCGGCGGTACGCAAAACGCGGCAACGTTTAGCGAAATCACATTCTCATTTCGCTTTGGTCCCAAGGTGCTTTTGCAAGGGATGGGATTGGCCTTGGCAATGGGCTTGATCGGCGGATTCTTCCCAGCGATCCGAGCCATCCGGATGCAAATCACCAATGCACTGCGACAAGCGTAATCGTCGGTTGTTCGGCTGAATGAAACCGAAATCCTCTTCTACACCCGCTATTCTGCACCTGATTGACAATGGGAACCGGTAAACGGTTATAGCCTGATCAGCTCTACACTCGCCGTAGTGTACAATCGTCTCCGCAGTTCTCCAAAGTCATCGTTGTCACAGGACTTACCTTGAGACTTTTTACAAATTCAAACTGGTGGCATTCCGCCTATTTTTTGGGGATTGTTAGTTCCTGCCTTGCTCCTGCCTCATCCGCATTGGCTCAACAACCGAAGCTCGCCCCCGCGACAACGGCTGAGGAGTTCATCGAACAACTGCAAACCAGTCGTATTTGGCAATACACACCTCCAGATCTTTCAGAAGAGGAAATGGAGCTCGCCACGAGTCGACTCAGAAAGATGATTCCAATTGAACCTTTTGACAAAGGTCGACTTGATTTCAACAAAGCTGATCCCCAAGGCGGTGTTGTGCTCACCCGGCGTGTACGCGCCCTCTTGAATTTGCACAGAAACGGTGTGGAAGACTTCATTCGTCAGGAAGGGCAAGGATTTTCGCGGAGGCCGACTAGTCCTAGATATCTGTTCCCAAATTACAAAAACAACCTGTTAGAGGAAATTCCTGCCGAGCCCGTGTCGTCTAAACTCGAACACGAACCTGTTGTGGAGCTTGATCCGACTATCAAGATGTGGACGTCGGAATACCCAAAGCATCGGCCAGAGGTTCTGCCCGATCCTAAATTCATCTACGAGCTCGACGATGCTGGCATGCCGCGGCAACAGTTGCTAGGGGTATTCAATTCTCAATTGGCCGAGAAGTTTGCTTCGCGGACCGGTATTCGTGGCAAGCACGGCAATGTGCTTGGGTTTGAAACTCATCGGGTCCGGCTCTCCGACTCGTGGTCACGGCACTTAGGAGCCACAAAGAGGCAACTGCCCAACGTTGCAGAAGAAGTTGATGCCGAACAAGACACGTTTTGGAAAATCAACCGGATTCAATTGGTCAGTTTATTGATGCACGAAGATCCCTGTGTCTACACGTCCGTCAAATTGCCCAACATGGAAGAACTAAGTAGTGAAACGGCCCAAACTCGTCCGTTGAATGCGTTTGAGGCTGAGGCCATCGGCGAACTGAAATCGGGCAAACCGCTTCACATTCGCGCAACCAAGAACCGAATCGTTATGGTCGGCTCAATTCGCCTGCAAAGTAGTTGCATGCAATGCCATGCCGGTAAGAAAGACGATCTCCTAGGAGCTTTCTCCTACGAGATTCTGAGAAAACCAGAAGTAAAGCTAGATAGCCATCCAAATCCAAACGCAGGCTAGGCACTAGGTAACGTTTGGGCCAACTATTTGCTGATTTAACGGCATGCTCACGCAAGCGTGAAGCATGGCCCCCGAACCTTCTTCTGCAACTCACCTCTTTCCCCAGCCCCATTCTCAAAAACAAAATGGGCTAGAGGCACAATTAGGTTTTAAGGCTCCTCGGTCAGTTGAAAGCAACCGACTTTCTTGCCGCCGCGCACATATAACATGCCACCTGCTACGATCGGCGCCGCCCAACAGTTTGGCTCCAAGGAAAACTCTTTGGTCGCAGTGCGTTCGGTGACCAAACGAAATTCGTCGGGAGCGGCTTCCACCAATGCTAACCGTCCGCGTTCGCCAAGCAGAACCAAGTCATCGCCAACCAAGGTCACCGAACAACGTCCGAATCCGCGTTGGACCCATTTGACATCTCCCGTAGCCAGTTCAACGCAGCGGAGATCGGCATTTGACGAGTGACGACCGCTGCAACCGTACAGATAACCGTCGTGCAGAACCGGCGTGCCCCAATGCGCGGCTAGTGATTTTTTTCGCTGCCCTCGGTCAGACCAAACGACGTTACACTGATTTTCTTGTACTTCGACAAACACCGATCCAAGCTCATAGCACTCGGACAACAAAAAACGGCTGCCATCAACCACGGGAGTCATCGCGTTAACGCTCTCCAACTTTTTGGCGCGCCACGGAAACTCAAATTTAACACGCCCATCGTTCGGATCGATTCCCAATGCAGCACCTCGACACCATGCCAGTAGAGTCTTGTTATTCGGATTCCTGTCGAGCCACGTAAGTGACGAGTAACTGGCTAAGTCATTGCCAGTTTTATATTTGACATCGCCCGTTAATTTATCAAATGCCACGACAGCAGACCCGTTTGGCTTGACTCGATCGAGTTGCCCGGGGGGCACCTGAGCCGATTCTTTGGCGCTACCGCCGACCATGACGATAATTTTGTCGTCGTGGATCACGGGATTGCTGGAGACCCCAAAAAAATTTTGAATCACCCCGAACTTTTGGGCGGTGTCAACACTCCACTTAACGTCACCGTCGTTTGCGTTGAGGCACGTCAGTTGTCCCTCCACGCCGAACAGATAAATTCGATCCCCATCGACCAGTGGACTTGCACGCGGTCCCGAGTCGTAGCCATAGAGATCGCGATAGGAAGACGGATACTCATATTTCCAGACCAACGCACCCGTTTGGACATTGATAGCCCTCAGCCGCGCCGCATTTTCAAATTTGTCAAAGTGGTAGTATCGCTGGCCTGATACGACGCCGATCGCATAGCCCTCGCCAACGTCGACCTGCCACAAAAGCGGCAGACCGTCTTCACTCCAATCCCGACGGATCTTTCCAGGCAGAGCAGGGGGCTCGGAAATTCCGTTGATTTGGCTGCCGAGAAAACGTGGCCAGTCATTTTCTGCGTCCTGTTTTGTCGATACGATCGTAGAGTCGCCATTGGATGCTGTGGGACCTTGCGGAAAGACAAAGCCCAAAACAGGCGTTGTCAAAATGCAAAGACAAAGCATCTGAAATAGGACAGCCGCGCGAAACGAATTTGCTTTTTTCATTCCATTCACCGATATGAGCACATTTCAAAAACCTTTGTTCGTAGTACGGGCTTTAGGCCAATACTGCTCAATCGAGGTTTTCAAAAATTGTGACTTCCTTCACT
>CAYTPS010000325.1:0-5778 GCA_964439245.1 uncultured Pirellulaceae bacterium | reverse complement strand
GTCAAATAGTGATAGCTTTTCCCCTCGGTCTCTCCGGGTCGCATGGGGCGAGTTGTGGCCGAGACGCTTGCCACCAATGGGCGCTTGCAATCGGCAAACACTTTTGCCAGCACGGTAGTCTTACCGACACCTGATGGCCCTGAAAAAATGATGACGCGACCAAGGCTATCGTTATTTTGACCGGATTTTTCGTTGCTGGATTCCATTGGCCTATTCTACGTTTTGGACCATTTCCCGAATACGCTCAATTGCCGTCTTCATCTCAACGACGTGCCGCGCGATATCTGAATCGTTGGCCTTGGAGCCGATGGTATTGGTCTCGCGCAACATTTCTTGAACCAAAAACTCGAGCTTCTTGCCGTTGCTTTGCGGTTCTTGGACGACACTGTTGAATTGCTTGAGGTGATTTTGCAATCGAACGATCTCCTCCGAAATGTCACAACGCTCGGCAAAAACACCGACCTCACGGACAATGTCCGACGGTGTGATGGACACGTTCAATTTCTCCAACATTCCATTGATCCGATCCGTCATCTTTTTGCCGTAAGCTTCAACAACCGTTGGAGCAAGTTTTTCCACATCGGCCAATTCATTGGTGATCTTTTGACAGTTCGCCAGCATGTCTTGCTTCATCGCGTCGCCTTCCTGTCGTCGCATTTGGTTTAACTGCTCAAGGGCATCGGTGGTGGCCTGTTTGATTAGCGGCCAAAGTTCTTCGGCTTTGTCGTCGCTGCTGGAGTCTTCCACAACGCCCGGCAGCTGAAGTATTGATTCGAGGTTAACCGGCTGGCTACCGTCGGCAACTTCAGACAGCTGCAGCCAGTAGGAACTGATCAACTCTTTGTTTAATCGATAGTCTTGAGCAGATTTTTCGAAGTGGCAACGGACACGCAAACTGACCGAACCGCGGTTGAGACTGGATTTGACCATCGCCTCCAATTCAGCCTGCCGTTTGGCAGATAGATCGCTGAAGACGTTCAGCTTTAAGAACCGGTTGTTGACTGCCCGGACTTCGACGTTGACCTGTGTTTGGTCATTTTGCTGGAGGCCTTCACCGTGGCCTGTCATACTTACTAACAAGTTCTTACCTCCAACCCAGATGGATTCTTTGACGCGACACTCCCCTACCGCACTGTGTGGTGGGCAAAGGTCCGGCCAGAAAGCAAACAGGACGGTTGCACTCAAAAGTGCAACCGCCCCATGCAAAATTTAGTATGAACTACTCTTGTTCCGTCGACGCCTCTTCTGCAGTTGACTCATCAGCAGAAGCCTCGTCAGTCGATTCGCTTTCAGCCGCTTCGGCTGTTTCACCGGCAGTGTTTTCAGGTGTTTGTTTGACAGCCACGTTGTCGTCGTCAGCCGTCACCCCGGAGCTTTCGCCTTCGGCAGCAGCATCGCCTTTGAAGTCCGACGGCACGTCACCCGGTTCTGCAGGAGCGCCGATTGACGGCGCGTAATCCAAGGCACGCGCCTTTTCCATCAACGTCATTTCTTTGGTCACTCGTGCCGCTGGTGGCGGATTGAATCGAGAAATGGTGATCATGCACAGCGTGATCCAGATCAGCGTCGTGATAATGGTAATTCTCGTAAACGCATCGCCCGCTTTGGTTCCAAAAGCGCTTTGGCCGCCCATTCCGCCAAGCGCGCCTGTAAGACCACCGCCCTTACCACGCTGGACAAGCACCAACAGGATCAAAAACAGCGAGACCAGAAACAACAACAACTGGCAAAGCCCCAAGCCAATAGAGGATTGTGCGATGAGAACATTCAATTCGGAAACGTACATACTGTAGATCACATTTAGAGTTAAATATTGTTTGGCCAAATGCTGGCCGGCTGCGGAAACAAAAGGGGCCGCTAATTCCCGGCCGCGATGATTGCAGCAAAACTGTCGGACTTTAATGAAGCACCACCTACTAGAGCGCCGTCAATGTCGGCCTGCCCCAGTAATTCTTTGGCGTTATCAGGTTTAACGCTGCCGCCATAAAGGATCTGGACATTGCCAGCGACGTCATCATTGTATTGCTCAGCCAGCATCTTACGAACGTCAGCATGGACTTCTTGGGCCTGTTCTGGAGAAGCCGTTTTCCCGGTTCCAATCGCCCAAACTGGTTCGTAGGCGATGACGACTTTGGCCATTTGATCCGCCGACACATCGGCCAACGATCCCGTGATCTGTCCGCGGACCACATCCGTGGTTTTGCCAGACTCGCGCTCTTCAAGCAGCTCACCGACGCACAATACTGGCGTCAGACCTGCCGCCAACGCGGCGTGTAGTTTTTTGTTGATCAACTTGTCACATTCGCCGATAACGTTTCGTCGCTCGCTGTGACCAAGAATGACGTAAGAGCAACCAACATCCTTGAGCATGTCGGTTGAAGTCTCGCCGGTGAATGCTCCGCCGGATTCAAAATAGACATCTTGTCCACCCACTGCGACATTCGATCCGGATACTGCATTGGAGACGGCATCTAGATAGACGTTCGATGGGCAAACAAGAACATCGGTGTTCTCGCCGGGCGTGGCAGCGGCAACGCCTTTGGCAAGTTCGGTCGCTTCAGCGCGACTGAGGTTCATTTTCCAGTTTCCGGCGATCAGAGTTCGTCTCATTGCGTCTTTTTCCAGCGTTTGCGGGCAACATGTAGGAGGCCAATTTTTTCAGAAATTCGGCTCTCAAAAGCCCGCAAGTTTAACAAAAGCCCAATTTGGCAACAGATCAAAAACGGGACTTGTGACTTGCAACGTGTCGAAAACGAAATTATTCGGCAATTTGAACCGAAAATGGCGGCCCTGCTCGAATCTATCGGTCCGCGTAGACGCGCGTTGTGTCTTCCTTCGAGAAGGCGACCTCACGACCGTCGGCACGAATGTTGGCCACCACGCGGTGGTCCCCGGGAGACTTGCCGGTCACATTGATCGACATCGTCATTTCCTGCCCGGGCGGCAATGAGCTGATCGGCTCGAAAACGACGCGCTGTCCCTTGATCTGATGCCGCAAGTTTCCGTCCACCGTTTCAGGAAGTAGTCCCGGAGGAAAATCAACTTGCAACAGCACATTGCTGGCAGCTTTGGTGCCTTGGTTGACGACACGCATGCGGTAGCTCGTACCACTGCCGACTTCAATCGGATCAATCGCATCATCAATATCGAAGAAGATATCAATTAAGTGCTCGACCATTAACGCGTGATCCGTGGAGGCAAACAGTTTTAGGTCTGCCTCGGCTTCGAATTTAATATTCTGCTGACCAACGCTCACGGGGATGGTCGTCAGTTCAACCGTACCGGCAACACCATCGGTTAGCTCTGGCATTTTCCAGTAAACGGCATGTGACTGCGAATCGTAGCGGCCTCGGTTGTCGGCGCTAACGTATCTGAGACCACTGGGGAGTCTTGCCACTAAGCCAACGTTGGTTGCTTTGGCCGTGCCGCGATTCTCGATCGTGAATTGATGCGTGGCTTTGCGTTGCAGATATCTCTTGTTGGGCCCCTCGCATTTGACGTTAATCTCAGGAGCCACCACCTCTAAGTCCAATGCATGCTTGGCCTCGAGCCCACCTTTGCCCGAAGCGTACATGACGTTGCGGAACTTTCCAACCTTGCCAGCGCGAAGCGCCAATCGCAGTTTCTTCTTCTGGCCCGGCATCAGCGTTCCAACTTCGTACTCTAACTGACGAAAGCCTGCTTGGTATTCAAGTTGCGTGGGAACCTCTTCGGAAATGATGACGTCGGTGGCCGCACCGTCGCCTTGGTTTTCGACAATGACATCAAACACAAAATTGTCACCCATCAAAACTTTCGGCGTGGTGTCGTGCTCGATACTTAGAACCGGTTTGGTCACGACAGTTCTCATGGATGCTTGGGTCGCAAACACAACCTGAGCCACGCTGCCGATTTCACCGGGCTGTGTAGGTTTCAGTTGGTAGCGAATGCGTTTTTCTTGGCCCGGTGTCAGTGTTCCAATGTCCCATTGCAGTCCGCTGCCGCTTCGGCCTCTGGCTGGTTCTGGTTCTGCTCCCAAGAATTCTGTCCCGTTTGGAACGCGATCGATCACCATCACGTTATCCGCTGCAACCCGGCCGACATTGCGGACGCGAATTTCAAAATCAGATGCTTGGCCTACTTGGATCTCACGAGGCGATACCTTCTCCACCGTTAGCGACGGGGCCTGAACGCCTTCTAATCGACGTTCGCCTGGAGTCGCGTACGTTTTGACGGCACTGGCCAGTTGAGCGACGGGGGATCCGCTCGTGCGCGTTGAGCGATCGCTACTCTGTGGTTTGGAGAATGTTTGGCGTGGTGATGAGACCAGTTGTGTTCGGCTGCGCTCTACGGCAGGGCGCTTCGGCGAAGGCGAGTCAAATGTGCGACGTGAGCTTGGTGATTTGACGACCTTTGGTTTAGCCGAATCGCCAAACGGATCTCGTTGCTGCGTGCGTTTGATGGCGGGCATGTCGCGACTGCCGAATTTGTCAGAAGACGCACCGAATGATGAACGCGTCTCAGGCCGGGCAACCGGCTTGGGGCTCGAGAATCCGCCGGGCTTGGTACGCTCTTCTAGTCGCTCCGAGAGGGGGCTGGTTAAGCTCTTGCGAGTTGCATTGCCTAGTTGAGTGAATTTGTTGTCGACCGATGCTGCGGCACTCTTGGCGGCATCGCCAGCCTTGGTGGTCAGTGAATTGACGCCTGTGTTGATTGATTTTTTCAGGTCGTTGAAAGTATTTGCCGCGGTGTCATCTTTCGCTTGGAAGCCCGGAAGGGGTTTGCTGATTTGCATTTTGGTTAACGCGGCTGCGGCGGTATTGCTGGCGCCGAGTCCTTGTTTGCCAACCTTTGGCAGAAAGCCACCATTTTGAGCAAGGCGTTCCGGAGGTTTGGGCTTGGAGGCTGGCGTTGTTTTTGCAGTTAAGCTGTTTGCTGCGAACCCTCCGCCAAAACTTGGCGCAACTTTCTTGACCGTCGGATCGACAAGTGGTCTTTGGGGAACTGGTTTTTGAGCCAGAGAAGGACGAGGCACAATAGAATTCTTGGGCGCTGCGGAAAAAACGCCAGCCGCTTTTGGAGTTCCGGTTCTTAAACCAGCGGTGGCTGATGCAACTTTGTCCTTAAGCGAGGCAGTCGTTGAAGAGGCCGCGTTTTTCACCTTGGTAGCCGTAGACGAAGCGGCGTCTTTCACCGTGGTGACCGCCGAAGAAGCAACATTTTTTGCTCCGCCGAGGAAATCATCGAGTCCCTTTTGCGTTTTGTCGCCAACGGCAGCGACTGTGTTGCCTACACTCGTCCCAACTGCTTGGACGACACCCCCGTGGTCGTGGCCAGGGTGGTCATCGGCAACGTCTTTCTTTGTTGTGACGGATTGGATGACAGCGAACGTGCCCAGCGCAACAAACACACCGACAGCCAAGAACCGGCCGATGAGTGCTTTGGAGATGAATGGGGTTGGTTCGAGTTCGTGGTCGATGTCTTGATCGAGCAATTCGTCGTCGGCCATGATGGTTTCCGCAACTGTTTTCAGGGCGTTAACTAGCAGGGAACCAATGCGACGCTCGCAAATTTAGGCATCCGTGCCAATTGAAAGTAGAGCCAATAGCCAATTTTTCTCTGACGCCAAGATCCTTCCCGGCACAGAAAGCTATTCACTTGAGGCTTTGTTATCAAAAAAACAAAAAACGATAAACATCAGTTTAAAAATCAACGACTGACGAACGCTCTCAAAACCGTTAGAATTTCGCAGCATGGAGAACCGCAGGTGCTAGCAACCCTGCTGGTACGCTACTCCAG
>CAYTPS010000324.1:3102-5811 GCA_964439245.1 uncultured Pirellulaceae bacterium | reverse complement strand
GGTGACCTCGGCCTGAAGCGTCCCGTCGGCCTCAAACGCCTTCCGCCAGTTGTGGATCAGCGTGTCTCGAATGCCCAAGTCTCGCGCCACTTCAGCGTACGACAAGCCTTGCTCAATCACCTTCTTCACTGCCGCAAGTTTATAATCTCGCGAATATGTTCGTCTGGTTCGTTTCATGGAGTTTCCTTTCGTCATACAATCATGACATACGGAGACTCACTGTCTACCAACCATGGGGAACTTCAGATTGACGTTGGTGGCTTCGAACCTCCTGAGGCTCTTCCGTCCTTGTTCCACACCGACGCCGAACTTTACCAGGTGTTGCGGTCACTGGGGTTGTTGATTGTGGATGTAAGTCGTCCTGAACTACTACCGCTCTATCATGCCGCTCATTCGCTAATGGTGCCAACAATCCGGATCGATACTTCGGAAGCAGAGGCGACCGATCGACTGCCCGCCATCTTGCAAGGTCATCCAGCCGGCTACCAGTTGGATATTCTCAAGCATAGTGCTGCTGGAAGTGATGAACTACTCTTTGCTCGTCTGCAAGATCGGTCCTCAGCAACGGCGAAAACTTCAAGCCCCGTTGTCGGGCGGCAAGCCGGTGAATCACTGCTTCATAAACGCACCTATTCCAAAGAACATTTTGTCTTCATTAGCCATGACGAACGAGTGAACGATCGAGAATTAGTTGACCTTATCGTTTCCGAACTAAAAGCTCGAGGGGTAACGTGCTGGGAGTATGCGGTTGAAAATCGTTCTGGTGATTACTGGCAAGAAAAAATGGAGGAAGCTTTGCAGCAGACAACCTTGATGGTTGCGCTGATGAGTCCCACGTTTTCCGATAGCGCTGGATGTAAAGAGGAGTGGGAGCACGCGTTAGAACACAACATCCCTCTGTTGCCTTATCTGACACGGGGTAGGTCGAAACCCAAACTAGAATTTAGAAGCCAGAAAATTTCACACCAACCTCTGTTCGATTCGCATCCGGTTCAGGAAAGAGCGATGCGTGTGGTAGAGAAAGTGATTGATGACCTGCGATAAACGTATTTCGAATACTACTTGTAGGCGTAGGCTGCCTTCAACTTGATTGGCTGGTGGAAGAAAGACTTCAACAACTATAGGCTCCGTGATTACCGCTGTTCCTTTTCGAGCAGACCGAGCGAATCTAGGATGGGCCGCAAAAATTCTCCGTAGTCTGGGCTGCACATTCTTTCACGCCATAGTTCTTTGTATTGATTGGTATCCGGAGCGGTGTCTTCTTCTAGTGCGGACTTCACTCTCACGAAAAGCTCGTTCCAGCGTTTAATTCGCTCTAACGCGTCAGACCATCGGCGGGATTGAGTCGACGTTGCTCCAGCCAACTCGGTCCCAAGCATGGCAATCGGTATCGCTTGCTCCCCAATATCTAGAATAAACCCCGGCCAGTACTCAACAAGCGTCAGACAAATCTCCCAACAACATTCACGTTTTGATTTAAATGCCAATTGCAGGCAAATAGCCAACATTGCGTGGAACGTTTGATGGTCAGGTGCTGCTCTTTCGATACAATCCGCGATGACGTCTCCCCATCTTTCCAGTTCGTCCCACCGCTGGTGAGTCCCATAGTCGCTCACCGCGTTGACCGCTCCTTGAGCAATCAAATGCTGTGACTCAATCGAAAGAGAACTCGGTAAATCGCCGGACACCAATTTTAGCAACTCATGGTGAAATTTTGACGAATGAAGTTCCGTCGATAAAACTGCAGGCAGTCCGATCAGTAAATCTACGAATGCCGATCGCCAGTGAAGCTCGCTACGGCCTGTAAATACCGCGAGGGAATCCCAAACGTCTTGCGGTAATTCTATCGGGCCTTTGGTGTACGTGACGTAGAGCCCCGGAATCGTGAGGGCCGTCACTATCTTTGCTGACTCAGTTGCTGCGTCGAAATCATCTGCACACACGACATCCATCAACGCCCTGATCCAAGTCAAGGTTGCTGGGCTGGAGGGGAAATCCTGAGTCACCAACTGGATGGTCTGCATTGTTCCGGCAGGGTTGATCCGTATCGCTGCGTCAATCCACTGCCTTGCGTCAATGCCAGTGGTTTGCGGCACCAATCCGAGCAGGTCGCTAGATTCTGTTTCTTGTTGGGATAATCGTAAAAGTAATCGCTCGCCGATCAGATCGGGCTCGAGCGGCGGCAAATTAAGTTGCTCGGCGGCGTCAGTGTCTGTAGATGTATTGGCGTGCAGTAAACGCATCAACACACTGCGAAGATGTTCCGCCGATCCGCCAGCGGCCTGAAGCAATTGGTCAGCATGCTTTGGTAGGCTGATCCCGCGTGTTAACGTCACAAATGCAGCGGCCCGCAATACGTGCTGATACGCCGCAGACTTACGGATCGTCTCTCGTGACTCTCCCTCTTCGTTGGGAAATAGATCTGGCCATCGCTTGTGCGATTCGTGACTCAGCATTTCATCCAGCAACGTGTTGAGTCCCTCCTCGCTGCCAAGGCCTGCGGCCAGAGACTCATTTCTAGCTAGGCAAATGCCTAGGATTTGCAAGAACAGCGGGCGGCCGTGCCCTGTTAGCCGGTCCACTCGGTCCCACCATTGCGTGTCGTCAACGCCCGGGAGATCTACCGAAGAGTCGGGGATTTGCCCAGCTACTTCTTCCAATATCAGCTTCCAAGTCGCTCGGGAAGTTGGTGGGAAATGTAATAGCTCA
>CAYTPS010000324.1:0-3092 GCA_964439245.1 uncultured Pirellulaceae bacterium | reverse complement strand
TCAGTGTCCCGCAGTAAGGGCTCTTCTATTAGCTCCGACGACGATCTCCCAAACACTTTTTCCAATCGAGACTCTCGATCCGCCAAATCTTCAACGCTTTGGCCCAAAGGGATAAATAGAAACTCCCGAATACGATCGCGGATTTCACCACCGTGTCGTTTCTCTGGCAATAGTTCTGAAGACGCCGGATAAATTCGTCCTGGGCGATCAAGCAGCAGAACGCGGACCTTGGGAAATGCCTTATCTGCCTTTGCTAGAGATTCACTTAGATGCAATAGCCCTTCCACCAATACGGCGGAGCGCTGGGCCGCGTAATCGACAATCAGCAGTGTTGTTCGTTTAGGACGCCAGCCTTTGCAATCGTGTAGCAACCAATTTGCCGCATCGTCACCACTAAGAAACCCCGCGTCCCAACCGCTTTCGATTCGATTCAGCGCCAATTCAAAAGCTTCCCGAGTTTTCCCGACTCCTCCCTCGCCAACAATTCCCCACCATTGCCAAATGGCGTTGCCGTCAAGAAAGTCATCCAGCTGCTTTCTGGATTGATCACGTGGTTGATAGGCCAGCCACTGCCTGTCGTAGCGGAGGTCAGTCACGCCGACATCGGATTTCGGACGTGTGCCCTGAAACTGCTTTGGCACCAGCAGCGGAGGCGCCAATCGTTTTTCGAGGCTGGTACTGATGTTGCAGAGTTGATCCTGTACGTTGTCCCACGTGTCATCTGTTGGAATGGAAGCGTCACTAGGCAGTTCGTGGGGCCCGTCCTCTTTATCGTCCAATTCTGGTATTGGCTGGGCAGCCCACGATGGCTTATGGCCCAGCTGTTGAAGCAGCTTTTGATATCCTGATTCATCTGAACCGTCGTCATCACGTAGGACAACTTTCCCGGCTCCACTAACAGCGGGCGGAATAAAGGGCTCTTGATCACGTGCAAACAAAACGGGTACGAATCCAACGGACAGGTGATCGTAGTAGAGCACATTTTGGATAATGCGTCCTTCCCATTTTACCCCGCGCCCTTTGCCGGATTCGGTCAGCCCCATGAACCGCTGTAAGTAGGGTTCCGTACAGATCATTAGAACGTAGCGTGCTTCGATGATCTGACGGCTGGACCAAGCCGGCCAACCATTGGAAGGGCCGGGCAGTTCGAATTGATCAAGATGAGCGTCAAACCCGCTTTGCCGCAAACGAATCGCAAGCTCTCGCACCTCTTGCTTGTGCTTTGCCGAGTCGTGGCTGTAACTGATGAAAAGGCGTTTCAAAAAGGAATCCTCGGTTGGTGGATCAGTCGCGCCTCAATGGCACGCTGGATATTCTCCGGCAATTCATTAAACTCTATTTAAAATCGAAATTCAAATTACACCAAACCCCAGCGGCAGAAAAATGCCAGTTTCAATTCCAGACTATCTAAATTTTACCGGGGCTACCGCAGTGGTTACCGGCGCTAGTTCTGGGATCGGAAAAGCAATCGCCGAGTCACTCGCGCGGCAAGGAGTCAACGTGGCGTTGGTTGCGAGGGATGAGGAACGGTTGACGGCGGTAATTGACGGTTTGGCGACCGATCGGGCAACGAATCAACGGCATCTGAAAATTATTGCAGATGTTGCGTCGCCCGAGACTCCGATCAAGGTTGTCCAGCAAACGGTAGATGCATTGGGTGGTCTCGATGTCGTCGTTAATAACGCCGCATTCCTGCATCGGCAATCCGACGCCACGACGCCGACACCCAAAGAGACGTGGGACCAAGTGATGGACACCAACGTACGCAGCTACTATTTGATGGCCAAGGCAGCCTTGCCTCATCTGCAGAAAACAAAAGGTGCCATCGTTAATCTCAGTTCGATTTGGGCGATGATTGGTGCGCGAAAACAAGTCGCGTATAGCATTTCAAAAGCTTCCATCGTGGAGTTGACTCGAAGTTTGGCGTTGGATTTTGCCGAATTTGGAGTCCGTGTTAATTGCGTCTGCCCCAGCACGACGCGCACACCACTTCTGATGAGAGGCAGGGACTCATTTGATGAAGCTGCCGTGGCGAAGATGCATCCGCTAGGAAGAATTGGCGAACCAGAAGATGTGGCCAAAGCAGTCATGTTCCTTGGATCGGATGCATCCAGCTGGATTACAGGCGCTGCCTTGCCGGTTGATGGAGGCTATACGATTCAGTAACGCTGCAATTCAGATTTTCCATTAGGGAGAACAAAGGAAACGGTGAGTCACTCGTTTCCTGGAGGCCAAAGCGATGTGCCAATATCGGTGCGGAAACGAAACCCTTCAGTTGGAAGCAAATTTGCTGTCTCGTATATCTCGTCTCGGCAGCCTTCAACGGTTTCTCCAAACGCGACCAACTCGAAAGGGCGCTCTCCGGAGAGTTTGGGTGAATTCAGCTCACCTTCAACATTCCCCCACAGTACTCTTTTCGAGTTTTTGATGGTCGCCGGGGGAGACTTACCGATCAGCTCTTTCGTAGCAGCAACACCTAGAATCATGCCGAAGTCGTAGCCTGCGCGAAATTGCGGTGTGGGTTTCACTCCTTGTGCGGCGGCGTAGAAAACCTCTATAGGATTTTCAAGCATACCCATCATTAATGGACCCGTTGTTACACCGATTCGGACGTTGTATTCCATCACTTGCCAGCGGTTTTTCCATTTGCCAGCAGTCACTTGAATCGGACCACAGAAGCGCCTTGCCTTGAGCCACGGCTCAAGCGGACGAATTAGCTCACGGACTAAGCCATACTGGTCGTGGGGGTCCGCCTCAACTATTCCACCCATTGGATAGCCAATTACTTTCCCTTGGTTGCCGTCCAAACTCCATTTGTATTCCTGGTTGGTCACCAGCGGAATTACTTCGCCATTGGCGACCAATGCAATGTGGCCAATTTCTCGCCTGCCAATCAGCTCTTGCATGAAGATGCCTTGCGAGTCGTCAGAACGATTAATGGCCTGAGTGGTTTCCTCTAACGTATGCGATACGATTGTTTGGATTGGAGCGGAGGTCCCGCAGAGCGGATTCTTAATTACCATCGGACAGTCAAAATCCGCCAATTGTTCTAATGCTTGGGACTTTGTTTTGACAACCACCCAGTTCGGTAC
>CAYTPS010000323.1:261-5828 GCA_964439245.1 uncultured Pirellulaceae bacterium | reverse complement strand
TCCTGAGATCAAGATTCAGGTCCAAGAAGACACCACTCAAAATATCGTGAGGCGATGTAAAGATGGCGAGGTTGACTTAGCCATTTTAGCCTTACCGGTCAACGAAAAGTACTTGGAAACCGAGCCGCTCTTTGATGAGGAATTGGTTTTGGTAATTCCCAAAGGTCACGCACTTGAAAAGAAAAAGCGCATCCGACTTTCTGACATCCAAGAGTTCCCATTCATTTCACTTGACCAGCAACACTGTCTCTCGGACAACATTGCCGAATTTTGTAATCGGCAGTCAATCGCTCCAGTAACCATCGAGCGCACCAATCAATTGGCGACGATTCAGGAACTTGTTGCACTCCAGCACGGAATTTCCATTATTCCCGCAATGGCACAGCAACTGGACAAAAGCAAGCAGCGTGTCTACCGCCCCTTCGCCGGCGAGAAACCCGCTCGTACGATCGCGCTTCTGCAAAACCCTTACCGCTACGAGCATCGGTTTGTCGCGCTGTTCAAGCAATACATGAGGGAATTCGCTGAAGAGACAAAACAAAAACAGTGAATTGGCAAGGTTTGATATCCGCGAGTCCTTTCCACCCTCGAAACGCCCGAACCAGGACCAAAGCAAGCAGAATATTTGCTGGCGGTGCTTTCCCCATTTGATTTGAAGAGAAGACGATCCGATTGCCGTTGAAAAACTTGGGTTTATCAGTGGCCGCACAACTTGATTGAGCAGTGACAGCCAATCAATCGTTCATATCTTTCCTCGGCCCCTTAACCTCGCGGACCTCAACGACAGTCAACCAACCAGATTCGATTGATGCTTCCTGGTAAGTGAAATGAAAATTGCCAATCTGACCATCATGACTGAATCCAGCCGATTGAGTAAAGGAAGGAACGTTCTCTGGATCAACCTCGTAGGCCGCCAACAAACTTGACAATGCGGAAACGGAGAAGGATTTACCTTTAGGGCGCTTGTTGGTACGCGACGGATCCACTCCATTCGGGTTGGGCAATGGCAAACGTTCAGCGCTCTCAATCAGCAAAACAGAGTAAGAGCTTTTCGATTCTAGCTCTCCACCTAAGACCTTGATGTCGGCTGGATACTCCACCGACAGAGACCGCTTGATACTGTGCCTTGAAGGCAGAGTCTGCTGACCACAACCGGTAATCAGTAGCAGCACCACAAAGATGAAACTTCTTTTCGTCCATGAAATGTCGCTTGTTGCTTTTAACGCTCGTCTATCCCATCTCGACGTCGTTCGTAAGTGTCAACTCTCGGGCTTGCGTAAGCATGCTGGCTTTTCTTGTGGAAGGAGAGCCTTCCTTTACTATTCTCAGCGCAAATCACAAACGCATATCAGATTTGCAAACGGCCGACCACTCGCAATCTTATTGCACATGCAACACGACAACAATATCTTTTAGCTCGAAGCAACAGAGATATAAGTTCGTGAGAGCAAATCAAACACTTGTCCTCCGCCAAGAATCCGCCCGATCCTAAAGTAGTTCTGGTTTTTCAAGCAAATTACCATCGCCGTTGCCTTCGACAGCGAAGAAATTATCAAGGTCCGTGCGGTTGGACTTCACAAAACTTGTCCCTGTCACCTGCACTTCAGAAGAATATTTGACCTCAATCGGAGAAAGAGGGGAACGCTCGCCGTCTGCTCCATACCAAAAGACTCGGTTTCGATCGACGGTCACGTTTTGAGCATTACGAACTGAAATCGCTGACTTACCCCATAAGCGGAACGTGTTATCAACGATGCTCAAATTCGAAACACCAGCACTCAAGCTGTCGACCACTTGGCGACCATATTCTCTACCCAACTGAGTCCTATCGACTTGGAACGAAATGACTCCCGTCGCATAATCCTGAGAAAGGTACTCTCTGCTAAACCCGATGCCATTAAAGCGATTGTTTTGGATCAGAACATCATTGGGCAAATTTCCTAGTGGCCAACTAGCTTCATTATGCCCCGCGATCGCCGCATCACTTAGCCCGCTGTAAAGGCTGTCTAAGATTTGAACGTTCTCCGACATAAGAAACGTTCCGTAGCGGCGAGTATTTCGGAACAGTGATCCTTGGACCATAAAATTCTTCGACAGATCGCGATTGAAGATCTGCGTGTCATCCCCGTACCGTTCCACATCGGTTTCGATGTAGGCCTTGGCAGCTGAATCGATCGACTGGTCAAAGGTCAGCTTCAACATCGTCACACCGTCGCGCTCAATCGCTTGTCCCACTTTTGCGATTCTGGCTTCTTGAATGACCTCCCCTTTGACGGGATCAAAGAACTGTAGCCGATCGCCCTCCTGATACAAGTCTCGGTTGATATCCAATCTCTGTTCGGCAGTCACCGCCGTAACAATCATCTCTCGAGTATTCAACAATCGTTGGTTGATCACCAATGGCAATGTGTAGAAGTTTGACACATCGTCGGCCCCACCAACGAAATCAGAATTCTCTATCCACGCGCCCTCGCGCGAACTCTGTACATGGAGCGCATCGGCGCTTAGGCTTCGCCAACGCCCGTCGCGCACACTGACTCGGCTGTTTATCACATTCAGTCGTTCAGTGCCGATCGAAGAAACAAACGTCCCCGGCGATGACCATGCCGTAATATTGGATAAAGTTACGTCTTGGTTGCCATTGAAAACTGGAGGCGCGGTCGAATCGGCAGCTTGGTCGGCAAAGAAACTGAAGATAGCCGTGTTCTCTCGACGCTGAAAGGCAATTCTGTCGTTAGCCTCAACTTGCTGCAATTGCTCGGGGTCGTCAAAAACGATCCTGTAATCCGTCGCCGACAACTGAATCCCAGACTGCTCTCGATTGATCTCGATATAGTGGTCGGCATTGAACTTTGTCCGCCCAGCAATGTTTGGATCAAGTAATGACGCAAAGGTCTGCGGACTGGTGTCTGCGCTAAAAAATTGTTTGTCAGGAGCTACCGTCACCGCAGGGTCAAATCGAACTACGATTGAATTGTTCGAAAAATCGGGGGAGCCAACCACCGTGCCCTGAGAAAAGGTTGTCGCGCGATAGACGTCTTCCACCACCGTCGTATTGGAATAGGTGTAGGGTTCAACGTAATCGACACCGAAATTTTTGATGATGACATCGGCACTTCCGGTGATCGTGAATAAGCCTGCTAAAGGACTCTCGATAAACAGCTGAGCACCATTACCTTCAATTTCTAGACCGTGGACGTTGGTGAAATTAAAAAGTGAGCGAGACGGGAATCCATCGGGCGCATGGATGTTGTAGATTCCCGGTTGTAGCACGACCCTTACCGGTGCATCGTTGTCACTGGCAGCCGCGACGAAAGCCGCTTGATCAAATAGCGACTTGAGACCCCAATAGTCATCTTCCCGGTCATTGGTGTGCAGACCTTCAATGTTGCTTGCATAGAAAATCGCTTGCGGTTTAGGAAGCTGACGAAGCGGCAGCTCGCGCGGCAGAACACGGACTAGATCAAAACTCGTTGCAAAATTGTCAAAATCGTGGAACTCTCCGGCACCGAACGCAATGTAGATCTTGTCACCCCTGGACAGCGTACCGAGCGCAACATCAAACTCGGATTCCACTAACCCATCGGCGGTGATGGTGGTACGAAACGAAGCAGGATTGACGTTGGTGCCAATGACCACTTCGACACCGGCAGATCTTTCAGGTAAGCTCAACAGGCTGTTGTCGATAGCGTAAATGCCCGACTGAGAAACAGTGAATTCCACAATTGCAAATCGGTCTTCGAAAACGGACACACTTCCGTATCCCGTTCCCGGATGGCCAGTGAAAAGTTGCGTATCAGGGGCTTCTGGAGAGATCACCGGCGTTGCCGAAAGACGCAAGAAATCGTCTGGAATGCCATTGGGAAGCAGGTCACCATCGGCCGTCCAAATCGGGCCCTCCGCGGCCTGCAACAGCGGTCGGTAATTCTCAGGTTCGTCGATTCCACCGGTCGTTAGTTGCGGCGGCAGTGCAACAGAGGTGCTGGTCGGATGCCAATTCTCTGGAGCGTTCCACAACAACCGCCAATCTGAGGCTTTAGAGGTTATGCCCGTAGAAGATTCCTGTCCAAATGCGTTCCCAAGACTGCCGACGGTTTGCAGTAATCGATCGTTTCGGACGAACTTAAAGTCCGTTGTGAAATAGTCAAAATAATCACTGCCGTTTGCGCCATACGCAACTCGAACAAAATCGCCTTTGCTCAAAAATCCGAGTCGCGAGTCAAAGTAGCTGATCCTTGCCGGACTTGCGATTCCTGAAGTAACGGGGGCATCGTTGTTCACATAAACCCGAAAGGCAACACCGTCGCCCGCGCCGTTAGGCACCTCGATGCGGCTTTGGGCGATCTCGTAGTATCCCGATTCCGGCACCTGCCAAGTAACAACCGCATAGCGGTCGACAGCATTTCCTATCGCAGGGCTTTGAGCGGCGCCGGGGTGTCCGCCGTATCTATTCAAAAATAGAAAGCGGCTAGATTCGTCTATAACAGCCGCGCGATAGGTTCCATCCACGTTGGACAGCGCCGTCAGGTTCGCTTCATTTGACTGCAATTCTTGCGAGCCTGTGTTGTAGCTATAGCTCCAGCCATCTGTCCCAAAATCTTGGCCATAACTGGCGACGACTCCGTCAGCTGACAGCAAATGACGTGGTTCGACTCGTTGAAAATTGAGCCTGTGAGCTTTGGTGATTCTTCGCTTCTTTCTGCTGGTACAGTTAACGCGAGAGAAAAACATGGGGAGTCGTCACGAAAAAAGAAATTTGCAGTCGCAATATCAGACCAATAGGATGTCGCGTCCAAGTTTAATCGGCCCTAGGCCTATTGGGGAGATTTCCTCCGAATTATCCAGCGTTGATCGGAAATTTGCGAAGCCCATTACAGACCCAAACAACGATATTGCTGAGTTTTCGTTAAAACAAACAGACGTTCAACCTAGACCACCTAACCTATTTATCGGCCCCAGACAGAAATTTGCTTAGTGCTGCCGAGTCGATTCAATAGTCTCTTTAGAGCCAATCCATGCAAGCACTCAGACCTTTACAAAAAAGAAACGTCTAGATTCGGCGGCAAGTCATATTTTCTCAAAACACCATTTCAGAGATAATGCCAGCCGGCGGAGCCCAACACAACAATGACGTAGACCGGACAATTACTGCGTTTTGACCACAGCACTAACGACTCGACGGAACGAGGCATGAGCGATAACCAACGACGATTTTTTTGTCGCCTGCTGTTTCTATTCTTTTGCTGCCTGCCGACAGCACTAATCGTCTACCGCGCCTGTCATCCACGGACACCAGAATTCTGGCAACGCACAATCCAGTCGCAACTTGGAATCGACACACTGATCACTGACGCCGAAACACCCGCCCCCGGTGAGACCATTTTGCGAGGGCTGACGTTATTCGGCGCTGACGGAGCGCCTATCCTGTCGGCCATCGAGACCCGTTTCGACGAACAGCAAAATCGGATCACGATCAACGAACGCGTGCGACTGACCGGGCGCGGACTGACCGAACTGGCCAACAGTCTTAATCAGCGTGTGGTGGGTTCAGGTGTCTGGTCTATTCG
>CAYTPS010000323.1:0-251 GCA_964439245.1 uncultured Pirellulaceae bacterium | reverse complement strand
CAGGGCGTCTATCTTTCGCCTGTTGAAATCGCAATCGCACCAGACTCGTCCGGTTCAAGTCTGCGACCGTCGGCTAGTGCGGTGCTTTCAATGCGATTCTCTGATGGCTTTGGCACCAACGAAGCCGCAAATTCGGTGCAGGTCAAGGACAATCTGGTCCAATGCCGTTTCCGCTGTTTTGAAGATCCAATGTTGACCTCGATAGATGTAGAGACCGGTCGACAAAACGTACCGTGTTGGCTGGGCATCGG
>CAYTPS010000322.1:0-5843 GCA_964439245.1 uncultured Pirellulaceae bacterium | reverse complement strand
CCAAGCCAATGTTTGTGTTCTGGGATCGCAACTTGCCACGAAGCTGTTTCGGTTTGAATCGGCCATCGGGAAATCGGTTCAAGTCGCCAACAAATACCGTTTCGTTGTGGTCGGTGTAGTAGAACCAAAGATGTCGTCGGCGGGAAGTGGATCCAGTTTGGCCGCGCAAAACTTCGATAGAGACATCTACATTCCGCTAACGACTGATCAGAAACGCATCGGCGCGACGTTGATTGAGCGTAAAGACGGCAACTTTAAGAGAGAGAAATTGGAGTTGAGCCAGATGACGGTGCAGGTGTTCGAGTCCACTCAGGTCAAAAATACGGCGGCGGCGATCAAGAGTCTTCTGGCCAGTACACACGTCAATGAGGACTACGAGATCACCATCCCGTTGGACCTGTTGGAGCAGCGGCGTGCGTATCAACGTATCTTTAATTTCGTCTTGGGGGGGATTGCCGCGATTTCGCTCCTCGTTGGTGGAATTGGCATTATGAACATCATGTTGGCGACCGTCAGTGAACGGACCGGTGAAATCGGCATTCGTAGAGCCCTCGGTGCGAAACAATCGGACATCACTTTTCAGTTCATGGTTGAAACCCTTGTCCTT
Organism: uncultured Pirellulaceae bacterium; assembly: GCA_964439245.1. GTDB lineage: Bacteria > Planctomycetota > Planctomycetia > Pirellulales > Pirellulaceae > Mariniblastus. Next base: position 5,236 of record CAYTPS010000322.1, on the reverse strand, counting down.
TCAGGCACGGGCGCTTTGTTGGGGGCATTGATCGGGCTCGGTGCCCCACCATTAATCAGTTGGTTCTCCGGCCGGGAAACCGTCGTCACGTTTTGGGGACCAGCCATCGCCGTATTGGTTGCGATGGCAACAGGGATGATTTTTGGCATCTACCCCGCCAAACGCGCTGCCTCTCTGGACCCAATCGAAGCCCTGCGACGGGTCTGATTGGCCAGCGTTTCAAAAGCAGTTCCTTCCAGTTTCGATGCGGTTTCCGGCAGGATATTATTAATGAATTGGGTAACCGGATTGTCGGCGGCGATGGAAGCTTTCATGCGGTGAGTCTATAATTGAGACTTGTATTTTCAACCTTGCAAGTCATCTTCCTGACCCCCAAATAAAAATCGATGAGTAAAACCGATCAACCGGTCGTTGTCTCCAACATCTCATGGCGCGATCTGTGCCCGTGGACTATTATCTTCCGCTCTTTGAATTCGGCTACCAGCATGACCGTGCTGGTATTGGCTTTGGCGGCACTGGTATTGATGCCGGTAGGCTGGCTGATAAGCGACACAGTTTTCTTGAATGATGAACTGCGTTCCGACAGCGTTCTCGCAAGGTTGATCGATGACAACCAAAAGCCTTACAAGCGTGTGTTTCTCGCCACAGATCCGGAAGAAAACTCCATCAATCTGCTGGGGGCGCGACTGTCTGGACCGCGGATGGTGTTTACGCAAATCGTCGAACCCTTTCGGCAACTGTTCTCAATGCCGACTTATGGTACCGCCATTGACGGAACCGACCTAGGAAACAGCCGGTGGTCTGTGCGCGCGTTCTTTTACTTGCTGGGAGGTTGCGTGTGGACGATCTTTGTTTGGTCCTTTGCCGGTGTTGCGATCTGCCGAACTTGCCTATTGAAACTAACTCGCAATGAACCGGTTGGGTTGGACGACGCTGTGGAATTTGCGCTTGATAAAACGCTGATTGCCGCGGGGGCGGTGTCGGCCCCGTTGCTGGCCATTGGAGCGATGTGCGTACCGGCGTTCTTCCTCGGTTTGATTATGGGATTGGATCTGGGCGTGCTGCTGGTTGGACTGTTGTGGTTTATTGTTTTGGCGTTAGGCCTAGTGATGGCGTTGCTGTTGTTGGGACTGCTTTGCGGTTGGCCTCTTATGGTGGCCAGTGTGGCGTGCGAGGGGCAAAATAGTTTTGATGCCATGACCCGATCTTACGCGTATGTAATGCAGCGTCCGCTTAATTTTGTTTTCTATGTTTTGGTGTCAATGGTTTTTGGTGGTCTTTGTTGGTTCGTCGTCGCCAACGTCGCTGACGGAGCGATTGGCTTGGGGTACTGGTCAACATCCTTTGGCACACGTTTGGTCGGTGGCGCCACTGAGCGGATGGATGTCATTCGCAGTATCTCACCGCCAATGGGCCTCGAAAATGGCGAACTGACTGCCGTGAACCCATCCGCATCTCTCTCAGGTGGTCAAGCCATGATTCGAATATGGACATGGATTGGCAGAACGACGGCTGCGGCTTTTGTTTATGGCTTGTTCTGGTGCATGGTGTCGGCCATTTATTTGTTGTTGCGGAAGGAGGTCGACGATACCGAGATGGATGAAATCTACATGGTGGACGAGCGACGTACCTATGAACTGCCGCCGCTGAAGACCGATGAAAAAGGCATTCCACAGGTTCAGAAGCCCGAACCCGTCGAAGAAACCGCAGAAGCGGCATCGGACGATAGTTCTGAAGGCGAATAACAGGACGTTTGGCTTTGGTGGCCTACCCGAGGATCAATGTTTCGCCGTGTAGGGCACGCGCGACATCGCGGAACCACGGTGGAATGATGTTGGCAGGGGTCGCGTTGGTCCGAACGTCGGCCTGCAACTGAATGGTGCGCTCGATTGCGCAACTGGCCGCTTCGGCGATCTGCTGGCCTGACATTCCCTTACGGGTTTGCATCAAGTTCACGGCTGAGTGAAGACCGCCGGACATGGATGCGGTCTGGTCGTGTTGAGCCCCCAAAGACACTGAGATCAGGCCGCGCAGAAACTCGATTGCGAAATCGCCGACCATCACCAGTCGATCACGTTTCTTTGCCGAATCCTTACCCGCCGCATCCAGAAAAGCTAATACGTCTCCAACAAATGCTTCTTTGCCGGGGTCGATTGACGCCATCGCTGACAAAAAAGATTGACGGAACTGATAGGTCTCGTCATCGGCCAGTTCGACCGCGCGTGCAACACTACCCCCTGCTGCGGCGGCCAGTTCTTCGAGAGGAGTGTTTGTTTCCAAATCTCTCATAGAACCGAGAATCGAGGCGACTTCTGCTTCGGTCAGGCTGCCGAATCGCACCGTTTGCGAACGGGAGACGATGGTCGAAATCTGTTTCTGCTCGCTGGAGCCAATCAAAATCAGCAAAGAGTTTGCTGGAGGCTCTTCAAGTGTTTTCAGCAACGAATTAGCGCCTTCAACGTTCAAAAAATCGGCATCGTTGATGATGGCAATCTTTCTTCCTCCGCGGAACGGTTTTAAGCCAATCTCATGACAGAGCCCAGTCTGCCGGCGGTGTTCGGGTTTCCCGATAAACAGCTCCAGCGGAATGAAGGCTTTCTCAGGAGGCTTCGAAACCAAAATTAGGTCCGGATGAGTTCGGGCGTTGACTTGGGCACAAGAGGGACAACTGCCGCATGGCGTCAAGGGTTCGGTGCTGTTCTCGCAAAGTAGTGCTTGAGCCAGTTTCAGCGCGAAGAGATGCTTGCCGACGCCGTTTTTACCCACGAATAGGTAAGTGCTGGCCAAGCGATTATTTGCGACGCTTTTTTGAAACCGCTCAAGTGCCGAGCGATGGTTGAGTATTTCGGACCAAGGCATGATGGCTATTTTTGTGGAGTTCGTTTTTCTAACAGTACGCAGACGAAAGTTCGGATGTTTGTTTCGATGGTGTCAATGTCAGCCGTTCCGTCGATCAGCATCGCGGCCGGATCTTTGGCTGCCTCGGTCAAGAATCCCTCTCGAACGGCAGTGAAATATTCGTCGCCGCGTGATTCCATGCGATCACGAGTTTTGCCAATCCGTTGCATGGCGGTTGCTACTGGTACATCGAAAACAAACGTCTGGTCAGGTGTGACTCCATCGATGGCAAAATTATTCACTACCCGGATGTCTTCTGGGTTTAATTTGCCGGCATGTCCCTGATAGACAACGGTAGACATGACAAACCGGTCCAACACAACGAAGGCACCACGATTTAGCGCCGGTTTGATGATCTCTTGCACCAGCTGCGTGCGTGCGGTCGTAAAGAGCATCATCTCAGACCGCATGTCGATCGGAGTCTGACCCTTTTCCAACAAGATCGAACGAAGGGCCTCGCCCAGCGCCGTGCTCCCGGGATCCTTGCAGGTGACGACTTCACCTTGGGTTTTTAAATAAGTGCAGAGGCGATCAACTTGGGTAGATTTCCCACCACCATCGACCCCATCAAAAACAAAGAACATATGCGTTACGTAAGATGTGATTAGTGTTGGTCCGGATTATCGACGATCCGTGGCGGAAAACCAACCACCGCTGTGGCGTTTGGACCGAAAAACGGTTCGGCGGGACTCAAACGTTGATCACGGTTGATTTCATCTGATTGCGGCCCGCTTCCTTGGCTGCATAGAGAGCGCGGTCGGCCGTGGTGAGTAACTCGCGTGTACTAGTGCCGCAAACATTACTGATCGCGACGCCAACGCTGACGGTCAGTTTCAACGAGTTTTTCGGATCGCTGGGCACGCCAGTGGCGACTTTTTCAATCAACTGTCGGTATGCCAGTGCTGCCTCTTGGGCGGAAACTGTTGTCGTTACCACACCGAACTCATCCCCACCGAGTCGAGCCAAACACAGTGCATCTGGAAAGCAACCGCGTAGAATTCCGGCAATAAATTGAATGCCTTGATCGCCTGCGGCATGTCCGTAAGTGTCGTTGAGCGTTTTGAAGTTGTCTGCATCGACGATCGCAAGTGTCAGTTTACCACTGAGGTGTTTTTCGAGTTGATCTTGAAATCCACGTCGATTCAGCAACCCACTGAGCGGATCGGTAGCAGCGGCGCGTGCTAGGCGGCGGGTCTGATGGCGTTCGGCTGTGACGTCAAGAAAAAACGCCGCCGTCCACTGCAATGATTCAATCTCAACCGAAACCGTAGACGAATTGACAAAAATCTTCGACTCCTTCCTGTCGAGCCGATGCAGTTGTGAAGAATGGAACACGTCGCCGGGAGCTTCACCAGAATCGGCGGCACTTTCGTTCGGGATTGAGGTACTAGGTGCCAGCAGGTCGAACACTGGTTGTCCCACGGCCTCCTCGTTTGAGACACCAAAAATGGCCTCAGCCTGAGGGTTCCAATATCGGACCGTCTGATTTTCGTCGAACACAACCACCGCCTCGGGAATCTTCTCGAGCAGTTGCAGATAAAGTTGCCGCTGGAGTTCGACTGATAGAGATTCGGGCATCAGACGGCGACGCTCTGTTCATCAATCAGTTGGCGGAAACGAGTGAACAAATACTGACTGTCGTGTGGTCCAGCGGCGGCCTCCGGATGATACTGAACACCGAAAGCCGGGAACTCTTTGTGGCGTACTCCAGCGACGGTCTGATCGTTCAAATTGAAATGAGTGATCTCAAGGCAATCAGGAACTGAATCGGGATCGACGGCAAAGCCATGGTTTTGCGTTGTAATTTCGATCTTGCCCGTTTCAGTTTCTTGAACGGGTTGGTTTGCACCTCGATGACCAAATTTAAGCTTGAACGTTTTCGCTCCGCAGGCCAGCGACAGTAATTGGTGGCCAAGGCAAATACCGAAAATTGGTGCTTTACCCAAAAGAGCGGCAATGGTTTCAATGGCGTAAGTCAGGGGCTCGGGGTCGCCGGGGCCATTGGACAAAAAGATACCGTCGGGTTTTAGTGCCAGCACCTCGTCCGCCGTTGCCGTTGCTGGCAAGATGGTTACCTCACATCCCTGATCGGTCAGATGTCTGGCGATGTTGTATTTCATACCGAAATCTAGAGCCACAACATGCGGCTTTGAATCGCTTTTTGGGCCGCCCTCATCCGATCGAAGACGCCACCAATCGGACAACGATGTATCCCATTGGGAACTGGCCTCGGGCGTTACTTCTTTCACCAGATCACGCCCGACCAGGCTCTCCGAATCCTTCGCCATCTGTACCAGTTTGGCGTCGTCGAGTTCGTCAGTTGAGATGACGCCTTTGA
>CAYTPS010000321.1:4146-5864 GCA_964439245.1 uncultured Pirellulaceae bacterium | reverse complement strand
ACCGTGGGTGGTGCGTTGCATTCAAATACCAGCGCTGTTGGGTTTGATATCGGGTCTTGGGTGCAGTCCGCAGAAGTACTCAATCGGTCAGGTGATTTGGTCACTCATGAAAAGGAGAACATGTCGTTCTCTTATCGGCAAAGTAGTTTGAGCGAGTTGGCGATCCTTTCTGCCACGTTTAAGTTCGATACCGAATCTGCTGAGGCATTGACTAAACAAATGCAGAAACTGTGGATCGTTCGTCGCGCTGCTCAGCCAGCTGCCGATGTTCGAGCGGCTTATGTGTTCAAGGATCATGGAGGAGACTCGGCCAGCAGTCTGATTGATCAGGCGGGGCTTAAAGGAACACGAGTAGGGGAAGTTGAAGTCTGCGACCGAGATCCTAATTTCTTCATTGCCCACGATGGCGCGACAGCTGAAGACTTTCAGCGTCTGATTGAGCTGGTTCAGACACGTGTGCGCGACCAGCATGAGGTCGAACTTGAGACTTCGATCGGTATCTGGTAGCGATTGCAGCGGACGAACCGGTTGTTGCTTCTAAATGCAATTGGCCCAAGTTTGCGGCTTGAGTTCTCGATCTATTTGATAGGCGGTTTTGCAGCCGCACGCGCGGTTTGGACTGCTGACTTTCGTCCTTTGAAATCAGTGTTCCATCGCGTCAAGTATTGTATTCAAGTAGATCAAGGGTTCTTACACATGGCACGGAAGCGACGACGCGATGACATTCTCGATCGAATGATCGCCAGTTTCTCGATTCGAGGAACGTTGCTTCACCCGGCGACACTGTTCCTACTAGCAACTGTTCTTATTGTCGGAACGGCAATCATTAGTTGGGATCGGTACAAGAATCGCATCCTGCCGCCGGAGCGGTATCAGTTGACAGTCGACAATCTTCACGTCTCTCCACAGCCCGCGTGGACGTCGCCTGATCTGCACATGATGATCGTCGGTGATCAGAACGACCGGAACTATCAACCGAAGTCGATTATGGACACCGCTCTGGTTCCAACGGTCGCCAACACGCTCAAGTCCGTTGGTTGGATTGAAACAATCGACAGTATCAAAAAATCAAAAACGGGCTTGGACGTAGATTTGACCTATCGACGTCCTGTCGGCATGGTTGAGATCAATGCGAAGACAGTTGCTCCAGCAGCATTCAAGGGAAAGAAGGCCGTCAACTTGCATGTCGATCGTCAAGGTGTTGTGATGGCGGGCCCCCACTCGGAGAGGCCGGGCGACCACTTGTTGATCTCGATTGGAAATCCTATGTACATGGACCAATTGCTGCCTTGGTCACAATGGCAGGATGTCCGCGTGCAGGGAGCGGCTAAAATTGGTGAGGTGTTACACGATCGTTGGAAGCAATTGGGCTTTTATCGATTGACGACGTTCCGTTCTCGATCCAACGCATCCGATCAGCGAATTCCCTTTCAATTATGGACCCAGCCCGGAAGGAAGTATCGAGTACATTTGATTTGGGGAAATCCGCCCGGAGAAGAAATGGCTAACGAAGCCTCTGCTGCAGAGAAAATCATCGCGTTAGAGCAGTACGTGAAAGCAAATGGTACCTTCGATCAAATGACAGATCGGGTCGTTGATGTCCGCAGCGGGAGCGTTGTCGTTCTAGGTGATTACAATAACGCCAAGAACGAATTGCTTAGCAATCTCCGATAGCCATGCGATTAGTTTGCCACTGATTCAATCAGGTCGGTGAGATC
>CAYTPS010000321.1:0-4136 GCA_964439245.1 uncultured Pirellulaceae bacterium | reverse complement strand
TTCTGCAGATTTCTCAGGGGTGACAAACACACGTACTTGCTTCACGTAGTCGTCGAACTGACGAGTTGCCAGGGTGCTGACAACAGGTGAGACCTCGCCCAGTTCGATATATTTGTTGGTTTGTTTGTAGTAGACATCTACATTGAACTGTACTTCAAGTCCTACTGGAGGCGCGTCGATTAGGACCTCGTCATGGTCAAGTTCAATGCCATGCTTCTTGGAAATAGCTTCTGCAAGTCTGCCTCCAATTTCAACTAGATCCGGATACGGGCGGTGAGCGAGAGAACGAAAGACGGTTTCCGACTCAAAGCAGCTGAAATTGGCAACGCGCTTGTAGAGTTTGCGAGTTGGTCCGAACAGACCTTCCATCAATTTTCTGGCTTCAGGTGGGGCTAGACTCTGCCAAGTCTGCACGAATTCCGCGTCTCCTTGCCGAAACCAGCCAGAATAGTCGGGATGGCTGCCGTCACTGGAAGCGTTTACGTGGGTGCGAAAGAAGGCACGCTGCAACATGGCCGTTGCCGAGCGCACAGCATGATGCCAGTAAACCTCACTAAACATAACGTAACGGGCGAACACCATGAGTTCAGCAGCAGTTCGACCCTTCTCGGTAATTGCCAATCGGTCGCCGGCCTCGTTGATGCACAGACTGTCAATCAGGCGGCCAGAGTCAAAGTTTTGTCCATAGGGGACTCCCGCGTGGAGGCTGTCGCGATAGAGATAGTCCATTTTGTCGACGTCGATTGGTCCCGACAAAAGAGATTGAATTAGGGCAGTGTTTGGGTTCGTTTTGTCGCCCTGCACAAGTTTCAGAACATCATCGACTGAGCAACTGAAATCGTTCGAAATACAATCTGCAATTTCTGAAGCGGCCAAGTATCGTTGGCAGTAGATTTCATGCTCAGGAATTCCCTCAAGTTGAATGTCTTCAATCGGATGGCAGTACGGCCAATGCCCAATATCGTGCAGTAGACTAGCCAGAACAAATGCTTCGGCATCCGATTGGGAAACTTCATCTCCAAAACGCTCGCTCAAGGAAAAGTGATTTAAGAACAGTAGCGCCATGCGGTACACGCCGAGCGAATGTTCAAACCGAGTGTGTGTGGCGGCGGGGTAGACGGTCGACACCAGTCCTAGCTGGCTAATTTTCTTCAGACGTTGAAACGATGGCGAATCGATAATCTTCAGAATGCGCGGCGTAACGGCAACGTCGATTTGGCTGGGAATTCGAATCGTATGCCGTGGATTGTTAAGAGATTTGAGTTCTTCCATGTCTCGACGTACCTAAGAGGGAGTTTCCAAGATGATTCTAACGTGTCTGTTTGATCTCGGCAGCCAAGGATCCAAAGTTGTGGCGGACCAAATTTTAGGTTGTTTGTTTGGGATAGCCCGTAGGCGCCACAAATAACGGATCGGAGCCTCCGTCTGCCCGTACCATCAAACAGCGATTGATTGGTTTGCTCGGATCCCAACGCTCAAGATTCACATTCTCTAGAAACTCGAACGGAACTGGCCACAGCGGTTTGGGAATGATCTCAAATTCAGTTTTTACGGAAAAGTGCCGATGGCAGTCTTGTTGGTGAAGCCATTTTCCACGTCGGCAGTCACTGGAAGCAAGCTCCGGTGTGAATGTTTTGGAGGCGTCTAGGTGATCAAAAAGGCAACCATACACCAGTTGCCGAGTTTCTATTTGACTGTTGGAATATTCTGGCGGCAAACAATCGCAATAGTTCGTGAAAAGCTGCAGCTGGTGCGCGCGTAGCCTTTCAAGTTTTCGGCGATAATTGTCTCGAGCGTCAGGGCCGGGCAGTGAGATTCCGTCAGTGGTTCCTACAGCCAAATAAAACTTAGTTGCCAACTCCAAGTGAATTAGCCTAGATTCGGAGCGGTCCCTTAGAAGAAAATCAATTTCGCCGATCGTTTTCGAATCTCCGTCGCGCAGCTGTAAGTTCTGCTCTAACAGTTCGAAACGTTCAGAGGCCACTATCAGCGACGCAAGGGCATCCTCGAACAAGTGTCCGAGTTTCTGTTGGAGATTTAGACTTGGGGGAACCTCTGGGCATCGCAGCTTACCGCGGCAGAAGCTTTTTCCTTCAGGAAGATCGCCAATCAACAGTGGTCCTTGCAGAATGCTCTTGAGTAAGGCGGTAACGGTATCATGTGCGTCCAAGTCTCTCATCAACTCAGACGTCCAAACCGTTAATCGATTTGAAGTCACTCTTGAGAGAGCGGTATAGGTCTTGAAAGACCGGGAAGCGTTTGTTGTAGTCCTTTTTTGCCTTGGCTTTGGCTGGCATCTTCTCGACGACTTTGATATTCGCTTTACAGGCCTCGGTAATGTTCTTGTATTCACCCGCACCTACCGCTGCCAGCAATGCGACACCGAAAGCGGGGCCTTGTTCAGCGTTAATCGTGCAGGCGGCGTGACCGAAAATATCGGCTTGTATCTGCCGCCACAACGGGCTCTTCGCTCCACCACCGCTAGCTCTCATTTGTTTTACCGGCACTCCCATTTCGTCCATGATCGCCAGCGAGTCACGCATCGCAAACATTACGCCTTCCATGATGGCCCGTACCATATGTCCACGCGTGTGTTTCAGGGTTAAACCAACAAAACAGCCTCGCGCATCTGGGTCCGCATGAGGTGTTCTTTCTCCGGCGAGATAGGGCAGGAAGAAGAGTCCCTCGCAACCAGGTGCAACGGCGGCCGCTTCGGCGTTGAGCACTTTAAATGGATCCTTTGTTTTGGCGACTAACTCCTGGCAGAGGTTTTCAACAAACCAGTTCAATGCGCCGCCGCCAGTTAATGTGACACCCATCATGTGCCACTTCCCTCGAACCGCGTGACAGAAGGTATGTAGTCGTCCGGATGGGTCAACCTTTACTTCATCACTATGAACGAACATCACGCTGCTAGTGCCGACAGATGTCGATAGCGTACCTGAATTCACGACCCCTGTACCCAGGGCATTGGCAGCGCAGTCACCAGCACCTCCGACGACCACGCAATCTGTGGTTAGGCCAAGCGTCTTTGCCGCTTCGGCAGTCAAGGTTCCTGTGACATCCTCCGACTCGTAGACATCGGCGAAGAGGCTTTCGTCTAGCTGGAGTTTTCCCAGTAGTTGTTTCGACCACTTTCGTTTCTTGACATCCAAAAGCAGCATTCCGCTGGCGTCGCTGACGTCCGTCGCGTACTCGCCGGTAAGGCGTCGGCGTACGTCGTCCTTCGGAAGTAGAACCTTTTTGCACTTGGCAAAATTCTTAGGTTCGTTCTCGCGTAGCCATAGAATTTTCGGTGCAGTGAAGCCAGTCAAAGCAGGGTTCGCGACCATCTTGATCAGTTTTTTTCGCCCACCAGCCAGTGTTTCGATTTGGTCACATTGGGACGCCGTCCGTTGGTCATTCCAAAGTAGCGCTGGTCGAATCACTTTGTCGTTCTTGTCCAAGAAGACGCTCCCGTGCATCTGTCCAGACAAACCGATCGCTTTGACTTCGGTCTTCTTGACTTTTGACTTCCTCAGAACTGAGCGAATCGTAGAGGCGGTCGCCTCCCACCAATCCTGCGGATCTTGCTCGCTCCACAGGGGCTTAGGGTGACTCAGTCCGTATGTTTGGCTGGCTTCGGCTAGGATGTTTCCGCCGGCGTCAATCAGCAACGTCTTGGTTCCTGAAGTTCCAATATCAACGCCCAAAAAATAGCTCATGGTGATGTTCCGCTTGGTTTTAAGTCAGCCGCAAAAGGTGGAAAACAAGATCATAGCCGACGGTGTTTGTGGGTGCATCCCATAGGCCGATCTTTACGATCAAAATTTTAGTCACAACTGGGACCAATTGCGGGCGACAGCGCCGGATGCTTTCGATAAAATTAAGTCGCGCCCCGCTCACTGCAATCGCTCTCCTTTTGTTGAAACTAAGATGACGTCTAAACGGCCCTCTGCAGAAGTTAAGCCCTCCTTGAGCACACGCGAGAAGATTCACGAGATCATTTTTGGTGCGGAGACTTCCGCCGGAGCACTTTTTGATATATCGCTGTTGGTAGCGATTGTCTTGAGTGTTGTCGTGATTTGCTTGGAGACGGTAAGAACACCTGAAATGGCGCCTTGGGCGGACACACTTTACCGTGTTCATTGGTTCTT
>CAYTPS010000320.1:3008-5908 GCA_964439245.1 uncultured Pirellulaceae bacterium | reverse complement strand
ACACAACAACCTTAAAGACACTTCCGTTCGTTTCCCACTTGAAGCGCTGACAGTCGTTACTGGACCAAGTGGTTGTGGCAAGAGCAGTCTCGTCAACGAGATCCTCTACAAATCGTTGGCGCGACGCCTCCACCGCGCTTCGGCAACGCCCGGTGCCCATAAAGGTATTCGTGGAATCGAGAACATCAACAAAGTGATCCGAGTCGATCAAACGCCACTGGGAAATTCACCATCCTCAAACCCGGCGACCTACACAGGTGCGTTTGATCTGATTCGCGAGCTGTTTGCCCAGTTACCAGATGCTAAGATCCGTGGCTTCACAGCGCGCCGATTCAGCTTCAACGTCCCCGGCGGTCGCTGTGAAGAATGTTTCGGAAACGGTCAGATCTGTATCGAAATGCACTTCCTGCCAGATGTTTGGGTCGAGTGCGAGGCCTGCAAGGGACGCCGCTATAACGAGGACACGTTGGCCGTGCGGTATAACGGCAGAACCATCGACGATGTATTGAAAATGCCATGTAGCGCAGCACTCGAACACTTCTCCAACATACCCAAGATCCGTCGCATCTTGAAAACCTTGTGCGATGTCGGATTGGACTATGTTACCTTAGGTCAAAGTGCTCCGACGCTCTCCGGCGGAGAGGCTCAACGCGTAAAGCTATCGGCTGAATTGGCGCGCCCCGATACGGGCAGGACGCTTTATCTATTGGACGAACCGACAACCGGCTTGCACTTCAATGACCTTGAGAAATTGCTGGAGGTCATTCAACGACTTGTTGATGTCGGCAACACCGTGGTGCTGATCGAGCATAACCTTGACATCATCAAGGCTGCTGATTGGGTAATCGACATGGGGCCAGAAGCCGGCATTGACGGCGGCCAAGTCGTAATTCAAGGCACGCCGGAAACAGTGGCTGCGTACGCCAAGGCGGCTCTGGGCGAAACAATCTCTGCCCCCAAGAAAAAGGCGTCGAAAAAGAAAACAGCTACCAAGGTGACCAAGAAAACGAAGCCGAAGAAAACAGGCTTGCCGAGGAGTTACACCGGCGAAGCACTCATTTCGGTTCTTGAAGAAGGTCCATACAAAAAGCGTAAGGCTTACGATCCATCCAAGGATGATCGCTGGAAGAAAGGCGATATGGATATTGAGGATGTCGGAGCAAATGCACAGATGCCGTGGGAGGCTGACGGCCGACGCTGGCATACTCTCGATCGTGTGGGGCGCGGCGGCGAACCTGTAAAATGGGATGGACGGGTTCTAGATGAAGTCGTTAGTCGGATCGAGCAGCATGACAATTTTTCCGACACAGTTTGGAATCAAAGAACAGTCGTCGAAGTTGCTGGAGAAAAGAAGTCTCAAGGCTGGTTCTTCCACGCAGTCACCGGAGACGCTTGGTTCGTTACGCTCAAATTCCGAGTGCGGCCGCGTGCATTCAAACGTGAGGAGTTGATCGAGGCGATTCCACTGCGCACCGCCAATCAGATGGAAGACTTACCCGTTTATGGAAACAAGCCACGTGTAAAGATCACCAACACGAAAGCGTCCTGGCAAGAGGTAGAAATCAAAGTACATTCGTGGAACGAGATTAATACACCGTCCTTTTGGAATTTCGTCGAGAACGCGATTGCAAGTTTTCAAAACAAAATGCAACGTGTGGACGCCAAGATCGAAGACCAAGCACCCTGGGCCAAGCTTGGTGAGAAATGGCATCTCATGCCTAAAGGTTTCCCGCCAAACTCCAAGCCGAAGTGGGATGTGGCCGTACTTGAACAATTTCGCGATCTGCTTCAAGAACTGGCCCCAAAAGGTGATTTCGAGTGGACCAACAAACAGGTCGTTCATTTCAATTTGCCAGGCCAGAAGAAGCCTTGGGTAACCATTCAGACGAAGAAACCTGACGCACTTTGGATTCAGGTCGCCGGCCCCAAAGGCAGTCTGACACTTGGTCAGGTCGCCGATTTTGCCAATCAGGCCACAGCCACCACCTCCAAGGATCAGGATTCGTTGAAGATGTGTCTAATTGAAACGGATGATGTAAAGTCCGATGAACTTAGAGCATTTCTGCACGATCATTTGGAATCCATGATGACAGAGGCCACTTAAACGTCGACCGACTCACAGCAGTTTTCTTCAAAGCCTTTCCATACAAACACCAACGAAATCGCCATGGCAACTATCGCCTCACAAATCCCTAAAAACCTCCCCTTCCGCTACCGAATCACCTGCAAGAAGGTTTCAGGAAAACTAACTGTTGGCAAGTCCTTGAACGAGAGTTATCGAATCCCGAATCTCGGTTCCCTAGACAGCCAAGCGAGTTTTGGTGACGTGCGAGTCGGTTGGGGTGAAGGCGGCTTGTTGATTCAGGTCGCCGTCACTGGGAAAAAGAAGTCGCTTTGGTGCAGAGAGACTGCAATTCTCGAAAGTGATGGTTTGCAGGTTTGGATCGACACACGCGACACCCACAACATTCACCGCGCGTCGAAGTTCTGTCATTGGTTTGTTGCCCTTCCCACCGGCGGAGACGGCAAAAAGAACGCGCCGATCTCCACCATGTTGAAAATCAACCGCAGTCGCGAAGACAGCCCCACCATGAACCGGCAATCGGTCGAAGTGAAATCATCGACCAGCAAGACCGGTTACAAGCTAAGCTGCTTAATCCCAGACAAAGCGATGCACGGTTGGAACACGGATGAGAATCAGAACATCGGATTCAATTTTGCGCTAGTCGATAGCGAGTTTGGCTGGCAGACGCTGGCCATCGGCCCCGAGTTGCCAATAAGTGAAGACCCCAGTCTCTGGCAGACTCTTTCGCTCCAGAGTTAAACGTTTGGGGCAAAAGAAGATTATTTTTCGGACGCTTTCTCGATATAGGCATAGTAGGCTGACGTTTTGCTGCCGT
>CAYTPS010000320.1:0-2998 GCA_964439245.1 uncultured Pirellulaceae bacterium | reverse complement strand
TGGTAACTAAATTACTGCTGAATTTCTGCAAGCCTGACTTTAGATGCACCACAAATTCAGCCTGCCTCGCCTCAGAGTCTACTGATACTGTTTCATCAAAGTCTCCGATGGTCAGCTGCACCGCTTTGACATCGATCGGCAGAGAGGGGCTATTCATCAATTTATTGTCCATCTCATGTCGTGCTTGATCAATCCGATGGCAGGGCGTCGTACTACTGAACGCTACGTCTATCTCCCTCGGCCATCGACGAATCGATATTCGGTAATCACCAGGCTCTTTGACGTCAAACCACGTCCAACTGTCTACCAGCTTCTGCGCGGCCCTGACATGATGCTGACTGTATGCGACATTGTCTCCCAGAAGATTCTGGGATGTCACTTTCACAACGCGTTGTTTGCTAGGGTCAATAACAAACGGGTTGGGAGTTTCAACCGCAGAGGAAATATCGGCCCACCAGTCCTCGTACTGTGCGGCTAAACGAGCTTTGATTTCCTGATGCGCCAATGCAACATCTGAACGTTGTTCGGGATCCGCCCCAATGTCGTATAACTCTTCGCCAACCAAACGCCATTTCCCAGACATCACGCAAAAGTCTTTTCCATGGATCGGGAGGCCCTCTCCAAGACGCTTGCCGAAACGGCCTTGATGATGCACAAACAAAGTACGCGACGGGACAATCTCCTCGCTTTTTTTCAACGCCTCCGCGAGCGAGACGCCATCAAACTTCACCCTTTTGTTCAACTGCAAACCGCATAGATCGATCAAAGTGGGCATAAGGTCAAAATGTGCTGTTAGGCCATCAAGCATTCGACCACCATCGAGCCCGCCGTCGGGCCAGTGGATAAAGCATGCCGCCCGGTGACCGCCCTCGTAAGCCGACGCCTTGCGTCCACGCAAATGCGCGTTGTACCCGGCATCCGCCCACCCATCTCGGTTTCGTTTGCCGTCCTTCTTTAGTAGCACGCCGTGACCGGTACCGTTGTCATTTAAGAAAACCAAAATTGTGTTGCGGGCAAGGTTTGCCTCAGAAAGGTGTGATCGCAAACGACCGAGGTTCTCATCGATACAGTCAATCATGCCGTAAAAGTACGCCCGTTCGGCGTTGACGCCGGACTTCGAGCGATACTTTCGCGAATACTTTTCCGGGACATGCAACGGGCCGTGCGGGGCATTAGTCGACAGGACCAGCAAGAAAGGGGTTTCCCTATTGCGATCAATAAACTTAATCGACTCGTTGAACCAAACATCGGTACAATAACCCTCGACCGATTCGGGATTTCCATTTCGAAAATAGACGTCGTTGTAGTAATCGTTGTTCCAGTAATCTGGCGTCTCACCGATCATGCCTCCGCCGTGAATCAGCGTTTCGTCGAAGCCACGATCTTGGGGACGAAAAGGATAATTATCTCCTAGATGCCACTTACCAAAAATCGCCGTACGATAACCCGCGTCTTGAAATACATTTGCCATTGTGACTTCATCACGCTGCAGATGGTGACGACTACCGTAGGTCAACCACACGCCGACGCGTGTTGAATAGCGCCCCGTCATCAAAGCCGCCCGTGTCGGCGAACAGGTGGGATCGACGTGAAAATCAGTAAGCCGAATGGAGTCATTGGCAAGTTTGTCGATTTCGGGCGTATTTAGCAATGGATTGCCGTGGCAAGACATATCCCCGTACCCCTGATCATCAGTAAGGACAACAATCACGTTTGGCTTTGTCGAGTCTGACGCTAAAACTGCCTCGCAAGCGACAACACAAGCCAGCACAGCACACATCGGCACTACCACCAACGCCAGTGCCGCTCTGCCTGCAACCTGTCCCGCACAACAGTACAACAATTTCGCGAAGCGGTGGCTAACAGTCCTAACAATCATTGGATCTACTCGAGTGGCTTTCAAGGATGACCTGCAGTAATGTAATTTCTACGTCTACGAGCATAAGTTAAACCACTCAGTTTTCAAAGTCTGCCATGCCCCAAATCATACCCGCTAACGGGAACGAAATATCCTTGACATCCCATAACAACGCTGTGTTAGAATTGGGTGCCAAAGCAGGTACAACTGCAAACCGTGGGCCTCAACTTCACCGGAGAGATAGTTGACGACACTGAAACTTTTTTCGATTCTAGGCTTAGGTTTTGTTTTACTGCTGAAAGTCAACATTCATGCCGAAGAACCGCGCATAGAGAAAGCAACGAATTTTGTTTTCTTCTTGGTCGACGACCTAGGCTGGGCCGACCTAGGATGTTTTGGCAGCAAATTCTACAAAACGCCCAACATCGACGGGCTCTGCAGTTCTGGAATGAAGTTTACACATGGCTATGCGGCTTCCCCAGTTTGTTCGCCAACGCGTGCCAGCATCCTTACGGGACGACACCCTGTGCGCGTTGAAATTACAGACTGGATTCCCGGCAAGCGCAAAGACAAAGGTGTCAAATTTCAACACATCAACGACCGCGACAACTTAGCTCTAAGTGAAACAACCATTGCTGAGACGCTCAAGGCAAACGGCTACCAAACATTCTTTGCCGGCAAGTGGCATCTTGGCGGCCCCGGACACTGGCCAAAGGACCAGGGGTTCGACTTCAACATCGGCGGAAATTCAAAAGGTTCGCCGCCCGGCGGCTATTACGCACCATGGAAAAACCCAACGCTCGATGCCGAAACGCCCAACGAGTACGTTACTGAACGCCTCACCAAAGAATCGATTGAGTTCCTCAGAACGCGCGATCGCGAAACTCCGTTTTTCCTGTATTTGTCATACTACAACGTTCACACGCCGATCACGCCTTACAAAAAACGCATTGAGCATTTCAAGCAAGTCGCCAACGACACCTTTAACGGCAACACACCGGTTCAGCGTGAAGGCAAGGGCCTCTCGAGAATGCGACAAGACAACCCTGCCTATGCTTCAATGGTGTCTGCCGTCGACGATAGCGTTGGTTCGATTCTGGCAACCCTGAAGCAGCTATCACTCGATAAGAGCACCGTCGT
>CAYTPS010000319.1:1239-5942 GCA_964439245.1 uncultured Pirellulaceae bacterium | reverse complement strand
TCCATGTGGCGATTGATCGTGGCGAAGGGCCGGTAAATCTTCAATTGCAGCGGCGTCGAGTGGAGATCCCAAGCGTCGACGAGGTCAGTATTCTCGACACTCAAAACGGTGTGGGATACATCCGCCTAACCAATTTTCAAAAAACGACTGCCCGCGATTTTGACAACGCACTATGGAAATTGCACCGTCAAGGCATGCGTTCGCTGATCGTAGACGTACGGGGCAATCCGGGTGGATTGTTGTCTGCATCGGTTGAAGTCGCAGATCGGTTTGTGACTTCCGGAAAAATCGTGACCACACGTGGCCGCAACACGATGGAGAACTATACACACCGCGCTAATCTTGAACGTACTTGGCGAGTGCCATTGGTCGTATTGGTCGACGAAAACTCGGCCAGTGCCAGCGAGATCTTTGCGGCGGCCATCCGCGACCACCAACGGGGAAAAATCGTCGGTGCTCGTAGCTACGGCAAAGGAAGCGTTCAGGGAATTTTCCCGCTGAACGTTTCCGGTGGCGGCGTTCGACTGACCACCGCCAAATTCTTCTCACCCAGCGGTCAAGCAATCAGCGAGATCGGAGTTGAGGCTGATTACGAAGTGGTTCAAGTCGGCAAGTACGGCGAGCACAACAAAGATGCGGCTGTCGACAGTGACGCCGGTATAGCGATGGGCATCAAGGCGGCTAGACGCGCCCGACCGTTGGTCCTCAATCAGGCTATCGGCCACCTACGACCTAACCAAGGGCACACCATCGCTGGTCGACAGATGCACACGCCTCAGTAAAACACCTAGAGACAGTTCCGCGATTTGAAAGCAACCATCGATTTGATGGTTGCTTTTTTTGTTGGAACGTTGGTGTATTTTGGGAAGAACCGTGAACTTATTGATATTCTGTTGCAACCGAGCCACGCCCAACGGTGGACACCTTAAGTATTGATCTTCCCGATCGCCCCAATCCTTCATTGATATCTACTGATGGAGATGCAACTGAAATGAAGACCTTAACAATAGCGCTGGCATTCATCTTTTTAGCTCAAGTGGCGTCTGCTCAAGAGAACATTGTCTTATATGGGCTACGAATCAATCTATCCAACAACGTCTTTAGCACCGTGGAGAGCATTGATTTGGAGTCAATCAACCCGGCGACTGGCAATCAAGATTTACTATTTACGATTGACGGAGCCCGCTCGGTAGCTGCCGGAAGCTCATCCTACAACGCCGAACAAGACCAGTATTTTTTCTGGGGTAACGACGCCAACAACAATCAAAGGCTGTACAACCTAGATCTGGGTGGCCCCGGAGTTGCGAGCAATCCGGCCACAGCCGATATCATCGTTGATATTGAGTACAACTATAGCGATGGGAAAGTTTACGGACTGCGGATTTCCCAAGGTGATTTCTCAGACCCTTTCAATCCCGTGCTTGGCGACTTGGACCTTGTGGAACTGGATTTGGAAACGGGTGCGGAGACAGTCATTAACGATTTGCCCGACACCGAAGCCGTTGGGCAAGGCAATTCCACGTTCGACCCGCTCAACAACAGATTCATTTTCTTGAGCTTCAATGATGGGGCGGCATCCATTATTGGAGTTGACGTATCGACCGGGCAAACGGTGTTCAACACAAACGTTGATTCGGTTGAAGGGCAATTATTGGCTCTTGAGTACGACTGGACCAACGAGCGATTGTTGGGGATTCGGCAAACATCTTCGTTTGTCCCTGGAGGAGTCGCCCCGGCAAATCCCTTGTCGTTTTCAATGGAAAATTATCTGGCCGAAATCGATACCGAAACTGGAGAAGTGCGCGATATTTCAACAAGCCCCGCGTTCGCGGACACCGGAGTTGCCATCGGCGGAGTTGCATTTGATCAGAAATCAGGAACCTACATCACTTATGTCGGGAATCGAGAATTGGGGATGATCAGCGCCGATACCGGGCAACTGTTCAACACCTTACAGTTGGCAGAGTACCTTTATGAGATTCAAGTCGACAACGTCGCTTACGCGCGGGCATTGCTCGCCGCCAAGCAAGCAGATGTTACTCTCGGCGATGTAAACTTGGACAGCACTGTTGATTTTCGTGACATTCCTCCATTTGTGGCCCTCCTGGTAAACAACGGCTACCAGCCCGAAGCGGACCTCAACGAAAACGGCAACGTTGACTTTCTCGATATCCCTGAATTCGTCAAAGCATTATCCGGCAATTGAACTCTGAGGCCCGCGGAGAGCGTCGAGCAACTTTTGGGGATTGATAGGCTGCGACTTCAAACTCCTTCAACACTTTCTGGTTATCGGCTATGATCAGAAAAACTAACTCGCCGACCAAGCCATCGCCATGATTGAAGAACAGTTCTCGCCGTTTTTTGAACGCATCGAGCGTCCAAACCCAAACAAAGCTGTTGACTTCCAGCGTCATGGCCGCCTGAAACATCTCATCTTTGGCTCGCAACTAAACGTGCCGCTGCTGGAAAAGCTTTGTCGTTCGGCCGATACGATTCGCACCATGGCCAAAACGCCCGATGGTAATCGCAGCCTTCGCAACCTGCTGGCGCACAAGCGCGCGATGCTCTACTTCACACAACCCTCTACACGCACGTTTCTATCCTTCATGGCAGCATGCCAGATCCTTGGTATCACGTGTAACGAAGTGCGCGACCCCAAGACTTCCTCGGAGGTCAAACGAGAATCACAAACCGATTCGATCCGCATGTTCAGCAGCTATTTTGATGTGATCATTATGCGATCCCAGGTAGCGAAACTTGCTGAAGTGTGCGCCTATATGATGAACGATCTCGAGGAGACCGAACAGCGCTCGGTTCCCATCGTCAACGCCGGTGCCGGATCAGATGAACATCCGACTCAGGCGCTTTTGGATATGTACACGATCTACCGTACGTTTCGGTTTTCCGAGGGAACCGCGCAAGTGTCATCGCGTCTCAGTCAGCTGAAGCGGGAATACCCCGATTTAGTCTCTGGTCCCCAGCAAAAGACCTATCTGTTTTGCGGTGACATCGCGCGCGGAAGAACGGTGCGCTCATTGGCAACGGTACTTTCCCAGTACCCGGGGGTCCGGATGTTTTTCGTCGCTCCGGACCACGACAGCCTGAAACTGGATAAAAAGCTCGAGGCCAATCTGGTCGCCAACGGTGTCGATGTCCGTAAGTTCGACAGCCTTGATGAAACCATCGATGGACAGCCGATTCTTTCTCAAACGGACTGCTTTTATATGACGCGTATTCAACGCGAGCATAATTCGCCTGAGACCGAAGCCGAAATTGCCGCAATCGACCTCGAACCGTTTCGGCTGACCCAATCGCGCGTCAATCAGTTGAAATCCTTTTCTGCCATACTGCATCCCTTCCCGCGCGACCGCATCGTTGGAGAGATTCCGACGGAGATCGACCAAGATCCTCGCGCCCTTTATTTCCGTCAAGCACGTAACGGCATGTGGGCCAGAGCGGCGTTGCTGGTCCATCTGTTTGACGCCGCCGAGGATTTGATGCACGCCCAAAGCCAGACCATGCAAATGCACTCCTAGAGCGTCAACTTCTAACGAACGCGTTAGATGGTCGGGTTATACTGAAGAGTCTGGCAAGGCAATCCATTTGCTCAGGTGAAGGCCACACGTCGGCCAACGGCGGAACTTCTGCAAAAAAACCGGTATGCCTACACAGTAGCTGGGGTTTTTCCGATGCAACAAGAGAGACGGACACGTCTAGAGAGCCGGGATATCTTCCGCGTTTTGCCCAAATTCGTTGACACCATTTTCGGCGGTTAACTATACTTCTGGTGACAAAAGGCGGGCGATTGGGCACTTTTCGTGCTGCGAAGGCCGACCCTGGCCAAGCCGCTGTCAAGATTTTCGATACCGATTACTGTTCCAACCAATTCCGGACGATCGATCCGGTAGTACCTGAGGTGACCCAGATGAAGCTGGTAGGCAATATCCTGACCGTTCTCATTTTGCTGATGAGCGCATTTTTCTTCGCAGTGGCCATCATGACTGTTTCGACGCATCGCAACTGGAAACAGGCTGCGGAAACACTGCAAAGTGAATACGACACGCTGAACCAAAAACTGCAAGCGGCCAAAACCGGTACCATTCAAAAAGAACAGTCGATCATCGCGGAGAAGGTTGCCAGAGCTCAACAACTGGCTCAACTTGAATCTCAACTCGCCGCTCAGCAGGTGGAAGTCGATGACCTTTCGAAGCTGCTCAACGAAGAAACGATCATCTCCAAAGAACGCTTGGCTCGGATGGAACAAGCTGAAGCACGTGCGGCACAGCTAGACCGACAGAATAAGGCGTTAACCGAAAGCTACGTGCAACTGAACAAAGAGGTCGCCACCAGTTACGAAAAACTAACCGACCTGACCAATACCACGTTCGAACTTAGCACACGCATTGAAGAAATTGAGAAACTCAACGAAGACCTAAGTGCTTCGCTCGCAAAATCAGATAAGGTCCTCAGGCTAAATGGTCTGACCGAAAATTCTCTGACCGACGACATTGTTCCTTTGGTCAATGCCGTTGTTGTCAAAAGCACCGGTCCACTCTTTGCTGTGGCCGCCGGTTCGGACGATGGACTACGTGAGGGTCATGTTCTTGACATCTATCGTGGTGACACTTTTGTCGGTCGAGCGATTGTTCGCGAAGTGCAAAATGATTTGGCGGTTTTAGAAACAGTCCGCGAGTTTATGCAAA
>CAYTPS010000319.1:385-1175 GCA_964439245.1 uncultured Pirellulaceae bacterium | reverse complement strand
TCACTAGCAAATTCTGATTCAGAAGACTCAATGTTTGGGTCAGAAGAATTTGGATCTGGAATTGACTCTGGCATAGGATTAGATGACGCCGACGGTGGATTCATTGCCGCGCCCGCTGATCAAGTTGCCATAGGGCCTCCTGTAGTGCCCGCTCGGCCAGTCAAGCAAAAAGGATTCACACTCGACAGCTTCCTGATTTTGATCAGCATGCTTTTGATGCTGACCTCGGCGATCATTCTTTTTTCTTACATGGGATCAATCGACGTCTAGGCAAACGAAAATTTCGCTTTCCAACGACTCCACCTGACAAACAATTATGGCTGACGACGAATCATTCGAACTCTCAGGCGACCTAGACGACCTACTTAATGAAGATTCGTCGGCTGCGCTCGATTTAGATGCCGACATCATCAGTGATAGCGCCAGTGTGTCAGGAATTGATCCGGTTGAATCCGAATTGGATGAGCCCGCCGTCGAATCAGCTGTCGATCTGGTTGACGACGCTGATGATCTAGATGAAGAGGCCGAAGACAAAAAAGCCAAAACCGTAGTTGCCGCACCGAAGAGGCGCAATGGACTTTTGTCGGACTTCACTATCTTTGACGCCATGTTAGTCTTTTCGCTGCTCCTGGTGACATCTGCAGCACTGATGATGGCTTGGGGCCTCAACGACTACGGCTCCGTCTTTGGCCTGCCGTGGAAGACGACTGGTATTACGGTCAAATAAGCTTCCGAACATCTCGGCGGCCGCGCTAACCTTTTCTGGTATATTACCTTCGCGGTTGAGGGT
>CAYTPS010000319.1:0-375 GCA_964439245.1 uncultured Pirellulaceae bacterium | reverse complement strand
GTTGAGGGTATCGACTCTTTGTTCGAGGGTCCGTAACGATGGAACGACGTGAGAGGCCCTCCAGCATCAATCACACTTGTCTCATTCTGGATTGGCACGGGGAAGTAGTGTGTCATCAGGATTCGATTACCCATCGAACCTAAGTTAAATTGCAATACCATGAAACTTGAACTTAGCGACCACTTCAACCAAGAACTTCCAGCAGATGCGGAGACGACGAACCAGCGACGACAGGTCAGCGGTGCGGCGTTTTCGTTCGTGACGCCGCGCGTGCCTTCAGCCCCCAAACTCTTACATGCGTCAGCCGAGGTCGCGCGCTTGATCGGTTTGTCGGCAAAGGATTTGACGTCAAGCGACTTTTTAGATGTTTTCAGT
>CAYTPS010000318.1:0-5952 GCA_964439245.1 uncultured Pirellulaceae bacterium | reverse complement strand
ATCACCGGCCTTTTTTACACTGACCCGCCAATGACTATTACGCTTAAAAATCTCGGTCCGTGATCTTTCAAGACCTAACCTTCTGACAGTCATCCACCTCACGTGAATGACTTGCTAATCCCCTTATTTTCTTTTGCACCAGGTCGGTTCCGAAAGTTCGTTGAAGTAAACCTAGAAAAACCGATGGGTTGGCAAGAGGTCCGCCACTCTGTTCTTTCATTCTAAAAACTTTGTGCATGATCACGGCTTCCCAAGTAACGCGTGGCGAACTTCGTCACCATCAGAATATTGCTCTCTACCAAGGGACATTTATCTCTGCGCTGGGCAGTTGTGTCGGTAGCGTGATTCTGCTGTTCACACTTTGGGGGAAGTTCGACTTCGTTAGCGCATTGCTTTGGACTATCGTCATCAATGTCATTTATTTGGGACGATGCGTGGATGGAATGTTATTTCGAAAATCCATCACGGCCGAACAAGAGCCTGAGCTGTGGGGACGACGGTTCCAAGTGGGACTGTTTCTGGGATCACTGGCTTGGGGTAGTTCTGCTTGGTTCCTTTTTCCAGAAGGATTTCCCGCCTATCAAGCTTTGTTGGTGATTTGCGTTTGCGCTATCGGCGGTGGAGCTTTGGGATCATTAGCCTCCGACCGACGCGCGATTCTGATATTTCAAACCGCGTTGGGTGTCGGCGTGGTTTCTCGACTGCTGTTTTACGGAAGCCAGTACGCACTGCTTTTGGCGTTGTTCAGCGCCATCATTTTCCTCATGCTTGCGGTTTCTGGAAAGAAAATGAGCGATGGGTTAGTGGAGACACTCAAACTTCGACTCCAGTCGCAGAATTCAAACACGACTTTGATGAGTGCCTCAGAAAAAATGGCTAGGATGGGGTACTGGTCGTGGAGGTCTGAATCCGAGCATTTAGAAGTTTCTGTCAGCCTCAGTAGGCTGCTGAAGCTTGAAGAGGTCAGGCTTAAACCAAATCACTTTTTCAACTTGATTCGAGAAGCGGATCGATCACGCGTCCAGCACGCAATTAGCCGCCAGAGAGCTGATGAGGCAGGCGAAGAAGTCAAACTTGAGTTTCAGTTGGAGGCCGATGGCAGTCAGCAACAACGGTACTTTCGGCAAATTTCTCGGCGCCTGAAAAACGAGGATGGTAGTTCTAGCTTGTTTGGATCGGTCCAAGAAATCACTGATATAAAACGTGCCCAGCAACGAATCTACCGGATGGCCTATTGCGATTCGCTCACTGGGCTGGCTAACAGAGTTGGTTTCTACGAACAGCTTGACAAGGCCCTTGAGGATGCTCGACACACCGGCAATAAGGTGTCGGTTTTGTATCTGGACATGGATGATTTTAAAGGTGTCAACGACTACTACGGTCACAAATACGGTGATGAGTACTTGGTAAAACTTGCCGATCATCTGCGGTGGGCGGTAGGGCCGGTCGATTCTATCGCGCGGCTTGGAGGTGACGAATTTTGTGTGATTGTCGCCGAAAATGACACCAGCGAAATTGAATTGTTGACTCAAAAGATCTTTCAGTTTTGCCAGTGCCCCATCGATATTTTGGGACAGCCTATCCAGCCCAAATTGAGCATTGGAGTCGCAGCCTATCCAGATCACGCGGCGACAAGTGAAGAGTTAGTCAGCAACGCAGATCTCGCCATGTATGACGCAAAACGCAGCAAATTGGGAATGGCTTTTTTCAATCACTCGATGGCGGCGGCGCGAACAGCGCAACTAAAGTTGGAAGACGATCTCCGCCAGGCCTTGGAAGACCAAGCGTTTGAACTTTGGTATCAACCAAAAATATCGGCAGTTGATGGTACCATTGCAGGTGTCGAGGCATTGATTCGCTGGCGGGGCACTGACGGCAAATTTGTGAGCCCTGAGCTGTTCATTCCGGCGGCAGAACATGCGGGATTGATCAAAGAAATTGGTTCTTGGGTGCTTCGAAATGCTTGTGAGCAGTTGCGAGCTTGGAATGTTGCAGGGTGCAACCTTCGAATGGCCGTTAACATTTCAGGGGACCATTTTTCCAGCACTGAATTCGTTGATGAAGTTCAACAAGTGATACAGTCGTGTGAGATACGAGCCAATCAACTAGAGATTGAAATTACCGAAAGTTTGAGCCGCGACCCAAAATCCCACAGCCGAATTTGCCACCTGCTTCGCAATTTGGGGGTGCGGATTGCGATCGATGATTTTGGAACCGGATACAGCTCGCTTTCGGTGCTTGGGCAGCTGGAAGTCGACACGCTCAAGATTGACCAGTCATTTATCACCAATTTGCCTGATCAGGACGTCTCTCGATTGATGGTTAACAAGATCATGGAACTGGCATTGGGCTTGGGATATGAAGTTGTCGCCGAGGGTGTAGAGACTAAAGAGCAAATCCGTTTCTTGACCGAAATCGGTTGCCCGTGTCTTCAGGGGTTTTTCTTTAGCGAACCCCAGCCAGCGAATCGGATAACGACAATGTTGTTCGCTGAAGAGAACCGATGGTGTCAAGATTTGTGTGCCAGCAGGCAATCGCATCAGCCGTCGGTTTGAGGGGCGCTTACCAAGTAACCAATCTCCGAAGAGATTCGAGTACCCACTCTGATTCGATGCTGGCTGCGCAGCCGAGCCTGATCGTTTCAAGCAAATTAATGAATCAGCCAGACAACCATTCTCGCTGGTTACTCATCAGACGCCGGCCAATAGTGCACAGAGGCAACGGGGGTACGGGATAGCTTTTCGAAGTATCGTTGCTGAAGAACGCAGTAAGTCTCTCCAATCAAATTGACATTCTGTGCCGTTGAGCTAACAATAACGCTTCGCGATGAGCGCTTTATCTCCACATTTCAAGTAGACGCAACTTCTGATGATAAGAACTACAGCCTTCCTTTTGTTTGCCTTCTCTTTTTGTGTCGCTGCCCACGCACAATCAAAGATTATCGGCGGTTCCAACGTCGCCGAGGGGGCCCACCCATGGATGGCAAGCGTTGGCTCTAAATCTGGTGGCTCGACAAATATCTTCAACAATCAATTTTGCGGCGGCATGTTGGTGGGTCCAAACCATGTGTTGACAGCGGCTCACTGCGTTGAATTCGAGAACGCGAATGGTCTCGAAGTTGTCGTCGGTGTTACCAATCTGAGCAATGTGCCCGGCACTGCCAGAAGACGCAACGTTACGCAGATTATTATGCACCCGAACTACCAAGAAACATCTAACGGAAATCTCTTGTCCGACGTAGCACTGCTTGTTCTAGACTCCCCTATTACAGACATAACACCCATATCAATCGCCACGTCTCCTACATCAACTGCCGGAACCTTAGTCAAGGCAATTGGCTGGGGGGATACCACTGATGATGAATTCACCGTTGACTATCCAACGGCGCTCAAGCAAGTGGAAATGCAAACCGTTAGCCTAAGTCAGCTCCAGAGTGAGTTTGGCAGTAGTATTACCGCCCAGCATCTCGGCGCTTTTGCCGTCGGAAAAGACACTTGCCAAGGTGACAGTGGCGGACCGTTGTTTACCGAATCCCCACTAACACTTGTGGGCATCACCAGCTTCGGTGAAGGATGCGCTGATCAAACAGCTGGAGTTTATGCCGACGTTGGGCATTTCTCTCAATACATCAATTCGATCATTGATGTGCCGTCAACGTTAGGCGATGTTAACAGAGATGGAGATGTTAACTTTGCGGACATCACACCCTTCATATTGGTGCTTACCAGTGGTGTGTATCAAGTCGAAGCCGACATTGACACCGACGGCGACGTTGACTTTTTTGATATCCAACCGTTCACCGTTCTGCTACGAACGCAATAATTTCTCATTGGTGGCTAGGGTTTGGCAACCTCACAAGAAGCGATCTACGAGTTTCCGGCCTGTAATGCTCATCGGCAGATCTGCCAGTTCGTCGGGCGCGCACCAGCGCGTTTGTGTCGTTTGTTTTTTTAGGCGACCCTTTACTGACGTGGCCTCGAAACAGCTGAGTCGGATCCGATACTTGGTCACGGCGTGTCGCATGGGTTTTCCAACGACCTTCAGTTTTGCGGAAAGGCCCGTTTGCGTGGTGAGCGTTTTCCCCAGGTCGATGCCGATTTCCGCCTCCGTTTTTCGATGATCGATCTCATAGCGTGGAAAATCCCATAGCCCTGTCCAACGCTCGTCTGAACCACAGACGCGTACCAGGAATTTCTGTTGCCCGTCGATCTTCTTCGCTACCAAGATTGCCGCCTCGTATAGGTCTTCGTAAACGATCTTCTTTCCTTTGGCGGGGATCTTTGATTGCAGACCTCTCACGTACGTGGGGCAGATTTCTTGAATCGGGCACGCTTCGCATTTCCACGTTTTGGGTTTGCAGATTTCGCTGCCCAGCTCCATCAACGCTTGATTAAAGTCCCCTGCCCTTTTGTTGGGTAAGATTGTTTCTGCGAATTCCCACAGGACCTTTTGGTTGGCCGATGAGCGTGGGTCCGATTTCATCTCCAATAATCGGGCGTACAAGCGAATCGTATTGCCTTCGAGAATCGGCAATTTTTGATCTAGCGAAATCGAGAGAATTGCGCCAGCAGTGTAGCGGCCGATGCCGGGCAGGGCTAACACCGATTCAAAATCGGTGGGGAATTTCCCGCCGTGTTTTTCAACCACCTGAATCGCTGCCGCATGCATCTGGCGGGCGCGTCGATAATATCCCAAGCCTTCCCACAGTTTTAAGACTTCACTTTGATCGGCCGACGCCAGTTTCTTGACTGTTGGGAAGCGCTTCATAAAACGCTGATAGTACGCGACGACGGTGGCGACCTGTGTCTGCTGCAGCATGATCTCGCTGACCCAGATGCGATAGGGCGTGCGCTTCTTTCGCCATGGAAGATCACGCTGATTGGCGTCAAACCATTTCAACAGCTTGCGGCGTAGTAGGGATTTCGATTTTGGGTCTAGCATCACTTGGCGACGAAGTTTACGAGTCGGTCTGGTACGACAATCGTTTTGACAATTGTTTTTCCAGCCAGAAGTTCGGCAACTTTTTCGTCTGCCAACGCTAGTTTCTCAAGTTTGTCTTTGGCGGTCCCCGGAGCAACTTTGATGCGAGATTTGATCTTTCCCAGAATCTGAACCGGAATCTCGATCGTCGATTCAACCGTCAGGGCTTCGTCGTACTGCGGCCATGGCTCGTAGGCTAGGCTCTCGTGGTGGCCCAATAACTTCCACAGTTCTTCAGCGATGTGCGGTGCAAACGGGGAAAGCAACAATACGAACGGCTCCATCACACTTTGAGGACGTTGCTTTTGTTTGGTGAAGAAATTGACGAATTCCATCATACGCGCGATTGCAGTGTTCAGGCTCAACTTCTCAATGTCGTTGGAGACAGCTTTGATGGTCTGATGCAATAAGCGCGTCTGATCTTCGGTAGGATCGAAATCGCCTACGGCCGCATTTAGAACGGTCGTTTCGCTTTGGTCATCGACCAGTAATCGCCAGACACGGTCGAGAAAATTCCTTACGCCACTAACGCCCTTCATGCTCCACGGCTTTGCCTGTTCCAGTGGTCCCATAAACATCTCGTACAACCGCAATGAATCAGCGCCGAAGTCTTTCACGATGACGTCTGGATTGACCACGTTGCCGCGGCTCTTGGACATCTTGTGGGCTCGGCTGTCGATGCGAATCGAATCGTCAGATCTCAAAACGAATGACTCGCCAGATTTTTCGACTTCCGCCGCATCGACTTTGACTACTTCAAGCGGCTCGCCTGCTTTGTTAATCGGCTTACGTTCCTCGTCTCGGACAACGTCCTTCGACGAAACCCATGCCCCGGATGAATCTCGATATCCAGTAAATTCGACATCACCGAGAATCATGCCTTGGTTGACTAGTTTTTGAAATGGTTCTTTGGTTCTTAGATGCCCGCGATCAAACAACACTTTGTGCCAAAATCGAGAGTAAAGCAAATGC
>CAYTPS010000317.1:0-5966 GCA_964439245.1 uncultured Pirellulaceae bacterium | reverse complement strand
TGGGCGCCAACAAAGGGTCTAAAAATGATGGCAAAATGACTTTGCAGTTCTCCTGTCAGGTTAATCACAAATTTTGCAATCTTGCCGCATCGGGGATAAGCTGTTGTCTGCCTGCTCTGAGCTTCGTTCAGGCTCCCGCGGCAGACAAACAATCACGATGCGGGATGACCATAAGCCGCGGGCCGCGCGGGTTTTTCTGCTTGCAAGTCGATCGCCGCGGCCCGGTGATCGTTGACGTTATCCGGCTACTCGCGTGTGCTTCTCAGATGACGAAATGAATCAGACTGACAACCCATTTCAAGCGCCAAAAAGCGGAGGCGCGCACGCTCGCGATGGCGGCGTCAACTGGCGATCGGTCGCATTGTTCAATGTTTCGGTGTTGGGCACGTTGGCTCTTCTGGTTGCAGTTTCAGCGGCATGGTCTTGGTTTCAATCGACGCAAATGGAACAAACGCTTGGTCGGCGATACGCTTCGTACGATCATGAATACTCGGTTCACGTCAATTGGGCTGCTTGTGCCGCGATGATCGGGGGAATTTTTGCCATCGCCAACATTGGATTCTTCACGCTGGGGCCACTGCTTAGAACTAAACTGCTTGGTGACTCTTCGCGAAACGACTAACGCGACTTGCAACGCGTTGTTTGGTCGCCGACACTCATTGACCTAGGTTCAACGCTGAATCCGGAACGCCAAGCGCCGGAAAACAATCCGTTCGTGCCCGGTGATCGTCGACGTTATACGGACTGTCTATCGCGACATGCTCGTTCAGCGCATCGACATGCTCGCGCAGCGCTAACCCCCAACCACTGTGGCTGTAACCTACCACACCGCCCTGCCGTTGGCCCCACTGCAAAATAGGCAACGTCCAACTTGGCCAATCCTCTAAATTCTCGCTGTCGGGATAGTCGTCCTCAGCAAGCTTCAACAAGCAAAGGTGTCCGGCATGTGACGAAGGGAATCCACTGACCTCAACGTCGTACCGCAGGATACACTCGGGCGTGGAGAGTTTAGAAATGTCTCCCTCGAAGAATCTCTTTTGCGAATACCAATACGGGCCCCAACTCAAGACGTTCCCGACGTTTAGGTTTTCTCCCAAGATGTGCCGCATCATGGCTTTCGGACCAACGCCC
Source organism: uncultured Pirellulaceae bacterium (assembly GCA_964439245.1). Taxonomy (GTDB): domain Bacteria; phylum Planctomycetota; class Planctomycetia; order Pirellulales; family Pirellulaceae; genus Mariniblastus. The sequence goes on along the minus strand of CAYTPS010000317.1, from coordinate 4,835 downwards.
TCGGTGGGACTGTCGTAGTGAGAACAGCCGGCAGCATGAATGTGATGGTCACCGGACCACCAATTAAGTTTTGCTAAATGGATCCAGCGTTTGAGTTTGATCGTCAGTTCAAACTGAGCCTCATCTGGGATAACAACTTCAAAATTTAACGGCATGTATTCTGGTCCGCGCGAGACGTCTACAGAGTACTTTCCGGGAGGCAGCGCGACTGATTCTCCATCGGCTCGATAGATTTGTTGATGAAAAAAGAAATCAGGCGCCAGACGTCTGCTTTGGTGCGGATAGACGCGTTCCCGCTGGTCCTTGATCACCAAAGCGCAGGTTGTAGGCTGACCATCAAAATCTTGTACGTTCAGCTTCACATTGACCGCCGGCCGACAATCGAACAGAACTGGAATGGCATGGCGAAAGCCAATGTCTTGGGTTCCGGCTCCAACATGAAACGAGAGAGTGCCCTCGCGTTTACCTCGATCGCGACTGTAAAGCAGCAAAATACGATACTCAAGCTTTAGGCCCGACAACCGTCTCTGCACCGGCGGTCGGTCGAGCATCGAAAACGTCAGAAACCGGTCCGGGAGATCCTCGGCATCCACCAGTTTTTGTTTTGACTTGGGGCGCTCGCGCGGCCATTCGCCTTGTTGGTAAACGGGTGCCGCATTGGGGCTCTCGCACTTGAGCACGGGCGTGATTTCAGCTTGGTTGTGAACCTTCACCAAAAACGTCCGCCATCCAGACTCGATTAAGTTCTTCGGACAATCACCAGAGGTTACCATGACGCGGCTCTCTGCGTTGATATCGACGCCCGCAATACACAGCGGGTCGAGTGCAGCTTGAATGGCAGACGAGACTTCGTCATCCGTTTTCTTTAGATAGGCTGTTTCGAGCGTTGCAATGATCGCCGGAGTTAACGGTGATCCGGCTGACTCCATTGATTCGACGAGACGTTTTGTTGCGCTGATCAGAGGCTGTTTTTCCACGCCTTTGACAACAACCAACTGCTGTGCGGTGCACTGTTGTAGCTCGGTGCTTGAAGCTGTAACGGCTAGAGCAACTAACAGACAAACGGTAACGTGGACGACTAATCTCATTGGGTTCACCGAAATACTTTGTTGATCGACAGCGGTTCATTCTACCGAATTGTCGTTGGTATAGAGCCCAGTTTGCCTAGTGCTGGTCCTTGAAGCTGTTTCGGAGCTTCTTTCGCCGCGAATTCGTGGAAATGCGTAAGGATTGGGATTGAATCAGCTGTCTTGCAGAGATAAATTTTCATCTTTGCTGGCGGGTCAAAATCTGTACCTCAGTTCAATGATCGCGGCCATTCACCCAAACAACCCTTTTACATTTTCTGAGATCACTCAATGGCTTCGCCTCTCAATTGGTTTCGCAGAAACGCGATTTGGATCATGGTGCCCGTTGGCATTTTCTGTATGGCCTTCTTTGGACTCGGCGCAGTCTTCGAGCAATTTGCCACCGACATTCGTACAGGTGGAACTCGGGAAAACCCTACCTTGGCGACTTGGAAGAACGGCTCCTTCACACGCGACCAGATCAACGAGTGGACCAAACGCCACTACGGAACGGCGCGACTGTTGGCCGGTCTTGAGCAACATGGACGTGCCGATCGTGAGGACGAGTTCGTCCGTTTGGTATCTCCTATCTCTCCGATTCGCGACGGTCAACAAGATTACGTTGACGAACAAATTATCAGCCGGCAATTGATGGCCGAAAAGGCCAAGGAAGAGGGGCTGTTGATCAGCAACGCGATGATTGATGATTACTTGGCGATGTCCGCCGGTGGTGCAGAGGTCACGCCTCAATTGCTGAAAGAGATCAATCGAGAAGTTAACGGCGGTCGTGTACCTATGGCCGCGATTCGGCGACAACTGGAGGTTGAGCTGCTGAATCAGAAAATGATGATACTCTCCATGTCTGGTCTTCCGCGTGTTCCAAATCTGACTGAGTCCGTTGAACATTTTGGGAAAACGGCTCGAAAAATTGAATGTCAGGTGATTCCCGTCTCGGTAAGCGACTATGTCGATGATTCTTTGTCGCCCACGCAGTCGGAGCTTCGCGCGATTTACGAGGAAGGTAAACTTGAGTTTAAAGACCCAAGTGGAAAGTTGCCTGGATTCAAAACTCAGCGGCGGATGAAGTTGCAATATTTTGCGGCTAACTTCGACAGTTTTCTTGCCAAAGCGTCTGCGAGCCTAACCGACAAAGAGATCCAGGCTCAATATGATGAACTGGTTGCACAAGAATCTGATTTGGTGATGGAAATCGTCCCGGACGACAGTCCCGAGCCTCCGGCCGATTTGCCGCCCGGGGACGCTGCGGATGATGCCGACAGCGATGATCCGGCTCCAGTTCCATCAACGGAGAAGCCAGACAATTCGATTAACGTTCGATCTTCTAAGACTTTTCAGTTCGTCTCAATGCTTGCACAAGAAGGTGAACCGGCCGCAGGTGAGCCTGTGGTAAGTGAGCCGGCCGTTGTTGAAACTGTCGTTGGAGAGCCGGCCGTTGTTGAACCTATTGTCGGAGAGCCTGCTGCTGAACCAGTTGTCAGTTCGCCCGTCACCGAAGAACCGGCTGTTGTTGCTGACCCTGTGACAACCGAACCGGCCGTTGAAGAAACCGTCAAAACCGAGGTTGAGACGACAGAAAAGGCTCAAGAGAAAACCGACTCCAAAGAGGATGAGGCTGCTGAAGAGGGCGGACTGGCCGACATGCTGAATTCTGCCGGCGACGACGACGCGATCGGCCCGCTGTTGGGTGACGACGAAGAAAAGGTGATCAAGCGCGCAAAACCTCTCAAGGAAGTCGCCGGCTTGATTCGACGCCAGTTGAAAGGGAAAGAGGCCACAGATGCAATGCGCGTTGCGTTGCTGACGGCGGAAACGGAAATCGAGACCTACAACCAACAGCTATTGCTGTGGGACAACGGTACAAATACCGACAAACCTAAGCCGACACCTCCCGATTTCCAAGCGATCGCAGATGAGAACGGACTTCGTTTGAGTGAGACTGAACTGGTCGACAACGAACAACTCAGAGAGACCGAGCTAGGCAAGACGATGAACTTTACACAGCGTTCTGTCGATTTGCTGGCCGATGTGATCTTTGACCGATTCAACACTACCGACGTTTACGCACCAACGGTTTACAACGACGGAACAAAAGCGTTTGTTTACTGGCCGGTTGAAATGCGAGAAACGGAAATCCCTAAACTAGAGGACTGCAAGGAAGAGGTCATTAAGTTCTATCGTCAGAAAAAGGCGTTTGAGGCGGCTAAGGAAGCTGCTCAAGGGATCGCTGCCCAGGCAAGTGCCGACAAGCAACTGACCGAAATTGATCCGGACAAAGCCGGTCCGACTGGTGAGTTTTCTTGGTTTCAGGTCCGAGGTCGGCGTACGGTATTTTCTCAGCCGATCGGTGTCGAACTTGCCGGTGAAGAATTCATGGAGACTGCGTTCTCTCTCAAGGAAGGAGAGGCTGGTGTCGCTCCCAATCGTCGTCGTGACATTATCTACGTCATTCAATCGACAAGTCCCACCGAGGATGTGGCTGTTGTCGGTGAGAAGTATTTGAATGATCAGTTGTTCAAGTTTCAGCGTATTCCGGCTGACGTCGGCATGGTAAACGCTCACTACTACGAAGAACGTCAGCGCGACTGGAATCAAGAGTACGTAGATTCCATGGACTTCGACTTCATGAAGTAATCCATGCCTGACTACAAAGATATCTACAACGACGTCGTCAACGCCGATGTGCGCTATGGCCTAGCCCAAAACTCGCCCGGCTTCCGGGCGGTTTTGCAAGCCGAGCCCACATTGGTGCACTTGGCGGGGCGTTCCCTAGATGTTGGTTGTGGAATCGGGTTCGCGTTCGAATACCTTTCCGGTCATCAATTCAACTTCCACACTTTCGGCGTGGACATCAGCGACCAAGCGATCATGAAGGCGAAAGAGCGTCTCGCCAACATGCATAACCTAGACGAGCGTTTGAGGACACTCGACGATCAAACATTGCCGTTTGAGGACAACTACTTTTCTTTAGTCACTTCATTCGATGTTCTCGAGCATTTGGACGAACCGGACATTGATGCCACATTGAGCGAGATCAATCGTGTCGTTCGTCCAGGCGGCACATTCTACGGAGCAGTGTCCTGTCGCAAGTCCGGGATTGATGACAAATTCGGCGATAACCTGCACCGGACCGTTAGATCGGTCGATTGGTGGATTGAGAAGACGCGTCCAAACACGGCGACGTGGGATGGCGCTCGACAGCAATTCCTAATTTGGAAGCGCGCTCCCAATGACGGGACTCCGATGTTTTCCGCTTAAGCACCGGCGGATTGCTGAACGGCTTCTCCAGCATCAACGTTTGCTCGTTCAAACGCATACTCGTTGCTGAGAGTTCGGACGTAGGACTCTCGAATTTGCTTTAGCATCGCGTCTTGTGAGAAATGTCTGTGGGCTCGTTCAAATGCGTTTTCGACGATCGAATGGCGTAATTGGTTGTCCAATAGAATGCTTTCAACGTGATCCGCTAGTTCATCAGCGTTCTCAGATTTCGCCAGCATCCCCGTTTCACCGTGCTGAATGACCTCCGGAATACCGCCGACGGCAGTCGATACTACAGGCACTTTCATAAACATGGCCTCAAGCGGCAGCAAGGGCAGACCTTCCCAGCGTGGCGTCATGACCAGCACATCGAGCTTCGAGATAAATTCGAGCGCCGATTTGTGATCAAGGCTTCCCACCAATTTTACCTGATCACTCAAGCCTCGACTTTGCACCTCAGCGCGAATCTTTTCGTCCAATTCACCTCCGCCT
>CAYTPS010000316.1:0-5987 GCA_964439245.1 uncultured Pirellulaceae bacterium | reverse complement strand
TCGGTGATGTCTTTTCGGAGTCTTTGGAAAAAATGCGGTACACCGAGCCGCAAAGGGACTCAAATCGAAGCAGATGGCCCGACCATGAAATCTGGTCACACCTCAAGCTAATGGCTGAGACGAGTTTGGCCACCCATCGCTCGGGTGTAATTCCGGAAGCAGTCAGACAAGTCAATCGCGCAGAACATATGCGAATGACGGATCAGAACATCACAGGTAACCTTATCACGCGAGCGGTTGCTAGTGGCGTCAAGGCGGAGAACTTCTGGGGCTTTGCACGCTCTCATATAGAAGAATTGAAGCGGCTATCGGAGCGCCATGCGCACACTTTAGATGAGCGTTTTGCCAAGACGGAAGGTAGATACAAGTTTCGGTAAGGTTGGGCGGAATCCGGACCTTCGCTGCATTCTGCACCAAGTTCTGCGAAGCGGACAAAACAGACCTTCGAGGTTTTTCATCCTACGGCTGCTTATCCTACGCTGCGAGCGCAGCGGAACGCAGCATCGGCGGAACCCGGACCTTCGCTGCGGCTACGAAAGGATTGACGATATACCGAAAAGCTGACCTTTGCTGCGATCAAATTACTTCGAGCTTTTGCTACAATTTGACCTCAGTCGCATGAATGCGGGCCCCCGATCCCTTTACGTTGTCGGAAAGCGATTTTGATTTATTGGCAGGGTGCTAAAGTGGAACCGCATTGTAGTAGAGATTTGGAAATGTAATGAGATTCGTCGAACATGGCCCAAATATTCCTGATCAGCTATTGGAAGCTAGAGATCGAGGTGAGGTGGTTTTTTTGTGTGGCGCTGGAGCTTCATACCCTGCAGGCATGCCGACATTTAAAGGGCTAACTCAACATGTTCTTGATGAATTAGGGACGCCGGAAGACGCGAGATCACGGCAACTCTTTAGCAAATGGTTGTTGCCCACTGCAGACGAAAATTCCGCCCCCTCATTCGATGGTATTTTTAACCAACTTTATTCTGAATATCCTCACGGGGAAGTGGACTATTGCGTCGCACAGAAACTGAAGAGTAACACAAAAGCCAACTTGAGCGCGCACGAGTGTCTGCTGAAACTTGCGACCGGACCAGACGACAAGGTGAGACTAGTCACAACTAACTTTGACCTACTTTTTGAAAAAGCCGCTTCTGGCAAGCTAGAAAGACATATTGCACCCAAACTTCCTGACTTAGGTTTCGAAGAGAGCTTTTCTGGGATTGTATATCTTCATGGACGCCTCAACTATCGCATAAGGCGTCATGAGGGCAGACATGGGCTAGTTCTTTCTAGCTCAGATTTTGGCAGGGCATATTTGTCTCAAGGTTGGGCAACGCGCTTTTTTCGCGGAATTCTTGAGAAATACACCGTTGTTTTGGTAGGTTACTCAGCAAGTGATCCACCAGTGAAATATCTGCTGCAAGGCCTGCGCGCCGCTGATGGGACCAATACTGGGCGACTGTACGCCTTTGACTCTGGCGAACACCATGAGGTCGATGCCAAATGGAGGGACACGGGCGCAATACCGATTTCGTATGTCACAAATAATCGAGAACACTCGGAACTTTGGGATTCGCTTAAAGGATGGTCCATTCGAGCTGAGGATCCCGGCAAGTGGTCCGCAGATGTCCTCAAATTAGCGTCACAGAGGCCGCAGGATTTAGATCCTATACAACGTGGCAACGTCATTGCCCTTGTGAACACAGACCCTGGGGCGAAGCTATTCGCTGCCATGGAACCTCCCGCTCCGGCAGACTGGCTTTGCGTGTTTGATCGCGGACTACGGTTAGCGGAAAAGGTTGTCAGCTACGACGGAAAAGAAGTCTTCGATCCTTGGGAGAACTTTCGCCTTGATGGTGATGTAAGAAAAGATCCTGATGCGGCCAACAACGCTCCAATCATCGGTGATGACATTCTGTCTCAAGAGACAGGCACTTCAGACAGATCAGTGACGCGTGTCGCAGGTTTCGATTTTGGAAGAACCATCCCTGCACCCGTAAGAGTTACTCACCTTTCGAATTGGATTGGAAAACAGGTCGACAATCCAGTAACTGCATGGTGGGCTTCGAAGTACCCAGCACTTCATCCAAATTTGCTGCATCAAGTCGAGTGGCAATTGCTTCGCAACAATTCGGTTCCAAACGAGCGGGGTAAGAAAACATGGGAGAATTTATTAGATATTTTCAGGGCTCGACCGATCGATGATCATGATGGTAGCTGGTTTGACTATCAGAGGGAACTCAAGACATTTGGCTGGTCACAGCGGATTGTCAAACTGTTCAAATCTTCAACGAAGCCAAAGTTAAAGGCGTCTTCTCAGTTGGGTATCGAAGCGATACGGCCACCAACTCATGTTTGGGATGATTACCCCAACGGCGTCGTTCGGTTTGAAGTGAAATTCGTTCAACGCCATGGCGAAGACGGAAGTATCCCTTCGGAATTCCTTCTTCCCATCTACAGAGCCTTCCGTCAAAATTTGGAACTGGCAGCTAATCTGCTTAACCAAGTTGATACAAAATACTGGAAGACCAAATCGCTTTACCCTGATGAACACGAAGGGGATAGATACCTTGATGAGGCAGATAGCTACCTGCTTTGGTTCGTCGAGTACTTAAATCTCATGTGTGCCGAACATGCGGCCTATCTGATGGAGGATTTAAATAAATGGCCTCAGAATGACCCCTATTTTTTTGACAAACTCCGTCTTTATGTTTGGGCAAAGCCTGATCTATTTGAACCGCCTGAAACCTTAGATGGAATACAACAACTGACTGATGAGTCTTTTTGGAATCCCTATCACCGTCGTGAATTACTACATCTGTTCAGGTTGCGATGGTCAGAGTTCCCAGCAGATCGTCGAATGGTCTTAGAAGAGAGAATTGCCAAGGGATCGACACGCTTGTCGGCTGATCCGGAAGGGCAACGAGTCAGAGCCGTTACTTCAGCGTCGATGCTGGACTGGCTGCACCAAAATGGCTGCGATCTTGATGAGGCAACTCATCAAAAACTGATAGCGCTTCGAGGCGCGGATAAGCGGTATAGTCCTGAATGGGCCGCAGATGCTGACGATAGCCACGAAGGGCGATCCGGCATGGTTGTGACCAAAACTGACCCGACCGCGATCAAAGATTTGCCTGCAGCAAGTGTCATACAAGCAGCTACTGCATTGTCAGGACGACATTTCGAAGACTTCGCAGAGTTGAGGCCATTTGCCGGACTTGTTGAAGAAAACCCGTTGAAAGCAATTACCGCGTTGAATCTGTCTGCGCGCGTTGAAGAGTTTCCCGAAGAGCATTGGCGAACAGCGATAGGTTCGTTCCCCAAGGAAGCGTCACTACGACTACAGTTCCTATTTGTCGGTCGTTTGACCAAACTGCCTCCAGAGACGCTCTTTTCATTACGGCATGAGCTTTTTAGCTTTGTTGAGAACAGGTTCGTGCCGCTGATTGCAGAAGACGCTGATCGGACTTTTACACTTCTTGATCAGCTTTTGGATGGCCTGTTGCTTAACGGGCCCGCAGCTACCGAGAGTGCAATCGGAGAGGTCTCTGTTGCGGGGAGGACAGTAAAACGATCCCGCAGGACAACCGATCACGCAATCAACAGTCCAACTGGCAAGGTTGCGGAGCTTCTATTCGCCTATCTGGATAGTCTTAAGTTGGGTAAAGCGACAGGTATTCCTGACTGCATCAAGACAAGGTTGGAATGGCTTTATGCGTCGCCAGGCGAAGGGTCTGACTACGCAGTCTGTGTTACAACGCGCAGATTGCGCTGGTTGTACTATCTTGATCCAAACTGGATTAAGAAACGAGTTATACCCTGGTTCAATCTCCAACATGCGGCAGCTGAACCCACTTGGAACGGTTATCTCTATGATAACACATTGCCGGAACCAAACCTGTTCGCCCTCATCAAGGATAGTTTTTTGGAAGCCGCAGTTCACGTACACAGGTGGAATTGGGGAGATCGATTGCCGACCAAGATACATGAATTCTTGATCTTGGCTTGCTTCCGTCATGGTCGGCAACCTGAATACATTACGTTTGCAGAAGCTCGAGCCGTCCTTCAAAAGACCGATGATGCAGGGCGGTCCCATTCCATTTGGTTCCTGGCCCGTTTGGTCAAAGACAAAAAGAAGTGGCGGACACGGGGAAAGCCTTTTCTCGACAAGGCTTGGCCAAGGGAGGCCATCTGCCAAACACCTGAAACTTCGCAGAGGTTCATGTCGTTGGCAGAAGATGCCACGGACAACTTTGAAGAAATTGTTTATGCAATCTTGCCGTTTCTGGTGTCAATCAAACGTCTTGATATGCACCTCTATACTCTGAAGAAAGATGATACCGATAACCACTCGAACTTACCGGCGGTATACCCCGTGGCAACTCTTGATCTGTTGGACCGTGTCGTGCCAAGCGAGGCAGAATTTGCGCCATATGACCGCCAAAGTCTTTCTAGCGTTCTTGAAATGATAGGCACAGCAAAGCCAAATCTGCGTCAGACAGAAAAGTGGAGGCGTTTGAACCGGATAGCCATCCAAGCATAACGTTGTTCCCGCCGCCCTTAGATATAGGTGAAGCGGATCTTACGGCTTAGCGGGAACACCGGCGGGTAGGCATGAACCAATACAAGAAGGTTAAGCGTTGAGAACTATTGATGACGTACTTAAAAAACACCGCCAGCCTCAGGTCATGACCGTGAGGTTCGACGATCAAAGTGGCTGGCTCACACCGTTCGCCCAAGAAGCTCAGGCCATATGTCGAGCCAATGGAGCAACTTTCGTTGTGCTGGAAAGTGGAGACATGAATGCGGTTGCGATCCAAGATGAAATCGAAATCGTCGGTATGTATGCGGGGATGTTCTGGGTTTTATGCAGGGTTGCAGCGGTAGCGGCGGAACGCGGGGTTTTTCCTGCGATGACGGGGGGAGCTGAACCAGTCTGGGCTCCTGATCCTATGCGATCCAAACAGACGCCGCGTAGACTTCTTCAGGAATCCGGCCCTTTCGTTTGGGCTATAGAAAGTGCCGGTTGGAGAGACGCTCCCGAACGTCAGATGCTCTTCTATTTGGTGCTGAAGCTCTTGTTTAGGTTTGTTGTTTTCCATGAAGTTGGGCACCTGAGAAACGATCATGGTCGACGAAAACAATCAGCCATTTCAAGCCCATTGCTTATGGATCGCCGCGCACCTCCTTTGATAGATCCTGAGAAAGCAATTCCTTCTCAGGCGCGTGAAATTATCGCTGACGGCTATGCGTTCCAGAACACATTCACCACGCTTAAGTTGATGCTGTCAAAAGCCAGTGATTTCGACCTGATTAAAACCTATAAGAAACGCCTTTTCAAAAACGAAAGCGACACGATCACATTTGTCCTAACGATCGTTAATCTATATTTTAGAATTTCAGACAGATCTGACTGGCGCAGTCAGCGGATCGATCGCTTATCACACCCACCTGCACCTTTTCGCATGAAGGCAATATTGGCACTTTTGATCGAAAATAAAAGTTTTGGTATCGACGAGAGAACATCAATGGACGCGATTCAGGGTGCGGTTATGAGTGGCGATGCGCTAATGAGCGTTATGCTTGATGTTAACCCCAACCCAAATTGGTTGAAAGAGATCGAAACGCCTGCTTATGATCGCCACTTCAAACGACTCTTTGATGAGTTCCCGCGTTGGCACGGTAGGTTGAAGCGTAACCCCAAGCCAAGCTGAAATACCATAAATCATTTTCGGTACATCGGCAGCAAGGTCCGCACGAAGTGAATGTAACCTGCCGCAGATTTCGCAGGCGCCGCGAACGGCAGGAATGCGGACTGCACTCGCAGCATTCGTGCCATTTTCTGGATGGCAGCTATGGGCTGGGATTTCGATCCCAGTTTTAGTCGCTTCCCAAGACCGGACATTTGTGCATGCCGCAGAATCGTGCACAATGGGCTCGTGGACGAAGCCGCTCGCGCGGCACTGGCGCTTGTGGCAAGTGTATTG
>CAYTPS010000315.1:3230-5990 GCA_964439245.1 uncultured Pirellulaceae bacterium | reverse complement strand
GTCTACTAGCGCGTCGACTTGCGCAAAAGGGCGTGCGGTTCATTCAGCTATATCATCAGGACTGGGACCACCACTCGAATTTGCCCAAGGGAATCGTCAGGCAAGCCAAGGACGTCGATCAAGCGTCTGCCGCGCTGGTGAAAGATCTGAAACGCCTCGGAATGTTGGATGATACGTTAGTCATTTTCGGAGGCGAGTTCGGGCGTACTTCCTATTGCCAAGGCGTAATGGCCAACGGTAACTATGGACGCGATCACCATCCGCGCTGTTTCACTTCTTGGGTTGCCGGCGGCGGTATCAAGCCTGGCGTGATTGGAAGTACAGACGAATTCGGCTACAACATCGCCGAAGACCCAATTCACGTCCATGACTTCAACGCAACGCTGCTAAAACAGCTGGGCATCGATCATGAGCGATTGACGTTCCGCTATCAAGGGCGTCGGTTCCGACTGACTGACGTCCATGGCGAGATCGTTGAAAAGATGATCTCCTAGTGGAGGCTGGGCGGCAGAGTCTACGCCAAGCCTAGTTTCTCTTGCTCGTATTGCGTGATCTTTTCTTCATGCTTCATCGTCAAGGCAATGTGATCAAGACCTTCGAGAAAACACTGGCGGCGGAAATCGTCAATCGTAAAAGGCGCTTCAAAACCTTTGCTGTCGGTGACCCGATTGTTTTCGAGATCGACGGTGATTTGGTAGCCTTCTTCTGCCGCAATGTTCTCGTGGATTTTCTGCACCTCTTGGGTGGTCAGCACCACTGGCAGCACCCCGTTCTTCGAACAGTTGTTGTAGAAGATATCGGCGAACGATTCTGCAATCACACAGCGAAAACCATAATCGTCCAGCGCCCAGACCGCATGTTCGCGGCTGGAACCGTTGCCGAAATTTTTACGACCAACCAGCACGGTCGCATCGCGGAAGCGAGGCTGATTGAGTTCGAATTCTTCGTTTTCACTTCCATCGGGATGAAATCGCCAGTCGAAAAATAGGAACTGACCAAAACCAGTCCGCTCAATGCGCTTGAGGAACTGTTTGGGAATGATTTGATCCGTGTCGACGTTGGAACGGTCCATCGCTGCAGCGACACCAGTATGTTTCGTGAAAGCTTGCATAAAAGTTGGGTAGGTTGAAGTCTCTGTGTTTATAGCAGTGCAAGGAACTACGCTTTGAAATCCCAGTTGCGAATATCGACAAAATGGCCGGCGACCGCTGCCGCCGCTGCCATTGCTGGCGAGACCAGATGCGTGCGTCCGCCGCGGCCTTGGCGTCCTTCGAAATTACGGTTGCTTGTCGAAGCACAACGTTCGCCGGGTTCCAGTTTGTCCGGGTTCATTGCCAAGCACATGCTGCAACCGGCCTCTCGCCATTCGAAGCCCGACTCCTTGAAGACCCGATCAAGTCCCTCTTCTTCGGCTTGCCTTTTAACCACACCGCTTCCCGGCACGACCATGCCGTGAACTTTTTCAGACACCTTGTGCCCTTTGATGACATCAGCAGCGGCCCGAAGATCCTCGATCCGCGAATTGGTACAGGAGCCAATGAAGACGCGGTTGATCTCAACCTCCTCCATTGGCTGGCCGGCTTTCAAGTCCATGTACTCCAGCGCTAGTTCGGCCGACTTGCGATCGGTGGCGTCTTCGATCTCCGCTGGGACGGGAACGTTGTCGCAAACGGCAATGACTTGACCGGGGTTGGTCCCCCAAGTCACTTGCGGGGCGATCGCTGCCGCGTCGTAGATCTCAACGCGATCGTAAGTGGCTCCGGGGTCGCTGGGGAGTTTCTTCCAGCGCTCGACCGCCGATTCAAAATCCGCAGGGACGTTCTCTTTTCCTCGCAAGTACTCGAATGTCGTTTCGTCGGGAGCAATCATCCCTGCGCGAGCTCCGCCCTCGATAGACATGTTGCAGATCGTCATCCGCTCCTCCATGGACAAGGCACGAATGGCTTCGCCGGTGTATTCCATGACGTAACCTGTTCCGCCGGCGGTGGAAATTTGTCCGATCAGATACAGGATGAGGTCTTTGGAGGTAACGCCGCGTGACAATTTGTTGTCAAAACGTGCCTCCATAGTTTTGGGGACAGTCTGCAACAATGTTTGCGTCGCCATGACGTGTTCAACTTCACTGGTGCCGATTCCGAACGCCAACGCTCCGAAGGCGCCATGCGTCGAAGTATGCGAGTCGCCGCAGACGATTGTCATGCCCGGTTGAGTGAACCCTAATTCAGGACCGATGACATGAACGATCCCCTGATTTGCGTCACCTAAATCGTAAAGCTTGACGCCGAATTCAGCGCAGTTGGCGCGAAGTGTCTCAATTTGTTGCCGCGAAATAGGATCGACGATTGGTAGAGAGCGATCTGTCGTCGGCACGTTGTGGTCTTGGGTGGCGATCGTAAATTCAGGCCGCCGCAGCTTTCGATTGGCCAGTCGCAGCCCTTCAAAAGCCTGCGGGCTGGTAACCTCATGGACTAAGTGCAGATCAATGTACAAGAGCGTCTGTCGACCGGGATCATTGTGGACGATGTGTTGATCCCAAATCTTCTCGAACAGTGTTCTGGGCTTGGCGGCGATCATGGTAAAACTCGGTAACTTAAACTGGCATTCATCATATTTGCGGTTTGCTCCACTTGGACGCGAAACAGCAAGCAGACGATTTTAGAGTGAATGAGCCGAAAGAAATAGCGTTATTTGCGGTGTCTGCAGTGGACCACTGGTTTTTTTCGTCCTTTTGTCATTTTATAGGAAATGGAGGGTTTCAGG